>NZ_JBMDJL010000005.1:0-302905 GCF_057809175.1 Pseudomonas sp. FG43
CACATTTTCAGCGCCTGAAACCGGGCTGTCGCGGCCAAGGCCCCTCCCACGGATTGTGACTCCAGCCACCCGTTTTTTTTGAAATCAGCCTCTTAACTGATCAGCATTACGGTGTAGTAGCCCACAAAAAAGCCCGCATCGCTGCGGGCTTTTTTGTGGGGTTCAGACTTAGAAGCGGAACACTTCAAGGTCTGTACGTATCGGTGAAGCCATCGGGATCTTCGGCTTGTCGGGCTCTTTGGCCTTCACAACCGGCACCTTCTTCGGCTCGTCGACGACTTGCCAGGAAATCGGCTTGACCGCGACGCTGACCTGTTCGGCAAGACGTTGCAGCAGAATACCCTGCGCCCTGACCTGATCGGCAGAGCCACCAGTGTGAACCTCTTCCAGGTGGACAAGGCGGCTGTCGCGGACATTGCCCTTGCGGTCCAGCAAACGCCATTGCGCATCGAGCACGGCAGGTTGCTTGGCCCCCGAATCAAGGCGGGTGATCGACAACACGATCTGTACATCCGGATTGAAATTCGCGACAGCAGGAGCGAGTACGACTCGCTGGCTATCGAGCTTCCAGGCCAGTTGACGCAGAAGAAGCTGGTCAATGTCCGAAGACAGGTTGCCAGCCCAACGGCCATCAGGTGAAGCCGTCAATGTACCGTCAGGTTGACGTTGCAGCAGGGTTTCACGTTGCAGGTAGTCAGCAACTGAAACCGGACCCAGCAAAACAGCAAGCCCCGTGCTCTGTTTTGGCTGGCCCGGGTCACCACTGTCCAGCTGATACAGCGCGGTAGGCTGATGCATACTGCAACCAGCCAACCCCAAAACGCCCGTCATCAACAAGACAAAGGGAAGGCGTAGAAAATTCATCGTCCCATCCAGGTGGCCGCCTCAGGCGGCCACAGTGTAGATACTTATAGGCTCATGCAGGCACTGCGCCACGCCGAGACCCCAAGACACCATATCATCCGTGAATATTCGCCATGACTCCAGCGATTATGCGTCGATCTTCATGGCAAAACGAAGACCGCTGGCTCTAAATGAATATTCCTAGCTGTTTTCCACCAACAGGGCATCCACACGCTGGAAGCCTCTTGGCAGTTTGTTCCCTCGTCGACCACGTTCTCCTTTGTAATGTTCAAGGTCTTCGGCCTTGAGCGACAGAGTACGCTTGCCAGCCTGAAGCACCAGCGTAGCGCCTTGCGGGATTACCGCCAGATCTGTCACATACTCTTCCCGGCTCGCGACACGCTCGCCTGGAATACCGATGATCTTGTTGCCTTTGCCCTTACCCAACTGAGGCAAGTCGCTGACTCTGAAAACCAGTAATCGGCCTTCAGTGGTCACGGCTGCCAGCCAGTTATGTTCACGATCTGCCACAGGCCGCGGCAGAATGACTTTCGAGCCTGTCGGCAGGCTCAGCAATGCCTTGCCAGCCTTGTTCTTGGCCTGCAAGTCTTCACCTTTTACCACAAAACCGTAACCGGCATCCGACGCGATAACGTACAGCGCTTCATCTTCCGGCAACAGCACGCACTCGAAGGTCGCGCCTGGCGGTGGTTGCAGTTTGCCGGTCAATGGCTCGCCCTGACCACGCGCATTCGGCAAGGTATGGGCTGCCACCGAGTAGCTGCGCCCGGTCGAGTCGATAAAGACGGCAAACTGGTTGGAGCGCCCGATGGCCGAGGTCTTGAAGCCATCGCCTGCTTTATAGGAAAGCCCTGTGGCGTCGACATCATGGCCCTTGGCGCAACGCACCCAGCCTTTTTCGGACAATACGACCGTCACCGGTTCGGTCGGCATCAGTTCGTTTTCGGACAACGCTTTGGCTTCGGCACGCGCAACGATAGGCGAGCGACGGTCATCGCCATAGGTTTCGGCGTCGGCAATCAGCTCGCTACGCACCAGTTTGCGCAGCTTGGACTCGCTGCCCAGCAGGGCCTGAAGCTTGGCCTGCTCCTTGAGCAAGGCATCCTGTTCACTGCGCAGCTTCATCTCTTCCAGACGCGCCAACTGACGCAGACGGGTATCGAGAATGTAGTCAGCCTGGATTTCTGTCAGACCAAAGCGCGCGATCAGCTCTGCACGCGGATGTTCGGCGGTACGGATGATGTGGATAACTTCATCCAGGTTCAGATACGCCGTGAGCAAACCGTCCAACAGGTGCAGGCGATGCTCGACCTTGTCGAGACGGTACTGCAAACGACGGCGAACGGTTGCGATACGGAATACAAGCCACTCGTTGAGCAGTGCTTTCAGGTTCTTGAGCTGTGGCTTGCCGTCCAGACCGATGATGTTGATGTTCACCCGATAGCTGGACTCAAGCTCGGTCGTGGCGAACAGATGCTGCATCAACTCGTCGAGTTCGACCCGGTTGGAGCGCGGGATAATCACGATGCGGCACGGGTTTTCGTGGTCCGACTCGTCACGCAGGTCTGCGACCATCGGCAACTTCTTGGCCTGCATCTGGGCCGCGATCTGCTCCAGCACCTTGGCGCCCGATACCTGATGCGGCAGCGCAGTGACCACGATGTCGCCATCTTCAACGCGATACACGGCACGCATGCGCACCGAACCGCGACCGCTTTCGTAGATTTTCAGCAGGTCGGCGCGTGGCGTGATGATTTCCGCCTCGGTCGGGTAATCCGGGCCTTTGACGTGCTCACACAGGTCTTCGATGCTGGCCTTGGGGTCATCGAGCAGATGCACGCAGGCACTGGCCACTTCACGCAGGTTATGCGGCGGCACATCAGTGGCCATGCCCACGGCGATACCGGTGGTGCCATTGAGCAGGATATTCGGCAAACGTGCTGGCAAGACAGCAGGTTCATCCAGGGTTCCGTCAAAATTCGGAACCCAGTCCGCAGTTCCCTGGCCCAGCTCGCTGAGCAGCACTTCGGAATAACGCGACAAACGGGCTTCGGTGTAACGCATGGCAGCGAAAGACTTGGGATCGTCCGGCGCGCCCCAGTTACCCTGCCCGTCCACCAGCGTGTAGCGATAGCTGAATGGCTGGGCCATAAGGACCATGGCTTCGTAGCAGGCCGAGTCGCCGTGCGGGTGAAACTTGCCGAGCACGTCGCCCACGGTACGCGCCGACTTCTTGTGCTTGGAGTCAGCACCAAGGCCCAACTCGCTCATGGCGTAGACAATGCGTCGCTGTACAGGCTTGAGGCCGTCACCGATATGCGGCAAGGCACGATCCATGATTACGTACATGGAGTAATTGAGGTAGGCCTGTTCGGTGAAGTCAGCCAGTGATCGGCGTTCTACGCCATCCAGGCTGAGGTCAAGGGAGTCGCTCATGCGGGCCTCATCATTTTGTCGTCTGACGCAGCAGCAAGGTGCCGCCGCGCTGGGTAAATTCGAGTTGTTTCATTGCACTCATGCCAAGCAATATCTGTTCGCCCTCAAGGCCGGGCGCTACAAAGGCACGCACGTTGCGCAGGACGATATCGCCCACTTGCAGGCTGTCGAGCACTGCCCGATAGCCACGGCTTTCGCCATTGGCGGTGCTCACCGTAACCGGTACGCCTCGTGACAGGCTCAGCTTATCGGCCACCTCAGAGGGTATCGCCACATCGGTCGCACCGGTATCGATCATGAACTCCACTGGCCGACCGTTGATCTGCCCGGTACTGACGAAGTGCCCCTGACGATTGGCCAGCAATTGCACTTCTATATAACCCTTGCCGTGTTGCGAAGCGACATGGGTATTGGGGTTCTGTTGCCGGTCTTCCCAGTCGCCGAAAAAGCGCGTGGCCAGAAACAGCCCGGCGCCCCAGGCAAGGAACATCAGGATCTTGCCAGCACGCTTGCCGGGAAGCGGCTGATTCATTGCGTGGCGCTCCAGCCACCAGCCGGCGCTGCAAAGCGCCAGACAATCGGGCGTTTCTCGCCGTCGGCACGGGCGCTGAAGTTATTGTCGATACCGATCCAGGCACCGGTTTCATCCACCACCAAGGCCTCAGTCAAACCATAAGGCTGATCGTAGACACGCTTAGGCAGCAAGGCTTCACTGGCGAAGGACCAGCAGCGCTCGACCTTGGCCGTTTCCAGCGTCCGGCGGCAGATGCGATAGACCGAGCGCTCAAGGGTGTACAGCTTGCCGTTGAACAGTGAAATATCCGAGAAATCCTTTGTGGATAACTTGTCGCCCTTCAACTGCGGTGGAGGGGTGACTTGTCCGGGATCTGCAAGCAACACGCAGCTTTCCTTGCAGCTCCACTTATCCTGTTCACGCCGCACTACTAATAAGCCGCGACTCTCGCGTTCGGCCGCCAGCCAGATCCGGTCACCCGCCGCATTGACGGCAATGCCTTCGAATATTGCATTGAAACGTTGCAGCATGCCTTGAGCGCGAGCCTGATCCACCATCGCTTCTGGCAGATCGAGCCAGACAGGCTCCCCCGTGACAGGCACTTTCAAAACCGTGCCGTGAGCCTCACTGACCAGATAGCGATTACCAGCGGCATCGCAGCTCACGCCTTCAAAGTCCATGCTGCCGCCACGCACTACCGACGACAGGCTGGCCATGGAGCGCAGATTCAAGGGCAAATAGCTGACCGGCTCAGGCACGACCATGGTGTGCGGCTCAGCCACCCAGGTAGTCTTCGAGGTATCGAGACTATAAAGCAGCGTGTCGTCACGATCCGAGACAGTCCACAGCCGCCCATTGCACATCACCAGCCCTGACAGATTGCCACCAGTCATGCCATCCACCGGATGCTCGGACACCAGTTTCAGCTCTTCAAAGGGCGCAGCAAAAGCCGGTGCAGTCACCAGCATCAGGGCGGCAAGCCAATTTCTCGTCAAGTCAGGACCTCGGCAAGGTTGCCTTTGGATTCAAGCCAGGTCTTGCGATCGCCAGCGCGTTTCTTGGCCAGCAGCATGTCCATGATTTCAGAGGTCGCGGCGAAGTCATCCAGCGTGAGCTGCACCAGACGCCGGGTGTTCGGGTCCATGGTGGTTTCACGCAGCTGTGGCGGGTTCATCTCGCCCAGGCCTTTGAATCGGGTGACCTGTGGCTTGCCACGTTTCTTCTCGGCCACCAGACGATCCAGAATGCCGTCACGCTCGCTTTCATCCAGGGCATAGAAGATTTCCTTGCCCAGATCGATGCGGTACAGCGGCGGCATGGCGACATACACATGACCCGCATCCACCAGAGGGCGGAAATGCTGGACGAACAGCGCACACAGCAGCGTCGCGATGTGCAGCCCGTCCGAGTCGGCGTCGGCGAGGATGCAGATCTTGCCGTAACGCAACTGGCTGATATCGGCAGCCCCCGGATCGACACCGATGGCAACCGCGATATTGTGGACTTCCTGGCTGGCCAATACTTCGCCACCATCGACTTCCCAGGTATTGAGGATCTTGCCGCGCAACGGCAGGATGGCCTGGAACTCCTTGTCACGTGCCTGCTTGGCCGAACCACCTGCGGAATCACCTTCCACCAGGAACAGCTCGGAACGCGCCGGGTCCTGTCCGGCACAGTCGGCCAGTTTGCCGGGCAGCGCAGGCCCTTGGGTGATGCGCTTGCGCTCGACTTTCTTGCTGGCTTTCAGGCGACGACCGGCGTTGTTGATCGCCAGATCCGCCAGTTGCAGGCCCAATTCGGAGTGAGTGTTCAGCCACAGGCTGAAAGCATCCTTCACAACGCCGGAAACAAAGGCTGCCGCCTCACGGGACGACAGACGCTCTTTGGTCTGGCCTGAGAACTGCGGCTCCTGCATCTTCATCGACAGCACGAAGGCAATCCGCTCCCAGACGTCTTCCGGTGCCAGCTTCACGCCACGCGGCAGAAGGTTGCGGAACTCACAGAACTCACGCATCGCGTCCAGCAAGCCCTGGCGCAGTCCGTTGACATGGGTACCGCCCTGCGCGGTCGGGATCAGGTTGACGTAGCTTTCCTGAACACTGTCGCCACCCTCGGGCAGCCAGAGCAAAGCCCAGTCCACGGCTTCCTTGTTACCCGCGAAGCTGCCGCAGAACGGCTCGTCCGGCAGGCGCAGGAACTCGGTGACCGAATCCTGAAGATAGGAACGCAGGCCGTCTTCGTAATGCCACTCGACCTTTTCGCCAGTGGACTTGTCCTCGAAGCTGACCAGCAGCCCCGGACACAGTACCGCCTTTGCCTTGAGCACGTGCTTGAGGCGGCTGACGGAGAATTTGGGGCTGTCGAAATACTTGGGGTCCGGCGCGAAATATACGCTGGTGCCGGTATTACGCTTGCCCACAGTGCCGACAACGGCCAGTTCCGAGGCCTTGAAGCCGTCGGCAAAGGTCATCTCGTACTCATTGCCATCACGCTTGACCCGAACCCGGACCTGAGTCGAAAGCGCGTTGACAACGGAAATCCCGACACCGTGCAGGCCGCCGGAAAACTGATAGTTCTTGTTGGAGAACTTGCCCCCGGCGTGCAGCTTGGTGAGGATCAGTTCAACACCGGACACACCTTCTTCGGGGTGAATGTCCACCGGCATGCCGCGACCGTCGTCGGACACTTCCAGCGAGTTGTCGGCGTGGAGGATCACCTGGACCGATCTGGCATGGCCAGCCAGCGCTTCGTCGACACTGTTGTCGATCACTTCCTGGGCAAGGTGATTCGGCCGCGCGGTGTCGGTGTACATGCCCGGACGCTTGCGAACCGGGTCGAGGCCCGAGAGGACTTCGATGGCGTCTGCGTTATAAGAGCTAGCGCTGGGATTGGCCATGGGTTCTCATCATCAATAATTCATGGATATGCAGGAGCGCGTTTGCTTGCACAACAGCGCGGTGTCTGGGACACAGCGCAATTTCCTGCGATTACAACCTGGATAGATCAATTGCCCGCAACAGATCGGGCGCAAATCCGGCAAAACTCAGCAAAGCCGGCATCTGCTCGGCAAAGCCTTGATAACTGTGGTCGCCACCGGCCTGGATACGCAGTGCGCAGGCGCGGTAAAACGCTTCGGCGCGGCGGTAATCAAGGGTTTCATCACCGGTCTGCAACCATACCTGAATACGCTCAGGGTCCAGTGGAGCCGGTACTTCAAGCTCCGCCAATGCCGTTATGTGGTCGCGGGTCAATTCCCAGCTCTCACCGGTATACAGGTTTTGCTGGGTACCGAGGTAGCCATCGAACAACTGGTGCGGATTGACAGCCGGATTGATCAGGACCGCCTTGAGGCCGTGCCGATGCGCCAAATGAGTCGCATAGTAGCCGCCGAGCGAGCTGCCGACCAGCAAAGGCCGCCCAAGCGCCTGGATTGCGGACTCCAGTTGAGCCATGGCCTGACGTGGATGGTGGTGCAGTTCAGGTACAAGCAGTTGCTCACCCACACCCAATGAGCTCATCAGGGCGATCAACAGGCTGGCCTTTTTCGACAGAGCCGAGCTGTTCAGGCCATGAATGTACAGCAATGTTGGTGTGTCGCTGATCAAGCCGTCTCTCCCGAAGCCCGGAACAAAACCACGTAGTTTACAGGGATGTACGACTCAAGGCCTTACTGGAATGCGTCGTTCGACAGCGCTCAATAGCCGGTGCCGCCATAGTCGACTTTGAATTGCATGCCGACAACACGGGAAACGCCGGTTTCGAGCTGCCCGTCATCATGCAGGCGCAGCCAGCGATAGCCCGGCGCGGCGGTATCGAGGGTGAAATCCACACTGCCCGGCGCGAACTGGATACAGGTGGACGGCGAAGCCAGTAGCCTCACCCCGTTACGCTGCTGATCGAACTCCTGATGCACATGCCCCCACAGCACGGCCCGCACCTGGGGAAAACGGTCCAGCACCGCGAACAGTGCGTCGGCATTACGCAAACCGATAGGTGCCATCCAGTCACAGCCGATTGGCACCGGATGATGGTGCAGGCAAACCAGATGATGTCGATCCGGCGCCTCGCTCAAGGACTGCTCCAGCAATTGCAATTGCTGCTCCTGCAGGAAACCGGGCACCGAGCCGGGCACCGCCGAATCCAGCAGCGTGACTCGCCAGCGGCCGACATCTACCACAGGTTCCTGAAGGTCACTGTGCTGCGCGGCATGAGCCATTTGCGGCAATTCATCGTGATTACCGGGAAACCAGCGCGCAGGGGCTGCGATCTGTTCGCTGATCTGACGAAACGCCTGATAGGACTCCACGCTGCCGTCCTGGGAAACATCGCCACTGGCAATCACAAGGTCGATGCCTTGCTGCTCGGCCAGTACCAGCTCAACGACCTTTTCCAGACTGTCACGGGTATTCATGCCCAGCAACGTACCGTCCGTTTCAGCAAACAAATGGCTGTCGGACAGTTGCACCACTAAAACTGATGATGATCGGGATGCGCTCGGCAAGGCCGTCTCCTTGAGCGAATTCAGCGCGATTATGAGATGCGGGAAGAGGCAGGTAAATCAGGAAAATGGACCTGGATCACATTTGGCAGAGCAGGCAGGTTTCAGCGTACCGCTTCAAACTCGTGACCACACGCCAGACAGTGGCTCAGCCACTCGCCCAGGAAGAGGTTGAGCTGCGCCTTTTCGTCAGGTTGATGCATGTCGGCATTGGGGTACGGATAAATCCCCCGAAAACGTCGGGCATGCTCGGCACCGATGACTTCGGCCATGCGCGCATCGTGGTAGACCTGGACTTCAAGGCGCGGGACCGGCAGCCAGGGCAGGCTGTGCTCCTGGCGGACTTGCAGGGTTGTGGTGTACGGGCAGTCGAGCAGCACTTCGACAGCAAGGACGCCAAGCATCTGGTCGCCCTGGGTCACCGCCACCCGGCGCGAGCTTTGCTGGTTACGCATGTCGGGAAGCAGACGCATCAAGCGCGCGTAGTTGGCCTCGCACGCCGCCTGTAGCCCGGCAAGATCGACACGGTAGCGCTCGCGCAAAAGATTCACGACCATAACCCCCTTATTTCAGCGCGGTTCAACGCCAGCCATTGCAAGGCAATGATCGTTGCCGCATTCATGATTCGTCCGTCAGCCACGGCTTGTATCGCATCGTCGAACGACCAGACCGTCACGCGGATATCTTCGCCCTCGGACTCAAGCCCGTGCAATCCGCCTGCCCCATGACTGTCACACTGCCCCATGAACAGATGAACGAATTCGTCACTGCCACCGGGCGAAGGGAAGTACTTGGTTATCGGCCATAACGCGCTGAAGACAAGCCCAGCTTCCTCCTCTGCTTCGCGATGAGCAACTTCTTCCGGCTGTTCATCCTTGTCGATCAAGCCGGCCACCAGCTCGATCAGCCAGGGGTTGGTACTCTTTTCAAGTGCGCCCACGCGAAACTGCTCGATCAGCACCACTTCATCACGCCTGGCGTCATAAGGCAGCACGCAGACGGCATCATGACGAACGAACAGTTCGCGGCTGATTTCCTTGCCCAGGCCACCGGCAAACAGCTCGTGGCGCAGGTACAACTTGTCGAGCTTGTAGAACCCCCGGAAGCAGCTTTCGCGCCGGGTGATCTCAAAAGCCGTTGGCGTTGATCGGGTGTTCTGAGGCATAGGTTTCTCGCTTACGACCATCTTTGACTTCGGGCCATCCTAACGCGCATCGACTCCCGGATGCAGCCCCCTTGAAGATGCAGGGTAGACGGCCATGGCCTAAAACACTTCTAATCCGCCAAGTGGCGAACCGAAGACGTTGTTTGCAGTCCAAGCAGCCTGCATGCGAACAACGCAACCGCCTCCATTGATATCGCCAAGGACCAACATGTCGTTATTGAGGATCACTTCACTGGCTTGTCTGGGCCTGATGCTGGCTGCCTGCCAAAGCATTTTCACGCCCAACATGCGCACCCCGCTGCAAGTCCAGCGCGATGCTTCCGAGCTGATAAAGCCAGGTTGCACCACCACCGATTGCCCGCTGGTCAATGTCGACACCGTACACTTTCCCGACGAGCCAAGGCTGGACGCCATTGTCCAGAAGACCTTGCTGCAACTGACCCGCACGGATTCAGGCGCACCGCTGCCGGCCTCGATCAAGGATTATCAGGAACAGTTTCTGAGCCGCGCCACAGGTCGCAACAGCAGCTATCTGCAAGCCAAGGTACGCGAACAGCATGACGGTATCGTGGTGGTCGAGCTGTCGAGTTATCTGGACACCGGCGGTGCCCATGGCAACCCTGGCAGAGCGTTCATCAACTACTCACGCCAGCAGCAGAAAGTCCTGACCCTGGCCGATATGGTAGTTCCAGGCAAGGAAAACGAGTTCTGGGAAAAGGCCGAGCTGGCCCATCAGGCCTGGCTGGTTTCTACCAAGATGAATCAGGACAGTGAGTTCATGCAGACCTGGCCGTTCAAGAGGACGCCCAACATTGCCCTGACGTATGGCTCGGTGATTCTGAAATATCCGGTGACCACCATTGCGCCCTACTCCATGGGCCATATCGAGCTGAAGATTCCTTATCCGCAGCTCAATGGGGTTATCAGGCCGGATCTGTTCCCCGGCCGCGGCTGAAAATCTGTAGGAGCGACTTCAGTCGCGAAAATTCGCGAATGAATTCGCTCCCACCAGTTGATCAGACTTTCTTGTAAAGCTGGCTGCCTTCCTGCTTGAAACGCTCCGCCTGCTCACGCATTCCTTCTTCCACGGACAGGTCGACCGCCGCGATTTTCTGGTTGGCCGCGTACTCGCGCACTTCCTGAGTGATCTTCATCGAGCAGAACTTCGGCCCGCACATGGAGCAGAAGTGTGCAACCTTGGCCGAGTCCTTGGGCAGGGTTTCGTCGTGGTACGAACGAGCGGTGTCCGGGTCCAGGCCGAGGTTGAACTGGTCTTCCCAGCGGAACTCGAAACGCGCCTTGCTCAAGGCATTGTCACGAATCTGCGCGCCCGGATGACCTTTGGCCAGATCCGCCGCGTGGGCCGCAATCTTGTAGGTGATGATCCCGGTCTTCACATCATCCTTGTTCGGCAGCCCCAAGTGTTCCTTGGGCGTCACGTAGCACAACATTGCGCAACCGAACCAGCCGATCATCGCCGCACCGATGCCGGACGTGATGTGGTCATAACCGGGCGCGATATCCGTGGTCAGCGGGCCGAGGGTGTAGAACGGCGCTTCGTCGCAGCACTCAAGCTGCTTGTCCATGTTCTCCTTGATCAGTTGCATCGGCACGTGGCCCGGGCCTTCGATCATGGTCTGGACGTCGTGCTTCCAGGCAATCCTGGTCAGCTCGCCCAAGGTCTCCAGTTCACCGAACTGGGCTTCGTCGTTGGCGTCGGCAATCGAACCGGGGCGCAGGCCATCGCCCAGCGAGAAGCTGACGTCATAGGCCTTCATGATTTCGCAGATTTCCTCGAAATGCGTATAGAGGAAGTTTTCCTTGTGATGCGCCAGACACCACTTGGCCATGATCGAACCACCACGGCTCACGATCCCTGTGACGCGCTTGGCGGTCAAAGGTACGTAGCGCAGCAACACGCCGGCATGGATCGTGAAGTAATCGACGCCCTGCTCGGCCTGCTCGATCAGGGTGTCGCGGAACAGTTCCCAGGTCAGGTCTTCGGCCACGCCGTTGACCTTTTCCAGCGCCTGATAGATAGGCACGGTGCCAATCGGGACCGGCGAGTTACGGATGATCCACTCACGGGTTTCATGGATGTGCTTGCCGGTGGACAGGTCCATGACCGTGTCCGACCCCCAGCGAATGCCCCAGGTCAGCTTGGCCACTTCTTCTTCGATGGAAGAACCCAGCGCGCTGTTGCCGATATTGCCGTTGATCTTCACCAGGAAGTTACGGCCGATGATCATCGGCTCCAGCTCGACGTGGTTGATGTTGGCCGGGATGATTGCGCGACCACGGGCGATTTCTTCACGCACGAATTCAGCGGTGATTTCCTTCGGGATGCTGGCGCCGAAACTGTGGCCGGCGTGCTGTTGTTTCAGCAGCCCCGCAGCGCGTGCTTCCTGAAGCTTCATGTTTTCGCGGATGGCGACGTATTCCATCTCGGCAGTAATAATCCCCTGACGCGCATAGTGCATCTGGCTGACATTGGCGCCCGCCTTTGCACGACGCGGGTTACGCACGTGGGCGAAGCGCAGGGCTGTCAGCTCGGGATCGTCCAGGCGTTGCTGGCCGAAGTGGGAACTCAGGCCGGCCAGACGCTCGGTATCGTTGCGCGAGTCGATCCAGGCCGAACGGACGTCGGCCAGGCCTTTGCGCACATCGATGACCACATTGGGGTCGGTGTAAGGGCCTGAGGTGTCGTAAACCGTGACCGGAGCGTTGATTTCGCCGCCGAAGTCAGTGGGCGTCACATCAAGGGTGATCTCGCGCATCGGCACGCGGATATCGGGGCGAGATCCCTGGACATAGACTTTCTGCGAGCGGGTAAAAGGTTGTACCGATCCAGAATCGACCTGGGCGGACTCACTCAAGTGGGGGGCGTTTTTTGCTTTTGTACTCATCACGGCTCTCCAGACGGTTTTATTGTCGGAGTAACCTGATAAACGGACGGACGCACCCTGACAGGTGCTGAGTATCGACGGGCGTGTTACTGTTCATTTTTTGAACAGCCGACCCCGGACGACACTCAAGAGGACTCGCCGGGAGACGAGAAATCTTGTTCCCTACGCAGGCGCTAACCTGATCAGGTTCAACGGGATCCGGTTTAACCGATCTCAGCCTCACAGCAAGGCACCCCGACAAGAACGTCGCAAGTCTATGATGGTCGGCCCTGCAAACACCAGCCTATTTATGCCGCCAGCGATAAATGGCCAATAGCCGATTGTTGCAGTCAAGTTCTGGCTCTACACTCGCTAACCCGGTTTTGCATCAAACCGGCATCATTACCATGAACAGGGAATGCATCATGTTGCGCAAACTTTCGTTGGTCATTGCCGTGTCGTGTGCCTGCAGCGTACAGGCACGGGCAGCGGATGCGCCTCTTCCGACAAAGACCGGGCTGGTCAATGTCTACCAACAAGCCGTGGACAACAACGCCGACCTTGCAGCGGCGCGCGCCGATTACGACGCCCGCAAGGAAGTGGTGCCCCAGGCCCGCGCTGGCTTGCTGCCCAACCTGTCGGCCAGTGCTCAGGCCAACAACACCCGCACCAGCATCGACCAGCCCAGCGCCATTGCCACCCGCAGCGGCACGGTCTATCAGGCGACCCTGAGCCAGCCGATCTTCCGCGCCGATCGCTGGTTCCAGTTGCAGGCCGCCGAAGCCGTCAATGAACAGGCCGCTCTGGAACTCTCGGCCACCGAGCAGAACCTGATCCTGGAGTCAGCCCAGAGTTACTTCGCGGTATTGCGCGCCCAGGACAACCTGGCGTCGACCAAGGCTGAAGAGGCTGCTTTCAAGCGCCAGCTGGATCAGGCCAACGAACGGTTCGATGTCGGCCTTTCCGACAAGACCGATGTCTTGCAGGCCCAGGCCAGCTACGACACCGCACGGGCGAACCGGATCATCGCCAAGCGTCAGGTGGACGATGCCTTCCAGGCGCTGGTGACGCTGACCAATCGCGAATACAACTCCATCGAAGGCATCGTCCACACCTTGCCGGTACTGGCCCCGATCCCCAACGATGCCAAGGCCTGGGTCGATACCGCCGCCCAACAGAACCTGAACCTGCTGGCCAGCAACTATGCCGTCAGCGCCGCCGAGGAAACCCTGCGCCAGCGCAAGGCCGGCCATGCACCGACACTTGATGCGGTCGCTACTTACCAGCGCGGCGACAACGACGCACTGGGCTTCAGCAACCCCAACTATACGGGCCGCAACTATAGCGGCGATGTGGAACAACGCAGCATCGGCGTACAGCTGAATATCCCGATCTACAGCGGTGGCCTGACCAGTTCGCAAGTACGCGAAGCCTATTCCCGCCTGACCCAGAGCGAACAGCGCCGTGAAAGCCTGCGCCGTCAGGTGGTGGAAAACACCCGCAACCTGCACCGGGCCGTGAATACCGATGTGGAACAGGTGCAGGCCCGCAAGCAGTCGATCATCTCCAACCAGAGTGCTCTGGAAGCCACGGAAATCGGCTATCAGGTCGGGACCCGCAATATCGTCGACGTACTCGATGCACAGCGTCAGCTCTATGCCTCGGTGCGTAATTACAACAACACCCGCTATGACTACATCATCGACAACCTGCGCCTGAAACAGGCGGCCGGCACTCTGAACCCGGGAGACTTGCAGGACCTGTCGCGCTATCTGAAATCCGACTACAACCCGGACAAGGACTTCCTGCCACCGGATCTGGCTGCAGCGGCGCAGAAGAATTTCGAGAAACCGGCACAGCGACAGTAAATGCCAAGCTCGGGTGTAGGAGCGAATTCATTCGCGAAGGCCAAATTCGCGAATGAAGTCGCTCCTACAAACGCAGGGCAACTCCATCCAGCAGGCGCTGCAACGCGCCTTGATTGGCCTTCATCACTCCCGTCCCGGCATCCGCCATGGTCCGCGCCAGTTTTGGCTGATCGAACAGACGCTGCACCGCTACCGCCAGCGCAACCGAGTCACTCACCTCTTCCAGCGCCCCGGCCTGACGCAGCAAGGCGGCAATTTCCAGGAAGTTGAACAGGTGCGGACCGCTCAGGACGGGCTTGGCCAGTGCCGCGGGCTCCAGCAGGTTGTGTCCGCCATTGGGCACCAGGCTGCCGCCGACGAAGGCATTGTCTGCCAGCGCATACAGAAACAGCAGTTCACCCATGGTGTCGCCCAGCAGCACTGACGTATCAGGCGTGACTGCCTGCCCGGATGAGCGCCGCACGGTTGTGAAACCTTGCTGCTGACACAGGGCATGCACGCTGTCGAAACGCTCGGGATGGCGCGGCACCAGAATCAGCAAAGCCTCGGGATGGCTCGACAGCAACTGACGATGGGCCGCCAGTACGCTTTCGTCTTCGCCAGCATGGGTGCTTGCTGCAATCCAGACCGGCCGCTGCGTCGCCTGCCACTGCTCGCGCAGTTGTGCAGCCTGAACGGGAAGCTGCGGATCGATACTCAGGTCGAACTTGATCGAGCCGGTCACCGTCACGCATTCAGGACGTGCGCCCAGGTCACGAAAGCGCTGGGCCTCCGCCTCGGTCTGCACGGCAAACCAGCTCATGGCTGCCAGCATCGGGCGGGTCAGCCCTGCAAAGCGAGCGTAGCCACGAGCCGAGCGCTCCGACAGCCGCGCATTGGCGAGCACCACGGGAATATTGCGCCTGGCACACTGGTGAATGTGATTGGGCCATAACTCGGTTTCCATGATGATGCCGAGGCGAGGCTGCACATGATCCAGAAAGCGTCCCGCCGCCCAAGGCAGGTCATAAGGCAGATAACAGTGCTGGATCCGTGGCTCATTGGCGAACATCGCCTTGATCCGCTCCGAACCTGTCGGAGTCATGCAGGTCACAGTAATCGGCAACGCCGGGTATTGCGCCAGCAAGGCACGAATCATGGGAGCCGCGGCGATGCTCTCGCCCACAGACACCGCATGCACCCAGATGCCACCACGCTGCATCGCAGGCAGGCCAATAGCAAAACGCTCGCCGATTCGCTGGCGATACGCAGGCGCCTTGCGTGCTCGCAACCACAGCCGCAGGGCAACCAGCGGCAAGCCAAGATGAAACAACAGGGTATAAAGAGTTCTATTCATGGGCGCGGAGTTTATCAGCACGCCTCATCAAAGCCACGACCTCGTGCAGGCGTGAACACACTTGCCCGTGGCGTACGGAATGCCATGGCCGCCGGAAGAAATCGCTAAGATACGCAGCCCCCAAGGAGAGACACCATGACTGCCTACTATCTGCTGGCCATCGCGATCTGCGCCGAAGTCATCGCCACCACATCCATGAAAGCCGTCAAAGGTCTGAGCACACCGCTGCCTTTGCTGCTGGTGATCGTCGGCTACGGCATTGCCTTCTGGATGCTGATTCTGGTGATGCGCACAATTCCGGTGGGCATTACCTATGCCATCTGGTCAGGCATGGGGATCGTCATGGTGAGTATCGCGGCGTTCTTTATCTATGGTCAGAAACTGGATCTTCCGGCCTTGCTGGGCATGGGAATGATCGTGCTCGGGGTGGTGGTCATCCAGTTGTTCTCGAAAACCGCCGGGCATTGAAATCGCGATCCCCTATAATGGCCCATTCTTCACGCCACTGAGGTGTCCATGCCATCTGTTATTTCCACTGACGTCCTGATTGTCGGAGGCGGTGTTGCCGGTCTCTGGCTCAATGCCCGGTTACGTCGTCAAGGGTTCTCGACAGTCCTGGTAGAAAGCGCGAGCCTGGGTGGCGGGCAAAGCCTGAAGTCACAGGGCATCATCCATGGCGGTGCCAAGTACGCTCTGCATGGTGCGCTGTCAGGTGCCTCCGAAGCGATTGCCGACATGCCGCGCCGCTGGCGTGAATCCCTCAATGGCACAGGCGAGCTGGATCTGTCGGGTGTTCGTCTGCTGTCCGAGGCCCACTATCTATGGTCGCCCGGCACCATCGCCGGCAACCTGACCAGCTTCTTCGCCAGCAAGGCTGTGCGCGGGCGCGTGGATCAGGTCAAGGGCGAGCAACTGCCGCCCGCGCTGCAAAACCCGAAATTCAAAGGCAAGGTGTATCGACTGGCCGAACTGGTGGTCGATGTCCCCAGCCTGATCGAGCGTCTTGCCAAGCTGGCCGGTGACAGCCTGCTCGCCGCTCAGCAGATCGAACCCCTGCATGACAATGGCGAGCTGGCAGGCTTGCGTGTGGATGGTCGCGAGATCCGCGCTCAGCGAGTGGTGCTCAGCGCCGGTCCGGGCAATGCGGACCTGCTTGAAACCCTGGGCATTTCCCAGCCCAGGATGCAGCGCCGCCCCTTGCATATGGTGCTGGTCAAAGGCCCGACCCTGAAGCCGTTGTACGCTCATTGCCTGGGCGGCGGCCCCAAGCCGCGCATTACCGTCACCACTCATCCTGCGGCCGATGGTCAGTGGGTCTGGTATCTGGGCGGCGACCTTGCCGAAGCCGATGGCGTGGCCCGCGAACCCGCCGCCCAGATCGCAACAGCCCGCAAGGAGCTGGAGTCGCTCCTGCCATGGATCGACCTGAGCCAGGCGCAGTGGGCCACCTTGCGTGTCGATCGGGCAGAACCGGCTCAATCAGGCCTGGTGCGTCCAGACAACGCCTTTCTGGATGTCCAGCAGCGCCTCATGGTCGGCTGGCCGACCAAACTGGCCCTGGCACCGGACTTTTCCGACCGTGTCCTGGCAGCCCTGTCGAACGATGGCATCCATCCGACGCCTCAGCCATCCACGACCGACCTGCCCAAACCGCCTCTGGCGATACCTGTCTGGGATCAACTGCTGCCATGACCGTCAAAACCCTGCATGACCTGCATCGCCCGTTGGGCAGCACCGGCCTGAGCATTTCGCCACTGGGCCTGGGCACCGTCAAACTGGGCCGCGATCAAGGCGTGAAGTACCCCAATGGCTTCACGATCCCCGACGATCAGCAAGCACAAATGCTGTTGAAGATGGCCCGCGACATGGGCATCAACCTGATCGACACGGCACCGGCCTACGGCACCAGCGAAGAACGCCTTGGCCCGCTGCTACGCGGCCAGCGTCAGGACTGGGTGATTGTCAGCAAGGTGGGAGAAGAGTTCGAGAGAGGGCAATCGCGTCATGACTTCAGCGCGGGGCACACACGACTGTCGGTGGAGCGCAGCCTGAAACGTCTTGAAACCGATTTCATCGATCTGGTTCTGGTGCATTCGGACGGCAACGATCTGGCGATTCTCAACGAAACAGAGGTCTATCAGACGCTGGCCGATCTCAAGCGCGAAGGCAAGATTCGTGGCTTCGGCTTTTCCGGCAAGACGGTCGAAGGAGGCCTGCTGGCATTGCGCGAAGGCGACTGTGCGATGGTCACCTACAATCTCAATGAGCAGGGTGAAAAGCCGGTTCTGGACTACGCTGCTGCCCACGGTAAAGGGATTCTGGTGAAGAAAGCATTAGCCAGCGGTCATATATGCCTGAGCCCCGGAGTCGACCCGGTCCAGGCCAGTTTTCAGTTGCTGTTTGAACATCCGGGTGTTGCCAGTGCTATTGTCGGGACCATCAATCCCCTGCATCTGGCCCATAACGTTGCAAGTGCAGCTGCTGTGATTCGCCGTCAAGCCTGATGTAGGCGGCCGACCCCAACGCAAGAAGGAGCCGATATGCCGCGAACCCTGATCCGCAAAAACCCCAGCGACTTCAAGACCCTGCCGTTATTCGTCGAAGCGACTCCCGAGAGCCTGAGTTATCAGAGCGTCGGGATGCCGTTGAATTTTTCCCAGACCTTGCAGCGGCGCCGCAAGATCGAAGTGCCGGACAACGAGCGCTTTGCAACCGAACTGGCCAACCTGGGCGTGTCGATACGGCTGACCCTGCACTGGCAGAACCGTGATTACTGGGTATTGGTCAGGCAGCGACGCCAGGACCGTGGCGACGTGGTGCTCAAGCTGATTTCCGGTTATGTACCGGCTCACGAAATCACCCTGCCGCTGCACACTGCCATTCAGGAAGTCGCCGAAGAATGCCTGATAGAAACGCCTCAAGGCTGGCTGAGCGGGCGCTTCAACGACACCTGGTTGCCGGCGCCTTATGCCGCAGCGCTGCATTATCGCGAGGCCATGCCTTTTCGACTGAGTTCTCTGTCGGGTGCGGCACGACCGGTGCGTTGCGGCAGCATGACCCTGATCGAACGTCCTCGCGCCTACGTGCATTTACCGACAGCGTCACTGCAACTGATCTACGACATGCGCCTGGAGATTCCCAAGGAAGCACGCCCTCTGAGCCTGTTTCATGTGGATGAAACCCTGGAAAAAGAACAACTGGTCGCCCGCCTCAATCGCAGCAAGCCCGATCTGTACCTGATGCCTCTGGAAAACGGAGTGCCGCTGCCCGAGCTTTATACCCTCAAGCAGGACAAGCTGGCGCCGGTCAGTACACGCGGTTTGTATCTGGCAGAAAGCTTCGCCGCCCAGGATGGCTGGGTGGTGCATGAAGAGCGGATTCGCTGGAAGGACTGGCTTCGGCAACAAGGCCTGACGCCACCTCCCAGAAAGAGCAGCCTCAACAACCTGACCGGCAAGGCCAAGGAGTTACTGCAAATGGCGCGCAAGAGCCTGAGTAAATAAGCCGTAGGAGCGAATTCATTCGCGAAATGGCCTTTCGCGAATGAATTCGCTCCTACGGGTGGTCCGCGTCACTGACCGCGGATTTTCTCGACAATGGCTGTGGTCGAGCTGTTTTCCACCAGCCCCAACACCTTCACTTCACCGCCATAAGCCTGAACGATTTCAGCGCCGACCACCTGGTCGATCCCGTAATCCCCGCCCTTGACCAGCACGTCCGGTTTGACGTGGCGCAGCAGGTTTTCAGGCGTGCCTTCAGGGAAGCTGATCACCCAGTCCACAGCGCCCAGACCGGCCAGAACGGCCATGCGGCGGTCAACGCTGTTGATGGGGCGGCCCGCCCCCTTGAGGCGGCTGACGGATGCATCGTCATTGATCGCAACGATCAGGCGATCACCCTGAGCACGAGCCTGTTCCAGATAGGTCACATGCCCTGCATGCAGAATGTCGAAACAGCCATTGGTGAAGACGATCTTCTCCTGATGCGCACGAGCGTCGTCGATGGCCAGCAACAGTTGCTCCAGCCCCAGGACACCACGCTCGGAACCTTCTTCACGCTGGATAGCACGCCGCAGCTCCGGGGCGCTGATCGCCGCAGTACCCAGCTTGCCGACAACGATGCCCGCCGCCAGATTCGCCAGAGCAACGGCATGGGGCAGATCCTCGCCAGCAGCGATGGCAGCCGCCAGAGTGGAAATGACCGTATCTCCGGCACCGGTCACATCGAATACTTCACGGGCCCGAGCGGGCAGATGCAAGGCCGGGTGCTCAGGGCGCAGCAGGGTCATGCCATGCTCACCGCGCGTCACCAGCAGAGCACCAAGTTCCAGGTCGTGCATCAACTGCGCGCCCTTGGCGACCAGATCACCTTCGTCGACACAATGACCGACGATAGCCTCAAACTCGCTCAGGTTCGGAGTAATCAGGCTGGCACCGCGATAGATGGCAAAGTCCTTGCCCTTGGGATCGGCCAGCACCGGAATGCCACGATCACGCGCAGCCTTGATCAGCACCTGATGGTTTTTCAGCGCGCCTTTGCCGTAATCGGAAAGCACCAGCACCTTGATGCCATCGAGCAAGGTATCGACTTCCACGCTCAAGGCCAGAGCATCGGTCATGAAGGGTTCTTCGAAGTCGATGCGCAGCAATTGCTGGTGACGGCTCATGACCCGCAACTTGACGATGGTCGGCTGATGGGCGATGCGCTGGAAGTGCGCACGCACGCCGGCAGCCTTCAAGCTATTGGCCAGACTGTTGGCAGCCTCGTCTTCGCCCGTCACACCGACCAGCGAAGCAGGTGCGCCAAGAGCGGCAATGTTCAGGGCAACGTTGGCAGCACCGCCTGGACGATCTTCGATCTGATCGACCTTGACTACAGGCACCGGCGCCTCAGGAGAGATCCGTGAGGTACCACCATGCCAGTAACGGTCGAGCATGACGTCGCCGACCACAAGGACAGGCGCTTGATCGAAACGCGGCATGGACAACTTCATGGAAACTCCGAGGGCAAAAAACGACGCGGATCATAACATAGCCAATTTGGCTCAAGACGCCAGCAAGCAGCTATACCTTTTCAGTGGAAGACCGGGGCTTTACGTCCTGCACCCAGAACAACTCATGCCGCCGTACAGCCTTGCGGAAAAACTCGTTATCTCCGGTAGCAGGCCAGCGCCGGCCAGCCAGTAACTGTTGTATCCACCGCCGGACCTGCTTTTTGAAAGGCAGCGGATCCTGCAGGTCATGCTGCATGGCCAGAGCCATTGCCTTGTCAATGCGTTGAGCATCATCCAGAAGGATGCTGCAGACAGGCAATGGCTTCACAGGAGCCGTCGCAGGTGGCAAGGCGATGCCATACCCCGCAGGTCCCATGGGCCAGCGATCATTGTCATGCAAGTGATTGGCATACAACAACAACGTAGCGGGTCGCCACTCACTCAACTCAATGGCCTGCAGCAACGCTTCGGTCGCCGCGACATGGTCACGGTGAGGATCCAGCTCCAGATGCGGCGTGACAACTACTTGCGGTCTGAAATGTTCCAGAACACGCACAATGTCAGCCACCAGATTCGTCCAGGTGGGAAGGCCATCGGCCTCGGAGGGCAAGGAAAACGCCGAAGCCTGACGCCAGAGACGAATATCGCTTTCCCCAGACTCACGGGACCCGAACGGCACTGCCGGCTGCTCCTGCATTTCGGCAAGGCGCAGGCAGTAATAACCCAACTGGACACAATGGTCCTGAGCCACACCGCCCCATAAAGGCACAGCCAGGCTATCCCAGGTCCGCAAGCGCCCCTTGAGCACCGCAGCTTGCACAGGGTCCAGCCCCAAACGACGATAACTGTCGGCTTCTATCTCGCCCTGAGTCAGGGTCATGATCGCAGCGTCAGGTGCGCGACTGTAAAGGCCGAAGGCAGCAAGCTCTGCATCATCGGCATGAGGTGCCAGCACCAGGAGCGACTGGGCGCTGTAATCGGGGTTGCTCATGGCATAAAGCGTGAGCGAGCCGACGGACTTGCAGCGGCATGGCGCAAAAGAAAGCGTCCCTTGCAGCAAGGCAGCTTCCTGGCCGGACAGGTTCAAATAGCGCTTGCCTGCGACACCGCGCTCAAAATCCTGACGATCACTGCCCAGCCGCACGTAAGGATCAAGCCAGCGTCCCAGCCAGCTGGCTTTCAACTCGACAGCCAGAATCAGTGTATCGCCGCCTGACAGCGATGTGCCGGCCGCCAGCTCCAGCTTGCCATTGCGCAATCCGACTTCGAGGGTTCGGGCGCTGTCAGGGAAGTCGTAGCAGTAGTCGCTGTCCGGCTCGTAGAACAAGTGATCTGCAAACCAGGCTTCGTGAGCCAGCCACGCCAGAAACACAAGCGCAGGCGGCAACCACCATGCCACAAGAACCCCCACCAGAATCAGTACACCCAGCACCAAAACGGCCAGGTAACGCTTGCGTCGCCTGTGGCGTTTAAGCAACTCGTCCTTACGCCCGCTCATGGCAGCCCTCATCTTTAAATCTGATACACCGGATGAGTGTTACACCACCGGCTTTTGTATTCCCGATCAGCGCGCCCAAACGAATAACGCAAGGGTTTGCCTAGGGAATCTGCATATTCCCATTGAGCCTGAGTGTTCACAAAACTCAGAACACTGCCTGGGCTCAACTCATTGAACTGCGGATCGACACCGCCGTTCACGTACTCAAGACTTACCCATTCAGGAGCCTCGACACGGTACAGAACCTGTATGGCCGCAGGACGGTCGGCAACGTACACGACAGAACCTGTCATGAACTCCCGCAGAAGGGAAAACACATCGACCAGATGGTCCTTGCCGGGCACATCAAAACCCCAACGCTTGTGAAACAGATCGGCGTAGATCGACGCCTGTTCCTGGGAGGTCAGTTCACTCATCTGGCGGATCAGCCCGCCAGCTTCCTCCAGCAGGCGTTGTTCACGGCGCTGGTTATAACGGAACTTCTTGCTGTATTCCTCGGGGCGACGGGCCAGCGCCAGACCTTCGGACTGGATGCGCAGGTTGCCGATCCGGCCACTGTTGAGCTCCGAGACATAGCGCATGCGGTGCCGCACTGGCACGCTGCAATCCTGGGCCACGGGCAGGATGATCTCGGAGTTACCCAGATCGAACATGCCCCGCAACCCTTTGCGCTTGGTGACATCACGCGAAAGGGCAATATGACGCCCCCAGGAAGGCAGCGCGGCAATTGTCTGGCCATCGCGCACTACGCCCAGATAACGCACGGGAATACCGACCAGCGATGACAATCGTTCTATGACCTGAGGATGGGTGGCAACGCTGCCACCATAGCGCGCCCAGACCTGGGCATACTCGTCTGCATCGATAGGGGTCCAGCCACGTTCACGCCAACTGCGAAGATGCCCGAGAATCAAAGGGCGCCTCCTGTAACGCCCTCGCTTTCTTCCTTGAAATCCTTCTCGTGAAGACGCGCGTAGTAACCATTGAGAGCAAGCAATTGCTCATGGGTACCGCGCTCGACAATCTGGCCACGGTCCATGACCAGGATCAGATCAGCCTTCTCGATGGTCGTCAGGCGGTGAGCGATGACCAGAGTCGTGCGGCCCTTGACCACTTCATCCAGTGCAGCCTGGATATGGCGCTCGGATTCGGTATCGAGTGCCGAGGTCGCTTCATCGAGGATCAGCAGCGGCGCATTCTTAAGCAGGGCACGAGCAATCGCCAGACGTTGACGCTGACCACCGGAAAGCAGAACACCGTTCTCGCCCACCAGGGTCTCGTAACCCTGAGGCATCTGTACGATGAACTCGGCGGCATAGGCGGCTTCGGCGGCCTTTTGCACATCTTCGATGGGCGCACCGGCAAGATCACCGTAGGCGATGTTGTTGGTGACGGTATCGTTGAACAAGGTGACCTGCTGGTTCACCAGCGCGATGTGCTGGCGCAGATTGTTCAGTTTGTAATCTTCTACATCGACACCATCGAGAAGGATCTGCCCTTCGCTGTGGTGATAGAAACGCGGAATCAGGTTGGCCAGTGTGGATTTCCCGCTACCCGAGCGTCCCACCAGCGCGACCATCTGCCCCGGCTCGGCAGTGAAGGAAATATCCTTGAGCACCGGCGTCTCGACATTGGGATAGGCGAACGTCAGGTTACGCACTTCCAGACGACCGGAAACATGTTCCTGCTCGCATGTGCCGCTGTCCACTTCAGGCTCTTCGTCCAGTTGCTCGAAAATGTTTTCGGCAGCCGCCAGGCCTTTCTGGATGGTCGCACTCACTTCCGAAAGCTGACGAATCGGCTTTGGCAACAGGCCTGCCGCAGTGATGTAAGCGATCAGTTCACCAGCAGAAGCATCGCCACGCATGTACAGCACCAGATACATCAGAATCGCCATCGCCACATAAATGACAAGCTGCAGCATCGGCGTGTAGATGGACTGCGTGCGGGTCATGCCGAGGCTGCGGTTCATGTTACTGGCGCTGGCATCCTGAAAACGCTGCTTCTCGTATGTCTCTCCGCCGAAACTGCGTACAACCCGATAACCCTGAATCGCCTCTGAAGCGACATGGGTAACGTCGCCCATCGCTTCCTGGATTTTCTTGCTTTGCTTGCGAAATTTCTTGCTGGCGCTGCTGACCATGACCGCGATGATCGGCAGGATGGCCAGCATGACGAGGGTCATTTTCCAGTTGCTGTACAGCAGGTAACCGATCAGGAATACAACCGTGAACCCTTCACGAATCACCACTTTGATTGCATCGGTGGCCGCACCGGTCACCATGGTCACGTTGTAGGTGATACGTGAAATCAAGTGGCCGGAATTGTGGTTATCGAAATAACGGTTTGGCAGGGTCAGCAGGTTATCGAACAAGGAGCAACGCAGGTCATGAACAACCCCGCGAGCCACTTTGGCCAGGTAATAGTTACCCAAAAATGAGCCTATGCCTTGGTAGACCGCAATGAGTACAATCAGCAGCGGCACCCCGAGGATCAGCGACACACCGAGAAACTTGGTGCCGTCCGGCTCCTGCAAGGCGTTGAGAAAGTGTTTGAGCATGTCGGCCAGCATCGGCTGACTGGAGGCGAACAAAAGAAAGCCAATGATACTGACGGCAAACGCCCTCCAGTAGGGGAGCACGTATTTCAACAATCTCAGATAGATTTTCATGCTTGACTGCTGGGTAGAACTGGCCATTAACGCGCCCCGTACCATTCAAAAGAGAGACAGATGCGCATTGTAACAGCGAACCAAATGCAAGATTGGCTAACCGAAGGGACCGTACTGGAAAAAGACAGCCATGGCCCCAAGGTCATCAGCCTTGCCAGCGGTGAGCTATTGAAGATTTTTCGCAGCAGGCGCCATCCACTGCTGGTTCGCCTGAACCCCGATGCACAGCGCTTTTATCAGCAAAGCTGTCGCCTGCGCGAACGAGGCATCAGCACGCCACAGGTCAATGATGTTTTCTGGGTAGAACCTGCAAAAGGTATCAGCGCATGCCTTTATCAACCCTTGCCAGGCACCCCGCTGGACTCACTCTACAAGCAGTCGTTTGAAGCCTTCATGAACCTGCTGCCCGAGCTTGCCCAGTACATCCATTTCCTGCATCAACGTGGCATCTATTTCCGCTCATTGCACCTTGGCAATGTGCTGCGTACGCCCGACCAGGGTTTTGGGCTGATCGACTTCCTCGACACCCGCTTCAAGAGAAAGCCGCTAAGCAAATCGATGGTCAGACGCAACTTCCAGCATCTGCAGAACTACCTGCGACGCAGCAAGATTTCCGACTTTCCGTGGGAAGAGCTGATGCGATCTTATGAGCTGGCAGCGACCAAGACAGCCGCCTGAGACAAGCCCTCTCCCGATGCGAGAGGGCGGATCAGCAAGTACGGTTATCCTTTAGAGAAAAGCTTAAGCACTAACCGGTCAAGAAGACTCATCGGGCCGCCCGCCGAAAACTCACCCGATAGATGCTGAAAAACAACTTCAGACTGTTTGAAGTAATCAAGATGCTGCCTCGCGAAAAGCATCCCCTGTTCAGCTATACGGGCAAGTAGTGCGGGGTCGCTGCGTAACAAAGCCAGCTTCTCCGAGAACTCGTTATCGTCACTGTAGAGCATGACGTTGACGCCATCCTCAAGCCCAAGAGCCTGCTCTTCACCGTGCCCTTGGCGGTAGGCCAGCAATACACAACCGCAAGCCATGGCCTCGAAGTTTTTCGCCATATATTCGCCAAGCCCGATATCGGCACTGACAAATACTCGAATGCGATTGAGCGCTTCACGATACTCATCGCCGGGCGCAGTTCGCATGAGCTCAAGCTGATAACGATCAACAGCCTGCTGCAGGAAATCACGCCGCTCACGGTATGTATCACTGCCCAGACGACCGATGAACCCTAGTTCGATATCGCGCTCGGCACCATTGGCATACAGCGAGGAAGAGTTATAACCCTTGGCCAGAAAACGGGTATCAACGCCCAGTTCCCGAAAGCGCTCGGCCACCCAAAAGCCCGTCATGATTATTTTGGCGTGGGGAATCTTGCGATAGAAAGCAGAGAATTTTCCCTGCCACCGAGAACCGGAAATGAATTCCTGGCAGGCGTCTTCCTCGTAGATCAGCAACCCTGAAATACGCTTGAGCTGGCGAGCCTGCTTGCACAGGTATCGGAAGAGCAGATCAACCACGACCCTGTCATAGAGCGAGAAATCGATCGCACTCAATACACGGCCCAACTGTTTGTGCTGGTCACGGTCAACGTGGCGCACTTCCACATCGGCAAAGCGCTTGAGCCCTTCCCACAACTGGCGGTTGTCGGGTTCTCTCGGAGTACAGGTCAGCACCAGAATGCGCATCAGCGCTTCCCGAACTTGAGCGCCTTGCGCAAGTAACTCCACTTCAGAGCCTGCAAGGGACTGAAACGAAGAGCACGCAGATAATAACGACGCGCTACGGAGTAATCGCCAGCCAGTTGAGCGGCACGGAACAACGAGAGATAGACCTGAGCCGAATAGCGAGGCAGAAGAGACCTGCACTCGTCCGGCAGGTGCGCAAATACTTCCTTGATCAACCCTGTGGCCACGCTTTCTTCATCGGCACGGCTATGGCGCAAGCTATCGGCGTGCTTATAGATACGCGCTATTGGCTGATGAACCAGAGCAACCGGAGCACTGACCAGGGCATAGGCAAACACCGGTATATCCTCGCCCGAGCGCAGGCTTTGCGGATAAGGGCGCTTGAGCAGAAGATCGCGCCGCAGCAGGGTGCAGCAATGGGAAACAGCGATTTTCTTCTGCAACAGATACCGGCGCACCAACTGCTCCGGGCTGCCCTGGGCCGGCGTCGGCTGGCGAACCCGCTCACGCCCGTCCGGGTAGACCGAGATCTGGCCTCCCAGCACCAAACCCGCATCAGGATTGTCAATCACCGCCTTGCGCATCGAAGCCAGCGCATCCGGCAACAGCTCGTCATCGGCGTCCAGCATCAGGGCATAGCGCCCCCGAGCCAGGCGCACACCATGATTACGCGCTGCCGCCGCCCCCGCATTGGCTTGATGCACAACGGTCATGCCACTGCCATGGCGGGCCTGATAATCATCAAGCACCCGCTGGGTATCGTCGGTGGAACCATCATTGACGACAACCAGCTCAACATCGTCGGTCAACTGAGACAGCACTGAATCAATCGCTCGCGGCAACAACAAGGCATAGTTGTAAGCGGGGATGACGACGCTGATCAGTGGCTCAGGCATTCTCGTACGTATCCACGCCGTCCTTGACGACCAGAATGTCTTCCATGATCAGGTACTGCAGATCCGACCCGAAGAACATGTTCAGCGCATCGGTGGGCGAGCAGATCATCGGCTCACCGCGACGGTTGAGCGAGGTGTTGAGCGACACACCGTTGCCGGTCAGGTTTTCCAATGCCTTCATCATGTCGTAGTAGCGCGGGTTGTATTCGCGCTTGAGTACCTGGGCACGGGACGTTCCGTCTTCGTGGACGACTTCCGGCACGCGGGTCTTCCACTCTTCAGCCACTTCGAAGGTGAAGGTCATGAACGGCGCCGGGTGATCGATGGTGATCATCTGCGGCGCCACGGTGTCGAGCATCGACGGGCAGAAAGGCCTCCAGCGCTCGCGGAACTTGATCTGTTCGTTGATGCGGTTGGCAACGCCCGGAATGCTTGGGCAACCGATGATAGAACGACCACCCAGCGCACGCGGACCGAACTCCATGCGGCCCTGGAACCACGCCACCGGATTGCCTTCGACCATGATTCGGGCGATGCGCTCGGGGGTATTTTCGATCTGGCGCCAGACCGGCTTGTCCGGGTGACGGGCGCAGGCTGCGATCACGTCCTCGTTGCTGTAGGCCGGGCCGAGGTAGACGTGCTCCATCTTCTCGACCGGCACGCCACGAGCGTGAGAGACATAAGCCGCTGCACCGACCGCCGTACCGGCGTCGCCGGAGGCTGGCTGGACGAACAGTTCTTTCACTTCCGGACGGGCAATGATGCGCTGGTTCAGCTTCACGTTCAGCGCACAGCCGCCCGCGAAGGCGATCTTGCCGGTTTCCTTGAGGATGTCACCCAGGTAGTGATCCATCATTTGCAACGCCAGTTTCTCGAACAGCGCCTGCATGCTGGCGGCGTAGTGGATGTAAGGCTCATCGGCCACATCGCCTACACGTTTCGGACCCAGCCATTCGATCAGTTTCGGCGAGAAGTAGAAGCCCTTGCCGTTCTCTTTATAGCGACGCAGGCCGATGACGTTGGCCAGCTCGGTATTGATGATCAGCTCGCCGTTTTCAAAGGTCGCCAGACGCGAGAAGTCGTACTTGCTGGCATCGCCATACGGCGCCATGCCCATGACCTTGAACTCGCCGTCGAGCATCTCGAAACCGAGGAATTCGGTGATCGCGCCATACAGGCCGCCGAGGGAGTCCGGGTCGAAGAATTCCTTGATCTTGTGGATCTTGCCGTTTTCGCCATAGCCGAAGAAGGTCGTGGCGTACTCACCCTTGCCGTCGATACCCATGATCGCGGTCTTTTCCTTGAAACCGGAACAGTGGTAGGCGCTGGAAGCGTGGGCCAGGTGGTGCTCGACCGGCTCGATCTTGATCTTTTTCGGATCGAAGCCCAATTGCTCGAGGCACCAGACGATCTTGTTGCGGTAGCGCTTGTAACGGCGGTTGCCCATCAACAGTGCATCGAGTGCGCGGTCAGGTGCGTACCAGTAACGCTTGGCGTAGTGCCAGCGAGCCTTGCCGAACAGGCTGATCGGCGCGAACGGAATCGCCACCACATCGACGTCCGAAGGCTTGATGCCTGCCTGCTCCAGGCAGAACTTCGCCGACTCGTAGGGCATGCGGTTCTTTGCATGTTTATCGCGAACGAAACGCTCTTCTTCAGCCGCCGCAATCAGCTTGCCGTCGATATAAAGCGCTGCGGAAGGATCATGGCTAAGGGCGCCGGACAGGCCAAGGATCGTCAATGCCACTAGGGTCTAGCCTCTTTAGTCTGCATGCAGGCGCATCGCGCCCGATAAAAGGTGTGCCCCCCGCACTGCGGGCCAGGGACAGCTAAAGCGCGCGATTATAGCGTAATGACCGGGGATTTGGCTCGGGGACTGAAAGCCGATCCGAATATATAGACAGGCTTTGCATCCAATAACTATCTACGCCCTCGCTGCGCACTGCTTCTGATTGATTGAGCCCATCACTGTCGGCCCGACGGCCCTCAATCAAACCTCAGCGCTTGAAGTGCTCAACGGAAAGTAGACACATGGAAACATTGCCCCCTCCAACCGGGCTCCCCGACGATACATTGCCAGCAGCCTCGGCCGCCCTCAAAAGGCTCGCAGAGCTGAGTACCAGCCTGCAGACAGAGTTGGGCGAACTGCCTACAGCGCAGGATACCTTGCTGGATGCAATCACGACCTCGGACACCTCACAGCGAGAGCTGGAAGTAGCCCGCCTGTTGCAACGCATCGATGATTACTGGGATTCGCCCAGCGCGTCAGACGGAACCCGTTACGAGAAATTCCTGACCGGCATGCAGCAAACCCTGCGTGACGAACTCAGCGTCAAGATCCACGAACGAGATCTCACCACACAATATCTGGCGTGCCTGCCCGCCTCGCGCCGTCGGTCGGACAGTCCGACGGCGGTTCCTCCCAAAATCTTTTCTCTGCATGTAAAGCTTCAGGAGCAAGAGCAGGTCGAAGTGGCCGGCGCTCTGGTAATGAGCCAGGATCAGGGTCATACCTTGCTGATAATGCCGGGCATCGGCGCAACGGGTTTCACCAGCCAGGCACAGATGCTTGAAACCCTGCCCGACTGGCTAAACAGCCCGACCTTGAGAGATGCCCTGTTCAACTGTATCGAGCAGCGCCATCAGGACGTGCTGACAGAGATCGGCAACGATCCTGATCTGCATCTTGAGCCGTTCACGGCAGCCGACCTGCTGCTCACGCCCATCAGCGATTCTCCCTACGCTCACGCCATGGACAGGCTGATCGACAAACAGCGCAAAGATGTCCGCTACGCCTGCATGTTGACGAGCGTCGATAACCGGGAAAAACATCAGGCACTGATCCAGAATGCCATTGGCATGCGCGGCCTGTTCGGCCCCGGAGCCCTGCTGGAACTGCGCGAACTGGCCTCTCTGGAAAGCCGCTATCGCCGCAGCCTGCCGGACTGGATCAAGATGGCCAGCCAGGATGACCGCAGCACCTATGCCGAGCGCCTGCAGCAGTATGATCAGGCACGCGCAGTCACGGTGAGCGCCCTCAATGCGGCGGCATCCCCGGAGCAGTTTGCCAGGGCACAACTGCGCATACGGATGGCAAACGATCTGGGTTACGACCTGGACCCGAGCACCATCAAGGCCAACACTCAGCGCACACTTCCAGTGACAGGCGAAGCCTACACGGTGACCCGCTCATTGACGGAACTGGCGCTGTACGGCCTGCATCCGGGCGACGGCAAAGCCGGTTCGGAATTTCTCGGGCACACGACGCTCAGCCTTGAAGACGCGCCGCTGGCAGAAGAGCACTCATCCTTGACCCCGGCCTATCTGGTCAAGGTCATCGAAGAACTCGACCTGCGGCTGACCTTCGCAGCCTTTCAACAGGCGCAGTACCGTAAAGAACACAATCAGCAACTCATGCACTTGCTGACTCGCAGACAGATAAGCGCCCTGGCTTACGCCGCCAAAATGCAAGGCCATATCCGGCCCGAGGATTTCACGATTGTCGAAACGGTCACGAATCCGGCACAGGGCAACACGGATTTCCGCCTGATCGTCCAGCAGGTCAAACTGAACCGCCAGGTACTGAGCAAATTGCTGGTCGTTCGCCAGGAAACGACAACAGGTCAGTTGGAGCGCCTGATCATGGTTGCAGTGGACGCTCCGCAGACTCAGTGTTTCTGGGCCTTCGACAATCAAACCCAACTGCGCAATGAACTGGTCGGCTGGGTGGTTTCGGACAAGCTGTGCGACTACCTGCTCAATCAGGTGGAGGTTGCGGCTCGCGCCGGGCTTGCAGCGCAACTGGCGGCTTTGAAACTCAAACCCTACCCGCCCGAGGGCTTCCTTGAACTGGTCAGCCTGTCAGGCTTTGATGCTGGCCTGCGCATTCTCGCCGAACAGCACATTCGTGTGGCGTTATCCGAGCAGCAGCGACACACGCCTGACTGGTATCGGCATGCCACCCCGGCACAACGCCAGGAACTGGTGGCTCTTGAGGATGCAGCCAACGGCGCACGCAAGAATTACGACGCCAAACCGCATACCCATATGCAATCCTTCAAGGCCTACACCCATGAACGGGCAAGCAGGCAGATCAGCAAACTGCTCGACGTACCGGTAGGCCGCGTAGATCCCGACCTGATTGTGATCAGCAGCGAGCGCGAGACGCTGACCTATACCGACATGCTGCTCAATGGCTACGACGACAGCATCGGCATCATCCGCAGTACCGCCGACACCCAGGCAACCTTCCGTGGCCCGGAGGGCGTGAACCTGAGCGCGCTGTCGCCTGTGAAAGTCGCCGAGTCGGTACGCAACCAATGGCTGGCCGACGACTACATCGCTCTCGTGAAAAACACCCTGCTCAATACCGGCTCGCAAGGTTATGAATACCGTCGCAAGACCAGCCTGCTGATGACACAGCTACAGATGAAAGCGGCGGCCTTGCGCAGCCTGCTCAAGGGACATATCAGCGCGACGCAGTATCAATGGCTTTGGGATTCCATCGACCACGCCCATCTGAGCGATGCAAGGACGCGCGAGCAATACCCGCTGTATCCGTTACAGATCCATGTGGATAAACCCTTTATCGCCTCAGGCGTGGGAGGCATCGATCAACTGGTCATTCCCGACACCAACCTGATTCACGTCGAAACAGTGCAAGGCTGCATCGCCATCCTTCCCATGTCCATCAGGCAGGCGTCGCTTCTCTACACGCCACAGGCACCGGACGGCATAGAGTTCCGCCTGTTCAGCAGTTTCACCGATTCACTCGGCACACCGGGCATGATCGACTACTACAAGGACCGCTGCCGCCTAAAATCACGCAAGGCCCTGTCGTTCTTCCTGAGAGACATGCAGAAGGGCAACGCCAGCAAGGCACCTTTTCTACCCAGGGAATCCATTTCCGACTTCGCCGACACCTGCTTCAATCGCCCGATCCTGCGCAAACTGCGGGATGTGGAAGAAACCACCACCGGGCGCAATGACATGCTGGCCAAACTGATATGGGTCAGCATCGAGGTGATAGCCACCATTGTCACTCTGCCCTTTCCGCCTGCCAGCTTTGCCGTGGGTGCCTTGCTGTCCCTGCATGACACAGTTCGTGCGCTCCAGTCCTTGCGTGACGGCGACAGCGAAACCGCCAGCGCCTACATACTGACCGCCATGCTCAACAGCTTCGGCGCGGCAGGTGATCTGCATTCAGGCCTCAAGGGTTTCGGCGGCGTGGTACGCCAGATCGGTCCGCCACCTTCACCCGACTCGGCTCTACGCCCGGTGAAACGTGTGCCCTCGTTACCCCGCTACGAAGACCTGTATCCCATAAACCTGCACGACGAAGCCCTTCTGGTCGGCAAACCGGATACCAACGGTTACTTCCCGGTCCTGCGCACTATCAGCAGTTCCTCGACCGAGGTCAGTAGTACCGGACAATTCGTAAAACCCGGTGCCCGCGGCACATGGCAAACGCCGGCCCCTGCACTCGATACCGCATCCGCCTCCGCTACGGGCGTGCGCGACGGGCTTGAAGTGCATCTTTCATTGAGTAACGTACCGCGTATCGGCGACGGTCACGCCAAAGGCATCAGCACAGTCAACGGCAGGCAGTACATCGAGCTTTCCGGCAAGACCTTTGAGGTCCAATACGACGCGCAGATCCGCAGTTGGCAGATCATCGACCCGGCCAACCCGTTCGCTTTTTTCGGCAAGCAGCCCGTATACCTGGATGAACACGGTACATGGCAGCTCGCTGACCGTCAGCAGTTACGAGGCGGCGGACGGGACAGCCCGCAGAACTACAGACCGTTGCCAGAAGCAGAAGCCACCGGCACAGGCACGACGCCTGGCGACTACGAGTTGCCGGCACAGATGCAACCCCACATGGAGCTCATTATCAGCGGAGAGGGCTATGACCCGAGCGGGCTGGGCATGATGCAGTACTTTGAAACCTACTTCGTGGAGATGCGCCTGAGATTCACCGTCCTCAGGGAAAAGCTCTACCACGATGCCCATGCCTTTTTCAGTGCGCCGTCATTACCACCACGCCCTTCATTACCGACGCTTGAGTCCGGGGCAAGCCTCGACACGCTGTTCGAGAGCCTGCTGGCACACAATAGCGGCCTGGTCCTGAGCGAAGCGCCCAGGTCGGTCGCCAGCAAGCGCCTGCTTATCCAGAACATGCCTCTTCTGGCCAAGGAACGGGTCGAGATTCTGTACATCGAGCATCTGTTCACTGACAAGCATCTGCCAAAACTTGCCCGCTATCGCCAACTGGGCAAGAAGACCCGCTCCGGCTCCCATGAAATCAAGGAGCATCTGGAATATCTCAACGACAAGGCCCTGAATAACCAGACAACAGAGTACGACTATTACCACTTGATCAAGATCGCCCACAGACATGGCATCGAAGTGCGCCCGTTCAGCTCTTCGATCAGCTATCCGCTCATCCGGCACCCCGTAGCGGCTGCCGCAGGCGATACAGCAGCCAGCCAGAAAATGAGCAATTTCTTTGGCCATAAACTCATCAGCAGCGACGTAGCGAGTGAGCCATCAAGACGCTGGATCGCCCTTCTGGATGAAAAGCTGGCAACCACCCATGGCCAGATTCCTGGTATTGCCGAGCTTCAAGGCGTGCCCAGCGTTCATATCCAGGACGTTGCGAGCGGCAGCCCGACACGGATCAAAACCACTGCAGGCTCAGCGCCAGCAGACCCGGCAGCCCGTTGCGACTTCACGATAGAGTTCGCCAACCCGTTGACCATCCCCCCCGCAAAAACATTACCCGAGAGCACCCTGCTGGACATGGCTCTGTTCAAGGAACTGGGCAACAGGAAAAGCATCGAGAACCCACAACTCTGGTCGGGCGAATACGGTTTTCGCTGGGCTGACACCAAGGGCTGGTTGCGTATAGAGCCCGATCACTGGACGCCCAACAGTCCATCGAGCGCCATTCAGAAGTCGCTGGCAGATGCCACGTACGAAGTCCCGCTGGAGAACAGAAGCACTCTGTATCAGTTGGCGAACTTCGAGCATAAAGGGCTGGATCAGCATTACTTTTTCATGGACCCGGAACTGAGCGCGGTACGGGGCAAGTTTTTCCAGGTGCGCGCCAAGCTGCAAGCCGATGCCCGAAATATTGCAGCCATCGAACTGCCTGTGCGCCCGAAAATGCCTAACGTAGAGTCAAAGGTTCCATTGCCGGACTTTCTACAGACGCTGTACCAGCACACCGATGGCCTGGTGATTGGCGAGTCTCACTCTTCAGTGGCCAGCAAAAAGCTGATTATCGACAACCTGCCATTGCTGTCGCAGCAGAAGGTCAAGACGCTGTACCTGGAGCATTTGCTGGCTGACCTGCACCAAGCGGATCTGGACCGTTTTTTCGAGACCGGGCAAATGAGCAAGACCCTGCTGCATGACCTGAAAAGGCTCGACAGAGGACACTATACCGACCCGAACAGGATCTATACCTTCGAGCAATTGGTACTCAAGGCCCAGCAGAATGGCGTGGAGATCCGTGCGATCGACTGCTCGGCGAGCTACCACCTCAAGGGCATCCTGGGAGAAGCACCTACCACTCGTCAGCAAATGATGAATTACTTTGCGCACCTCACCATTCGCAAACATCAGGAAGTCATGGGCTCACACAAATGGATCGCTCTGGTGGGCAACACTCACGCCAACACCTACCAACAGATCATACCGGGCATCGCCGAACTGGAAGCCGGGATCGGCCTGCGCGTTATCGATACCCCGCCCGGACAATCCAGAGGCGTGATAGCCGATCCGGGCGACAGGATCAGACGCGGCCTGATCCCTGAAACCGTGCCGATCAAAAGCGATTATCTGGTGGAAATGGAAATCCCGGGAGCAACCCAGGCTATCGTCACACGCCCTGTGCAAACGCTGCCCGTCGAACAGCGACTGACCCGGCCCGGAATGTTCCTGATCGAACAATCGGAGGACGGCCTGCAAACCATCGTCCACCGATCACGGGACACCTTCATTCACCGCACGCCGATACAGGTCAATGCCGAAGGCAAGCTCTACATCGACCGCCCGACCTGGACCAACACCCACATGACGCCTTACAACAACATGTTTGCGCTGGTGGCGGCACTTGAGGAGTTGAACCTGATGCACGTGACCTGACTGGTGGCAGGCAAGTAAGGATCACAATTCGTGGGAGGGGCCTTGGCCGCGACAAGTCAGTTTCAGGCAATGCAAATGTGTTGCCTCAAGCTGGTCGTCGTGGCCAATGCCTCTCTCAATTCATGACTGATCGGCATTGGCAACTACCCAGGCAAGCGCTCCTCCAGCAACTGGTGCAGCGCACTTCCTGCGGGCCAGTTACGCATGAAGCGCGCCCGGTCGCGGGCATATGCGGTTGCAAACGACGACTGGGAGCTGTGTTGCTGCATGGCGTCCAGATCGATCAAGGCCCAGCGGTCTTGATGCCAGAACAGGTTATGGCCCTTTAAGTCACCATGGCTGATGCGTTCGCGGATCAGTTGCTCGAAGAGCAGGTCCAGTGCCAGCAGTTCATTTTCCGGCACATCACCCGACTCAACGTAAGGCGCGAACCGCTTGATGATATCCGGCCCCGACAGGAACTCGGTGACCAGATACGCCTTGCGGCGCAAGCCCAGTACACGCTGCTCCAGCACCGCCAGCGGTCTGGGCGTGGCGATCCCCAGGAACTCCAGGCGATTGGCTTCACGCCAGGAATGCCACGCACGGCTCGGACGCCAGAAGCGTTTTAGCCAGTGGGCGAAGTGCTTGATGTTGTAGCGTTTGATGAGCAGTGTGCGGCCATTGACCTCGACACGACCTACAGTCGCAGCACCGCCGGTCTTGTACAGATGGCCTTTGTCCAGCAAGTCGTCGGCCTGCTCCAGAACGGGCAACAGGGCAGACTCTTCTTCGCGGCGGATCGCCCGGAATTGCGAAGCCGTGTCTTCGACGCTGAACAGGCTGCAATCACGCCCGGTCTTGTTCAGGTAATCCTTCAAGCGCCAGCTACGCACCTTGTCGATCTGCTTTTGCAGGGCCTCCATGGGCAAGGCATGTTCGGCGTTGCTCAACAGATAATGCACCAGCAGTTCTTCGGTAAACGGCTCCAGTGCCTTGGGCAACTGGGCGAAAAACACGCCAAGGTTTTCCAGCACGGCCTGACGGGATAACGGCTTGCCTGCCTCTTCGACACGAATGCCCGCGCCGTCAATCAGGTACAACTGGCCGCTATGGCGCAGCAGGTTGTCCAGATGCAGGTCTTCCTGCCACAGGCCTTTGGCATGCAACCGGGCAATGGCTGATAGCGCTTCACCCAGCACAAGCTGTTGCTCATCGGCCAGCGGCGGCAGGTTCTCAACCTGATTCCAGGCATCACCCAGGCTCTGGGCGTTATCCAGAAACTCGAACAACAACCAGCCGCCTTCGCCTTCCTGCAAGCCATCGGCCAGTAGCAGAGGCGTGGTCAAGCCCTGTTCGGCCAGCAGGCGGACGCCATCCAGTTCACGCTGAAAATGCCGGGCAGCCTTATTGCCCACCAGCAGCTTCGCCAGCACCGTACGACCGCGCCAGACACCCGCGCCGACATAGCGTTGACCCGGCAGCACCCGCAATAGCGTCAAGAGTTGCAGATCGGCCGGACCAATGGTGTCGGCCAGGGTCACGTTCAGAGGCAGCTCAGGTGTGCGTCCGGCATTCTTGAGTTCAGACAAACGCATCAGCGCGCCTCTTTGTTGTCACGGTGGTGAAGGTCGCGCTTGTGCTTGCCACGCTTGCCCAGACGCAAACACCAGGCATCGACCTGGGCGCTGTCGGGAGCCGCCTGCAGATAGGCAGCCAACAATACCCGCAATTCGCTATCCCCCCACGCCGTCGCACGTCGCAACAAGGGCTCCAGATCCTTGATCAGATCACGCTTGCCGAAGAAAACCGGGCGGGTCTTCTCCAGATCGATCAGCTGTGCCTGATAAACGTCGCCCTGAGCCTGCAGAAAAATATGCTTGGGGTAGAAGCAACCATGAACCTGTCCGGCCTGATGCAGCTTGCGAGCCAGTTGCCCGCAAGCCTGAAGAATCGCAGTGTGCTGACTGGCACTCAGCCTGGACCATTGCTCAAGCAAGACATACAGGTCAGTCCAGCCATCCAGAGCACGGGTCATCAGAATTGCACGATGCTCGCCATTGACCTTGCTATCGCCATAGAACACGGCCTGCAACGCTGGAATACCCAGCTTCCGATAGCGGCTGATATTGCGAAACTCGCGGGAGAACGATGGCTCACCAAACGGATGATGCAGCGTATAGGTCAGGTAATTGCTCTGACGCTTCAGATAAAAGCCCTGACCTTCCAGCTCCAGACGAAACACACTGCTCCAGCCGCCGCGACCGGTATTGGGTTCATCAACAGCGTCGAGCTGTATGTCCCATAGCGACTGAAAGTCGATCAGACCATGACGCTCAAGCAGGGCACGGTCGGAATCGGCAATGAAAACGCTCATTCACGCCCCTCGAAAAAACTGACGACATGACGGATGCGCTTCTTGTCGGAAGCGTTCAAACGATCCCGCTGACGGTACTGCAAGTAGAAGCGCAGACGTTGGGTCGCGGACAAATGGTATTTGGCGACCTTGTCCAGGCAGGCCAGATCCTTGGTGACTCGATAGCGAAGCATGAAGCTCCACCAGAACGCACCGTTGGGGCAATCGATGAAAAACAGCCTGGACTGGTCGTCGACCAACAGATTGCGCCACTTCAAATCGTTATGGGTGAAATGCTGGTCATGCATGATCCGGGTGCAGCGCGCCAGTTGCCGACTGATGACATCGACCCAGGCACGATTCGACAACCGGGCATCCTTGTGCCGCGCCAGCTCGGACAGGTCTTCGGTACGGGGAAGTTCGCGTGTGATGAGCGCGCCGCGATCATAGGCCGCGCCCTTGCGCTCCAGGCCCCAGGCCACCACGTCGGCAGTCGGGATACCCCATTTGGCGAAACGCTTGAGGTTTTGCCATTCGGACTTGACCCTCGGGCGGCCCAGATAGCGGCGCAGGCCTTTCCCTGCGCCGGTGTAGCGCTTGACGTAATAGGTCACGCCGCCACGCTCCACACGAATCACTTCGGAGAGCAGATCGCTGGTCAGTTGTTCGCCCTGCAAGGCAAAAACCGCATCCAGGTTGCCAAAGTCCTCAGCCAGGAAGGCGTATTCCGGCTCAAGATTCCAACCAGCCATCAGAGCGCATCTCCGTAACGCAATTTACGCTGATACAACTTGTCCGCCTTTTTATCCAGCCAACGCAGCAATGAGGCTTCCCGAGCCAGTACTTCACGTAATGGCTTCTGGAAATACCCCTTGAGAAAACGCAATTTGTCGCGTTTGGTAAGACCTATGTCCAGCGCCGAGAAATACAGCGCGGCCAGATCCTTGTTACGCCAGCGCGGCGTGATTGCACGGCGGGTCTGGGCACGGTGCAGGTCGATGACTGACAGTTTGAAATCATCGGCCGTCACCGGCTTGTCGGTATGCAACAGGAAGTGGCAGATGTAGCAGTCCCGATGGTTTACACCGGCGCGGTGCATCATCCCGACCATCCGTGCGACTTCGGCGATGAACGCCCGCTTCAAGCGCGGTTCGGGCGGCTCGTTGCGCCAGTTGATGCTGACATCTTCCAGGCTTTCGGTGGGTGCCAGCTCTTCGGTGACGATGAACGAATGCTGAGCCGCCGGATTGCTGCCACGCTCGCCATAGGCCACGGCGGTCATGGTCGGCACGCCGACTTCCTTGAGACGCGCTATCGCGTCCCACTCCTTGCCCGCTCCCAGCACCGGCAGCTTGGCGGTCACCAGATTCTTGGCGATTTCACCCCAGCCGATACCACGGTGAATCTTGACGAAATAACCGCGGCCATCGACTTCGGTACGCAGCGTGCGACGACCTTCCAGCTCGCGATAGACCTGTCCATCCAGAGCCTCGACCTCGGCAAATGCATCTCGCCCGGCCCACCGGCTCTTGAAGGGTTCAGCGAGGAACAGCTTCATTGATAGTGCTCCGCCAGAATCACATCGGCAGCGTGCTGCGGCATGCTGTAAAGGTCAGCCGTATCGGCGAACGCCAGACCATTGAGGCCCCAGGTGCGGCGCGCCGCATCGTCTTCGAGCATCTTTACCAGATATTCGTTGAGCTGCGCCTGCTCGAACGGGTCATCCAGCACCAGACCACTGTCGGCTTCGGCAATGTAATGAGCATAACCACAGACCGCACTGACCAGCACCGGCAAGCCGGCCACCAGCGCTTCAAGCAGCACAGTGCCAGTGTTCTCGTTATAGGCCGGATGAATCAGAAGATCGGCGCAGAGCAGGAAACGCGGAATATCGCTACGCCCTTTCATGAAGGTCACCTGTTCGCCCAGCCCCAATGCTGTGCTTTGCAGCTGGAATACTTTGGGGTCGTCCTGGCCGATTACAAACAGGCGCGTGCGTTTTTTAAGTTCGGCAGGCAAGGCGGCCAGCGCCTTGAGGCTGCGATCCACGCCTTTGGTCTTGAAACCCGATCCGATCTGCACCAGCAGCAGGTCGTCGTCGGCCAGCCCGAATTCCTGACGGAACCCGGCGCGAATATCCGGCGCATCGAGCGGCGCACGGCGGTCCTGGGAAATACCCGGCGGCAGCAGGTGAAAGCGCGACAATGGCGTGTCGTAGTGCTTGATGAACAGCGGCTGCTGCACTTCGGAAATCATCAGCACCTGAGTTTTCGCGTCTTTGGCGAATACCGCCCGCTCGTATTCGGCAAAGTGGCGATAACGGCCCCATTTGCGATACAGGGAGTTGCGCAGGTTCTGCGCCTTGTCCTCGAAACAGCCGTCGGCGGCGTAGTACACATCAAGACCGGGCATCTTGTTGAAGCCGATCAGGCGATCCACGGGGCGCTTGGCCAGGTCCGCTTCCATCCAGGCGCTGAGCTTTTCGTTGCGCCGATGGTTGAAGAACGCCTTGACCGGCGCGACCAGCACCTCGAAGCCAGGCGGCACATCGCCTTCCCAGATCAGGGTGTAGACCCGAATCTGGTGCCCGCGCTCCTGGCACTCCAGCGCAATACGCATGAAGTCGCGTTGCAGGCCGCCGAACGGGAAATATTTGTAGAGTACGAAAGCCAGTTGCATCAGTTGTGTTCCTTTGCCAGCAACAGCGCGCCCAACTGGCTCGCTACCCGCTCGGGATTCAAACGAGTGAAGCACATGGGCCACTCGCGTTTCAGGTCGAACCGCAACTGATCGTCAGCCGTCGGTTGATAAGTACATTTCTTTTGCAGGCAAGGAGCACATGCCGGGTAATCACCGGCCAGATGCACCTGGGACTTGCCGTAGGCACCGGTAAGGCCCGGATTGGTCGGCCCGAACAGGGAAATGGTCGGAACATCCAGCGCCGCAGCCAGATGACCGATGCCGGTATCCACCGCCACGCAGGCCTGGGCACTGGCCAGTACACGGGCAACGCCCGCCAGATTCAGCTTCGGCAAGACCTGCGCATTGCCCAGGCCTTCGGCGATACGCTCGGCGCGGGCCTTTTCAGCCGGGTTGCCCCATGGCAGGCGCACGTTCAGGCCTCGCGCAGCCATCAGCTCCGCCAGTTGCCGCCAATAATGCTCGGGCCAGTGCTTGGTTGCCCAGGTGGTGCCATGCAGAAACAGCACGAATGGCGCCTCAAGCGTTTCATCCAGTGCCGACAGACGCTTGAGGCCATAATTGCCAAGGCCCGCAGGCAGTTCATAGCCCAGAGCCTGAGCGAACAACTGCCGCAACCGCTCAACCGCGTGCTGCCCACGTGCCACCGGGTAAGGCCGGTCGTAGAAACGGCTGGCAATGGGCTCGCGTGCCGAGTGTTTGTCCAGGCCAGCAACCGGAGCGTTGACGTAACGGGTCAGCCAGGCGCTCTTGAACAGGCCTTGGGCATCAATGACCACGTCGTAATGTGTCTCGCGCAGACGCTGCTTGAAACCCTGCCACTCACCGGTCTTGAAGGTCTGCCACAGGTTCTTGCGCCAGCGACGGATCGCCACCGGAATCACCTTGTCCACCGCCGGGTGCCAGGTCGGAATTTCGGCGAAGCCTTCTTCCACCACCCAGTCGAACTGAATGCCCGGCAGAGCCTGCGCCGCATCGGTCAACGCTGGCAAAGCATGAATCACGTCGCCCAGCGAAGAAGTCTTTATCAGCAATACCCGCAAAGTCAGGCGACCTCCACCGGGGTGCCGCCCAGACGGCCCAATGCCTGGACCACGGAGTTCGGCTCAAGCAGGCGCATGCAGTTGTAGTGACCAAAACGGCATGTGCGCTCGAAACAGGGGCTGCATTCGATCCCCAACTGCACGATCTCGACCTCATCGGCCAGAGGCGGCGTGAAACCGGGCGATGTAGAGCCGTAGACCGCCACCAGCGGACGATTCAGCGCAGCCGCCACGTGCATCAGCCCGGAGTCGTTGGACACCACGGCATCAGCACAAGACAACAGATCAATGGCCTCGGCCAATGAAGTTTCACCGCTGAGGTTGACCGCCTCTTCACGCAGGCCGGGGATCAGATAGTCGCGAATGCTCTCGCCGACCGGATGATCCTTCTTCGAGCCGAACAGCCAGACTTGCCAGCCTTCACGAATCCGGGACTCGGCCACCTGTGCGTAATGCTCGGACGGCCAGCGCTTGGACTCACCGAACTCGGCACCCGGGCATAGCGCCAGCACCGGTCGGTCCAGCGTCAGGCCGAACTTGGCCAACGCGGCATCACGAACAGCGGTGTCGATTTGCAGGCTTGGCTTCGGATAAGGGCGCGGCAACTCTGCGTCCTTGTCGAACGCCATGGCCATGAAACGCTCGATCATCAGTGGATAGCGCTGTTTGTCCAGAATCCGCACGTCATTGAGCAGGCCATAGCGGAACTCGCCACGCCAGCCGGTGCGCTTGGGAATACCCGCAAAGAAAGGCACCAGCGCGGACTTGAGCGAGTTGGGCAGCAGGATGGCCTGATCGTACTGACCGGCCAGGGATTTGCCGATCCGGCGTCGGGTCGACAGCTCCAGCGCGCCATGCCCCAGCGGAAAGCTCAGGGCGGCACGCACTTCAGGCATGCGCTCCAGAAGCGGACGGCTCCACTCCGGAGCCAGCACATCGATTTCGCACTCAGGATGACGCTGCTTCAGACACTGGAACAGCGTCTGCGCCATCACCATGTCACCGACCCAGCTAGGCCCAACGATCAAAATTTTCATGCTCGATCCAAAAACAGCCAGGGAGGCTTGTCAGGTTGCGTGACCTTCCCACACAACCTGACGCCTCCCTGTCATAGCTATCTATATATAGCGTTCGATAAACCGTAGGAGCGAATTCATTCGCGAAGGGGCCTGAAACATTTCAAAGCACTTTCGCGGATGAATCCGCTCCTACAACATGGGTTCAGGTCAGTCCCAACCCTGCCCAGATCCGCATCACTTCGCGCCGCTCGACTTCAAACTGATCACCGGCCACTGTTCCGGCCTGGTTCTGCAATGCCTGACGGTGCGCCGCTGCACGGTATGCCTTATAGGCTTCGCGCAACAGGCTGGCATCGGCATCAGGCAGCAACCCGGCCTCTTCCAGGCCTTCGAGAATACGAATGTTATCGGTGTAGCGCAGCAAGGCGGGATGCTCTCTGGACCACGCCAAGGCCGCGTATTGCACCATAAATTCGATATCGACGATACCACCGGCATCCTGCTTGAGGTCGAACGACATTGCCGGATCGAAAGCATTGGCCGCCGTTCCTGCTGCGGTCAGTCGAGTCCCCAGGTTATCGCGCATCTTGGCGCGCATCTCGCTGACTTCCGAGCGCAGTTTGTCCAGATCGCGCTCGCGGCCCAGAACCGAGGCCCGGACTTTGGCGAACTCGTTCCCGACATCCGGGCTGCCGATCAGTACCCTGGCACGTACCAGCGCCTGATGTTCCCAGGTCCAGGCTTCATTTTCCTGATAGCGAGCAAAAGCCCCCAGCGAGCTGACCAACAGGCCTGATGCGCCGGATGGCCTCAGGCGCATATCTACTTCATAAAGCTGGCCGGAGTTGGTCTGAGTCGTCAGCAGGTGAATGATCCGTTGACCAAGGCGGGTGAAGAACTGCGCGCCATCGATAGGCTTGGCACCATCGGTTTCAGCCTGCGGATCACCATCATGGATAAAGACCAGATCCAGGTCCGAGCCATGTCCCAGCTCGATACCTCCCACCTTGCCGTAACCGACAATCACAAAACTCGGGTTGCACAGGCTGCCATCGGGGCGCGAAGGCGTGCCGTGCCGGGCAACGGTATGTCGCCAGGCCAGCGCCAGAACCTGTTCCAGAATGGCCTCGGCCAGCCAGGTCAGGTAATCGCTGACCTTCATCAGCGGCAAACTGCCAGATATCTCGGACGCCGCAACCCGCAGACGGTGGGCGAGCTTGAAATGCCGCAAGGCCTCCATCTGCTGCTCAAGATCGTCCTCGGGAATACGGATCAGCCTTTCACGCAGCTCGGCCGCCAGTTCGGGCGCCAACGGGGGATTGAACAGGCGTCCCTCGTTGAGCAACTCGTCGAGCAGCAGCGGGAAGCGCGCAATCTGTTCCGCGATCCACGGGCTGGCAGCGCATAAAGTCAGCAAACGCCGCAGCGCATCGGGATTTTCCGTGAGCAGCACCAGATAAGCCGAACGCCGCGCTACCGCTTCGACCAGCGGCAATACTCGCTCAATGACCAGATCCGGGCTTTGATGTTCTACGGCCTGGGCAAGAAGACGGGGAATGAAGGCATCCAGACGCTCGCGCCCCAGGCGCTGCATCGAACGTAACTGTGGACTGCCGCGCAGATTGGCCAACTGGCGGATCGCCTTGTCGGCATCGACGAAGCCGGCTTGTGACAACTGGCGACAAGCCGCCTCTTCATCCTGAGACTCCTGCCACAGCGGCAACCACTCACCGCCCACGATGACTTCGCCTTCATCCTGCTGCTCGTCATCGGCATCAGAGTCCGGATCGGCAATGACCTGGCGGAAATGCCATGAAACCCGGCTACGCCAATGCATCAGTTGCTCATGGAACGTCGGCCAGTCGGCAAAGCCCATCATCAAGGCAATGCGCGCCTGATCCTGCTCGTTGTCCGGCAGCATCTGCGTCTGGCGGTCGGCAATGGCCTGGATCGCGTGCTCGGTGTAGCGCAGAAACTCGTAGCCTTCGCGCAATTCGTCGATCACGGCAGAAGGCAGATAGCCCTGGCCTTCCAGGGTTTTCAGCACCTTGAACAATGGCCGCTGCTGCAAGCTCAGGTCACGGCCGCCGTGAATCAACTGGAAGGCCTGGGCAATGAATTCCACTTCGCGGATGCCGCCAGCGCCAAGCTTGATGTTCTCGGCCATGCCCTTGCGCCGGACTTCCTGCTGGATCAACTGCTTCATGGTGCGCAGCGCTTCGATGGCAGAGAAATCCAGATAACGGCGGTACACGAACGGACGCAGCATTTGCAGCAATTGCTCGCCAGCCACCTGATCGCCGCCCACCACCCGCGCCTTGATCATGGCGTAACGTTCCCAGTCACGGCCCTGATCCTGATAATACTGCTCCAGCGCATTGAAGCTCAGCACCAGCGCCCCGGATGAACCGTAAGGCCTAAGACGCATATCGACGCGGAACACGAAGCCATCGACTGTCACCGGGTCCAGTGCCTTGATCAAGCGCTGGCCCAGGCGAATGAAAAATTCCTGATTGTCCAGCGCCCGCTTCGCACCGACTGTCTCGCCGCCTTCGGGATAAGCGAAGATGAGGTCGATATCCGAAGACAGGTTAAGCTCCACGGCACCCAGCTTGCCCATGCCGAGGATCACCATCTGCTGCGGCTGGCCGGTACGGCGCCCGGTCGGCGTGCCGAGCAACTGGCAGTGACGCTCGTACAGCCATTGGTACGCCAGGTCGATGGAAGCATCGGCCATCTCGGACAAGTCACGGCAGGTTTCGATCAGATCTGCCTGACGAGTAAGGTCACGCCATATAATCCGCACTTGCTGACGCATGCGCTGGCGACGTAGATTACGCCCCAGTTCATCATCGCTGCTGGCAGCCAGTAAGGCGGCAGCTATTTGCCCGCGCAGTTCGCCCACACTGAAACTGCGCTCCAGCTCGCCCGATCCGGCCAGCTCCAGAAGCATGCGGGGATCGCGGCAGACCTGTTCGGTGACGAAATCACTGGATGCACAGACGCGATCGAATGCATGGCGGCGCGACTCGGGCCAAGCCTCGAAAGACGTCAGTGCATCACTTGGCAAACCAGCAAGCGCTGTACGAAATGTCTGTTGTGCGCGGGTAACTAAAGGCAGCAGGATGGCCGGAAAATCGGCCAGCGAAGGTAGGCTCATGGTCTATCCTTGATCGGCGTGCAATGGGCTACCTGCAATGTCCGCAAGTTTCATGCGCAACCACCGAATGTAGAACAAAGGTTATAAATTGCTGAAAAATTTGATTCACTAGCAGCAGACACCAATTTTTCACCAAGAATTATAAATCTCACATCAACGGTAACGTTTTATCTCACAACACGACAGGAGCGATTTGGTCGCTTCTCTGTAGTTTTACTACTGGGTATGTAACTCGAAGGGCTGAAATGGTCGTCGATTTGTAGTAAAACTACACGCCGCCGGAACAACCCTCCGGTAATCCAAGAATTTTATGTCGTCTGCCCAAAAGGCCAGTCGCAAACTCAGGCAACCGATTCTGGAAGCCTTTCCGCCCTGGAGCAAGCCATGCAAGACCTCGATCCCGTCGAAACCCAGGAATGGCTGGACGCCCTGGAATCGGTTCTCGACAAAGAAGGCGAAGACCGTGCTCATTACCTGATGACCCGTATGGGCGAACTGGCCACTAGAAGTGGTTCGCAGCTGCCTTACGCCATCACCACGCCATACCGCAACACCATTCCAGTCACCCACGAAGCACGCATGCCTGGCGACCTGTTCATGGAACGCCGCATTCGCTCGCTGGTACGCTGGAACGCATTGGCAATGGTCGTAAAGACCAACCTGAACGACCCGGACCTGGGCGGTCACATTTCCAGCTTCGCTTCCAGCGCAACGCTGTATGACATCGGCTTCAACTACTTCTTCCAGGCTCCAACCGACGAGCACGGCGGCGACCTGATCTACTTCCAGGGCCACGCATCGCCAGGCGTCTATGCCCGTGCGTTCCTTGAAGGTCGCATCAGCGAAGAGCAGATGAACAACTTCCGTCAGGAAGTCGACGGCAAAGGCCTGTCCTCGTACCCGCACCCATGGCTGATGCCTGACTTCTGGCAGTTCCCGACCGTATCCATGGGTCTGGGTCCAATCCAGGCGATCTACCAGGCACGCTTCATGAAGTACCTGGAAAACCGCGGCTACATCCCGGCAGGCAAGCAGAAAGTCTGGTGTTTCCTGGGCGACGGCGAGACCGACGAGCCGGAATCCCTGGGCGCCATCGCCCTGGCCGGTCGCGAGAAGCTGGACAACCTGATCTTCGTCATCAACTGCAACCTGCAGCGCCTCGACGGCCCGGTTCGCGGCAACGCCAAGATCATCCAGGAACTCGAAGGCGTGTTCCGCGGTGCAGCATGGAACGTCAACAAGGTCATCTGGGGCCGTTTCTGGGACCCACTGCTGGCCAAGGACACCAACGGTGCCCTGCAACGCCGCATGGACGAAGTCATCGACGGCGAGTACCAGAACTACAAGGCCAAGGACGGAGCGTTCGTTCGCGAGCACTTCTTCAACACGCCTGAACTCAAGGCCATGGTCGAAGACCTGTCCGACGACGAAATCTGGAAACTCAACCGTGGTGGCCACGACCCGTACAAGGTCTATGCAGCCTACCATCAGGCGGTCAACCACAAAGACCAGCCGACTGTCATCCTAGCCAAGACCATCAAGGGTTACGGTACCGGTGCAGGCGAAGCCAAGAACACCGCGCACAACACCAAGAAGGTCGATGTCGACAGCCTGCGTCACTTCCGTGACCGCTTCGACGTGCCGATCAAGGACTCCGAGCTGGAAAACCTGCCGTTCTTCCGTCCGGAAGAAGGCAGCGCCGAAGCCAAGTACCTGGCCGAGCGCCGCAGCGCCCTGGGCGGTTTCGTGCCACAGCGCCGCGCCAAGAGCATCAGCATCCCGACGCCACCACTGGAAACGCTGAAAGCGATCCTGGACGGCTCGGGCGACCGTGAAATCTCCACCACCATGGCTTTCGTGCGCATCCTGGCGCAACTGGTCAAGGACAAGGAAATCGGTCAGCGCATCGTTCCGATCATCCCGGACGAAGCCCGTACCTTCGGTATGGAAGGCATGTTCCGTCAGTTGGGCATCTACTCGTCCGTCGGCCAGCTCTACGAGCCAGTCGATAAAGACCAGGTGATGTTCTACCGCGAAGACAAGAAGGGCCAGATCCTCGAAGAAGGCATCAACGAAGCCGGCGCCATGTCGTCGTTCATCGCTGCCGGTACTTCGTACAGCAACCACAACCAGCCGATGCTGCCGTTCTACATCTTCTACTCGATGTTCGGCTTCCAGCGCATTGGCGATCTGGCATGGGCCGCTGGCGACAGCCGTACCCGTGGCTTCCTGATCGGCGGCACCGCCGGGCGTACCACGCTCAACGGCGAAGGCCTGCAGCACGAAGACGGTCACAGCCACATCCTGGCCTCCACCGTACCTAACTGCCGCACCTATGATCCAACCTACGGCTACGAGCTGGCGGTGATCATCCAGGACGGCATGAAGAAGATGACCGAAGAACAACAGGACATCTTCTACTACATCACCGTGATGAACGAAGCCTACACCCAGCCAGCCATTCCGGCCGGTGCAGAGGAAGGCATCATCAAGGGTATGTACCTGCTTGAGGAAGACACCAAGGCTGCTGCGCACCACGTCCAGTTGCTGGGCTCGGGCACCATCCTGCGTGAAGTCCGCGAAGCAGCGAAGATCCTGCGCGACGAGTTCAACGTCGGCGCCGACGTCTGGAGCGTCACCAGCTTCAACGAACTGCGCCGTGACGGCCTGGCGGTAGAACGCTCCAACCGTCTGCATCCTGGCCAGAAGCCGAAGCAGACTTACGTCGAGCAATGCCTGGGCGGCCGTAAAGGTCCGGTCATCGCATCCACCGACTACATGAAGCTGTTCGCTGATCAGATCCGTCAGTGGGTTCCATCCAAGGAATACAAAGTGCTGGGCACCGACGGCTTCGGCCGTAGCGACAGCCGCCGCAAGCTGCGTCACTTCTTTGAAGTCGACCGCAACTTCGTGGTGCTGGCAGCCCTGGAAGCCTTGGCTGACCGTGGCGACATCGAACCTAAAGTCGTGGCCGAGGCCATTGCCAAGTTCGGTATCGATCCTGAAAAACGCAACCCACTGGACTGTTAAGAGTCTGCTTCAAAATCGGTAACGTGCGCCGATCAAAGGCGTGAAACAGCCGAGGATGCGGAATTTACACCTGTAAATGAGCATCCAACGCTGTTTCGTTGCAACTGGATACGGCGCAATCGAGAATGAACAGGTTCTGCGAAGGAGAAACATTGTGAGTGAGTTAATTCGCGTACCCGACATCGGCAACGGTGAAGGTGAAGTCATTGAGTTGCTGGTCAAGGTCGGTGATCGCATCGAAGCCGACCAAAGTATCCTGACCCTTGAATCCGACAAGGCGAGCATGGAAATCCCTGCTCCCAAGGCCGGCGTCATCAAGGTTCTGAAGGTCAAGCTGGGCGACCGCCTGAAAGAAGGCGACGAGCTGTTTGAACTGGAAGTCGAAGGCGAAGCTGCTGCTCCGGCCGCTGCTGCCGAACCTGCACCGGCTCCTGCCGCCGCCGAGAAACCGGCCGAAGCTCCAGCCGCTGCACCTGCGCCAGCACCAGCTGCCAGCGCCACCGTTCAGGACATCCACGTTCCGGATATCGGTTCGTCGGGCAAGGCCAAGATCATCGAAGTTCTGGTCAAGCCAGGCGACAGCATCCAGGCCGACCAATCGCTGATCACTCTGGAATCCGACAAGGCAAGCATGGAGATCCCGTCTCCTGCCGCTGGCGTGGTCGAGAGCGTCGAAGTCAAGCTGGAACAGGAAGTCGGCACCGGCGACCTGATCCTGAAACTGAAAATCGCAGGCGCCGCGCCTGCCGCTGCACCAGCTCCGGCTGCCAGCGCTCCGGCAGCGGCCCCGGCCAAGGCTGAAGCAGCTCCGGCTGCCGCGCCTGCTGCCAAGCCAGAAGCCGCTCCAGCTCCAGCAGCCGCTCAAAGCGGTGCCAAGGTTCACGCAGGCCCGGCAGTTCGCCAACTGGCTCGCGAGTTCGGCGTCGAGCTGAGCGCTGTCAGCGCAACCGGTCCACACGGCCGCGTGCTGAAAGAAGACGTACAGGTTTACGTCAAGGCCCAACTGCTGAAGGCCAAGGAAGCACCTGCTGGCGGCGTAAGCGGCGGCACGGGCATCCAGCCGATTCCTGAAGTCGACTTCAGCCGTTTCGGCGAAATCGAAGAAGTGCCGATGACCCGCCTGATGCAACTGGGCGCGAGCGGTCTGCATCGCAGCTGGCTGAACATTCCGCACGTCACGCAATTCGACCAGGCCGACATCACCGACCTGGAAGCTTTCCGTGTTGCGCAGAAAGCCGCTGCCGAGAAGGCTGGCGTCAAGCTGACCGTTCTGCCACTGCTGCTCAAGTCCATCGCGCACCTGCTCAAGGAACTGCCAGACTTCAACGCCTCGCTGGCACCAAGCGGCAAAGCGGTCATCCGCAAGAAATACGTGCACATCGGCTTCGCCGTGGACACCCCGGAAGGCCTGCTGGTCCCTGTGATCCGCGACGTCGACCAGAAAAACCTGCTGCAACTGGCAGCCGAAGCAGCCGCACTGGCTGAAAAGGCACGCAACAAGAAGCTGACCGCGAACGACATGCAAGGCGCATGCTTCACGATCTCCAGCCTCGGCCACATCGGCGGCACCGGCTTCACGCCGATCGTCAATGCACCGGAAGTCGCGATCCTGGGCGTTTCCAAGGCAACCATCCAGCCAGTCTGGGACGGTAAAGCCTTCCAGCCGAAACTGATGCTGCCTCTGTCGCTGTCCTACGATCACCGCGTGATCAACGGTGCAGCTGCTGCCCGCTTCACCAAGCGCTTGAGCGAATTGCTGGCGGATATCCGCACAATCCTGCTGTAAGCCAGAGCAGGCCCGCCGCATGGCGGGCCTTGCTGCTTGTTTGCGAGCCCACGCTCGAACCTCACCCCGCCTTCAACAGTTTGTTCAAGCGGGGCTTTTTTTGCCTGTTGTCCCGGTTATATACCTCGGCAAAGCCCCCGTTTTCTGAACTGACCGCCTGTATTACCGAGCCAGGTCAACCGACCGACACTTTTATAGCACTAAGCCACCGCGCTCTCTTGTAAGCCCGCGCTGCATGATGCAACCTTGCCGTACGCGAAAGTGACAAGGGCCAATGCCCTCACGCGATCAGTATTCCGGAAGCGAGTTTGTTCATGAAAAGCCAAACCGATGCTGCCGGCAGAACGGCAGCCGAGGTAGTAACGCAATTGCCGGTGCCTTCGCGCCTGGGCATGCTGCGTTTCGAGCGGCTTAATGAAGCCAATTGGGCGCTGCTGTTTCTCGATCCTAACTGCGAAAAACAGTTCGGCCTGCCTGCCGTGGAACTCTGCGCCCTGATCGGTTCGCCCTACGCCAGCCTGATGGAGCCGGAGGCGCGCTATCAGCTGCATGACGAGATCCAGCTACAACTGGCATCCGCTCCGTTTTATCTGGTCCGCTATACGCTGCACACCCCCAAAGGCCCGCTGGGTCTTCTGGAAATCGGTGAAGCCTACAAACAACACAATCGTCATCTGCTGCGCGGGTATTTCCTGGTCGTCGAAGGGCTGCTTGCCGAAAGTGAACAGACGTTCGGCCCGGATCTGGAAACCCAGAACTCACGCCTGCAGATTGCTCTGGAACTCAATCAGCGTGCGCAGCGTGACCAGCTCGCTCATCTGGAGCGTGTCCGCGCTCAGCAAGAGCTGATCCTGCGCCTGACACGCCATCGCTACAACACTGCCAACTCGGTGCTTGAAGCCGCAGAACTGATCACCAAAAGCGCCTGTGATATCTACGATGTCGACCGTGTCGGTATCTGGAGCCTCCACGAGCAGCGTATGGAGTCGATTGCCGACTATCACCGGCAAAGCTGCGATTATCAGGTGCGCAAACCACTTGATATCAGTCAGTACCCCAATTATCTGGACGCCTTGCACAACAGCCGGGCAATCGATGTCAGCAACGTGCAGAACGATCCACGCACTCGCGAGATCGCCGACACTCTCTTGCCACAAGGCATCAATGCCATCCTGGACGCCAGTATCCGCATCGATGGCCAGGTCGTCGGTGTTCTGTGCCTTGAGCAGACCGGCTCGACCCGAGAGTGGCAACCTGACGAAATAACCTTTGCCGGCGAGCTGGCCGACCAGTTCGCGCAAGTCATCAACAACCACAGCCGACGTGCCGCAACCAATGCGCTGTACCTGTTCCAGCGTGCCGTCGAGCAAAGCGCCAACGCCTTCCTGCTGGTCAACTGCGACGGCGTGGTCGAGTACGTCAACCCAAGCTTCACGGCCATCACCCAGTACAGTTCCGAAGAAGTTCACGGCCACAAGCTGTCGGAACTGCCGGCGCTGGAAAACCTCAATGCATTGCTGCTCGACGCCAACTCCAGCCTGACCAAAAGCAACAGCTGGCAAGGCGAGTTCAAGAGCCGTCGCAAGAACCTGGAACCCTACTGGGGCCAGTTGTCGATTTCCAAGGTCTATGGCGACAACCGCGAGTTGACGCACTACATCGGCATTTACGAAGACATCACCCAGAGCAAACTCGCGCAGCAGCGCATCGAGCGCCTGGCTTACACCGACAACCTGACTAACCTGGGCAACCGGCCAGCCTTCATCCGCAATCTGGATGAGCGCTTCGCCAGAGACAGCGATACGCCCATGAGTCTGTTGCTGGTGGATATCGACAACTTCAAGCGAATCAACGACAGCCTGGGCCATCAGACGGGCGACAAGCTGCTGATCAGCCTGGCTCGCCGCCTGCGCAATACCCTCAGCCCGTCCGATATACTGGCGCGGTTTGCCAGTAACGAGTTTGCCGTGCTGCTCGACCAGAGCGGGCTTGAAGCCGGGCAGAACGTTGCCAGTCAGGTGCTGGCGACTCTGGACAAACCGATGTTCGTCGATAACCAGCTCATCAGCGTCACCGGTTCAGTCGGCCTGGCCTGCGCGCCGCTGCATGGCCGGGACCCGCAGACCCTGATGAAAAACGCCGGTCTGGCGCTGCACAAGGCCAAAGCCAACGGCAAGCATCAGGTTCAGGTCTTCACCGAAGCGCTCAACGCCGAAGCCAGTTACAAACTGTTCGTCGAGAACAACCTGCGTCGAGCCCTGACCCAGAATGAACTCGAAGTCTTCTACCAGCCCAAACTGTGCCTGCGCAGCGGCCGTCTGCTGGGCATGGAAGCCCTGTTGCGCTGGAACCACCCGGAAAAAGGCATGATCCGGCCGGACCAGTTCATCAGCGTTGCCGAAGAAACCGGCCTGATCATTCCAATCGGCAAGTGGGTGGCACGTCAGTCCTGCCGCATGAGCAAAGCGCTGACTGCTGCCGGATTCGGTAACTTGCAGGTGGCGATCAATGTCTCGCCCAAGCAGTTCTCCGACCCGGACCTGGTCTCTTCCATCGCCTCGATTCTTGAAGAAGAAGCACTCGATGCGTCTCTGCTGGAACTGGAACTGACCGAAGGCCTGCTGCTGGAAGCCACCGAAGACACTCGCCAGCAACTCGACTCGCTGAAAAAACTGGGCCTGTCGCTGGCGATGGATGACTTCGGTACAGGCTATTCGTCCTTCAGTTACCTGAAGAAATTCCCCATCGATGTGATCAAGATCGACCGCAGTTTCATCCGCGATATTCCGGATGACGAGGACGACATGGAAATCACCTCGGCGGTGATCGCCATGGCCCACAACCTCAAGCTCAAAGTCGTGGCCGAAGGCATAGAAACCGCGGCTCAATTGAAGTTTCTGCGCCGCCATCGCTGCGACGTGGGCCAGGGCTATCTGTTCGACAAGCCGATCCCCGGCGAAGAACTGATCGAAAAACTGCAACGCTACCCGCGCCGACCGTCGGCCTGACTCCCCTTCCCTGCACACCGGACTCTCGGGCACACTGTCGGACTGTTTATCCCTCTAATCTGTTTTCACTTATCGAGAGGATATGGTTCATGACTCTTCGCTCGGAAATTCTAGTGAACAAAAATGTACTCCCTACCGCCCAGCAAGCACTGCCAGGCCGTGAAACACCTATCGCCGTTCCGGAACAGCACTTCGTCAACGGCAACCCATTGCTGGGGCCATTCTCGGGCACGGTTGAGTTCGCGATCTTCGGCATGGGTTGCTTCTGGGGCGCGGAACGACGCCTATGGCAACAACCTGGCGTGGTCAGCACCGCTGTGGGCTATGCAGGCGGCATGACACCAAACCCTACCTATGAAGAAGTCTGCTCGGGCCTGACCGGCCATAGCGAAGTGGTTCTGGTGGTGTATGAGCCAGAGGAGATCAGCTACGAATCGCTGCTCAAGATATTCTGGGAAGCGCACAACCCGACCCAGGGCATGCGTCAGGGCAACGATATCGGCACTCAGTACCGTTCGGTGATCTACTGCACCAAGCCAGAACAGCTCGATGCAGCCAAAGCCAGCGAAAAAGCCTTCCAGGCCGAGTTGAGCAAAGCCGGGCTGGGCGAGATCACCACCGAAATCGACCAGGCTCCGACCTTCTACTACGCCGAAGCGTACCACCAGCAATACCTGGCCAAGAACCCACAGGGTTATTGCGGACTGGGCGGGACAGGCGTCTGTTTGCCGGCGTAGCCGGAAGCTAAAAGCCGCAAGCTGCAAGCTGCAAGCGCTTTTAACTTGAAGCTTGCGGCTTACAGCTTGCAGCTCCCCCCTATTCCGCTATCAACCAATCCATCTTCCAGCCACCCTGGGTCTGTCCCAGTTTCGCGGCCAGGTAAGGCATCAGTTCGCGCAGTTCCTCTTCAAGCCCCCAAGGCGGGTTGGCGATCGCGAGACCTGAGCCGTTTAGGCTTGCGGGGGTGTCCAGTGGGTGAACATACAGCTCGACGCGCAGGAGCTTCGGCGCGCCGGTTTCGGCCAGGTCCTGGTAGAAGCGCTTGAGCTGGCGCTGGTCCTTGACGGGATACCAGATCGCAGCAACAGTCTGGCGCATGCGGCCGATGGCTTCCTTGAGGGCGACCGCACAGCGTTTCATCTCATCAAGCTGCTCGAAAGGCGGGTCAATCAGCATCACCGCACGCTTTTCGGCAACCGGCAGCAAGGCTCGCGGAACATGCCAGCCTTCACCCAGATGTACGGCAACCCGACGATCACCCTTCATGTTTTCCTTGAGCAACTGCCCGTCCTGAGGGTGCTTCTCGTTGAGCAGCACGCGCTCACGTTCACGGGTCAGGCGACGGGCCAGTTCCGGTGATCCGGGGTAATAGCGCAGTTCGCCATCGGGGTTCATGTCGTGCAGCACTTGCAGGTAATCGGCGGCCAGCGCAGGCAGGTCCGGCGCGTTCCACAGGCGCCCGATACCTTCCAGCCATTCACCGGTGCGGGTGGCCTGATCGCCCTTGAGATCGTAAAGCCCCAGCCCCGCGTGGGTGTCGAGGTAGGCGAAAGGTTGCTCCTTGCGCGCCATGAGGGCGATCAAGCGAGTCAGGGTCAGGTGTTTGAACACATCGGCATGGTTGCCAGCGTGGAAGGCGTGACGGTAATTCATGGCAGCTCCTGGAAGGCTGCGCAGTTTAGCAAAACTCGGGCGGGAACAAGACAGTGCTTTCAAGGGTAAGGGTGAATGGCTTTAATCACCCTTCCGGTAAGTTGCGCTTTACAAGATCCAGCATTGCCACACTACAAGGCATAAATGGAAATCCACTTCCTGTCAGGATGAGTGGTATAGAGACGATTACCCTGACGGTTCAAGACAGCGTCCCCTACAGAGTGAAAGAAGTCGATGCGCGTCGCTGTTTTCTCCGTCGTATCGACTCTATACAAATCAAAATTACAGGAATGAATGGCGTACACATACTTATCGTCCGCTGTTCCCCCGATGATATTGACCGGGTAACCCCGTGAACCAAACTCCAGTGTGTACAGGATCTTGTGAGTTGCCGTGTCCGTCACAAACATCTCATCAAAACCGCCGACATAAAGCTGTCTGCCATCCGAACTGACTGCCATGGAGCAGGGATTTCTGAAACCTGGAATATCCACTTGCGAATAATCCCGTGTATCAATCATCGCTACGGCACTGTCGGGATCATCGGCAAGTTCTGAAGCATAGATGTAGTGCCCATCCGGGCTGACTGCCATGACCAGAGCCGCATTCGACATTCTGCCCAGGTCAAAATTACTCTCGGCATTGTAATCAACGGCATCCACCATGCGGATAAGACCGCCCGGCGCGTAACGGAAAGACAAGCATATAAAACTCCCGTCCGGGCTGGCCGCAATTCTATCGACCCCCTCCGAATCGAGGATAGCGACGAGCTTGTTGCGCTGGATATCAATGACAGAGCATTCATCTTCCCCGGCCACATAGAGCTTGCGTCCATCCGGGCTGACAGCCACATCGCCCACACAGCCTCTCTGCAGGCTGGATACAACTTCACGGCTGTCAATATCGATAAAACTGACCCGACTCCCGTCTTCATGAGAGACAAAAAGCATCGTGTCATCAGGGCTTACATCTATCTCCTTGGGTGCGAAACTCAAAGGAATACTGGCAAGAAGTCTTGCCTCATGCGGAGGTGATAGCGGAAAGGGAAACTCTGTTCTTTGGCTTGGAAAAACCGTGCCTGGAAATATTTTTCTTTGCATTTAACCCACCAATCCCTTGGCCTGTTCAGACCATCATTCGAGAAAACAGGTGCTGCCTTTAAAGCGTCAAGCATTAGCCAATCAATCATGTGCTTCACTGGATGAGTCATTACCCAGTCGAGCCCTCCTTTTTAGCCAGAAATAACAGGGGATTATTGAATACCCAAGGCGATAAGTTGGGTACTGTCAGAAATGACAGGTGAAACGAAAAAAACCGACCATTGATCGACTTTCCTCTGATAGAACCTGACTGAAAACGACATGCTCGTAGGTAATCGAGCCATTCACTGCAAGCGGGGTTGATGCGGCAGCAGCGCACTACCAGAATCGAGGCCTTACCCGATCAAAGGAACACTCGTCATGATGCATGCGGATTTGATTGATCAAGAAGACTTGCTGAGCCAGCTCAGGGCACTGGGGTTTGAGATGCCCAGTGGCGCAACAGCCGAGCAGGCCTGTACGCAAGCGGTGTGTGGCCTGACCGATGAACGCGCAACAGCCTTGCGGCGTCTGGTCGAACAATTGCTGACCGGCAGTGCAACCATATTGCCAGCGGTACGTCAGGCCATCGATCAGCAATTGCTGCCAGCACTGGCGACCTATAAACAGAATCACGGCTAAAGCAGGAAAGAAACCGGGCGCATGCTCGATGCGCCCTCTGTGGAATCAATACTCGATCCGCACATCCCCCTTGGGCACGCTACAGCACGACAGGATGTAACCTTCTTCGACATCCTCGTCGGTAATCCCGCCATTGTGCTCCATCTCTACTTCGCCACTGAGTTTCATGACCTTGCAGGTTCCGCAGATGCCCATGCCGCAGGCCTTGGGAATCATCAGGCCCAGCTTGGAAGCCGCTGCATGGACGGTTTCGCCCGGCGCGACGCGGATACTCTTGCCGGTGTCGGTGAACTCAACCTGATGCAGGTCAGCCAGATCGATATCCGGCGCATCCGCAGCGATCTCGGCATGTTCCACGGCCTCGGCGCGGACTTCCGGTGGCGTCGCGCCAAACGACTCTTCATGGTACTGCGCCATGTTGAAGCCGCTTTCCTGCAACATGCGCTTGACCGCACTCATGTACGGCGTCGGCCCACAACAGAACACCTCGCGATCCTTGTAGTCCGGCGCCATCAGCTCCAGCATTCTCTGGTTCAGGTAACCGCGATAACCGGCCCATGGCTCGCCGAGGCCGTGCTTCTCACAGATCAGGTGCAGGCTGAAGTTATCGATCCGCGAAGCCATGTGTTCCAGCTCGCGGTGATAGATGATGTCCTTGGGTGAGCGGGCGCTGTGTACGAACACCATGTCGACATTGGCGTTGGTGTCGTAGAACCAGCGGGCCATGGACATGACCGGGGTGATGCCGACGCCACCGCTCAGGTAGAGAATCTTCGGGTTCGGGAAGTCGATGGCATTGAACAACCCGACCGGCCCGTGTACCGCCAGCTCCTGGCCTTCATGCAGCGTATCGTGCAGGTAATTGGAAACCTTGCCGCCCGGCACGCGCTTGACGGTGATGGAGAAACTGTACGGCACCGACGGCGAGCTGGAAATGGTGTATGAGCGCATGATGGGCAGGCCATCGATTTCCAGCTCCAGGGTAACGAACTGGCCCGGCTTGAAAAAGAACAGGATCGGCTGGTCGGCCATGAAGCAGAAGGTCCGCACATCCCAGGTTTCCTGGATCACCTTGACGACGCGCACAAGATGGCGGCCATTGGCCCATGTCTGGGTGGTTACCGGGTTGAGAAAGCTCTGGGACATACTTGATCTCCACGACCGACTGTCGGCCTTTTATGATGGGGATTCTGCGTAACGCGCAGGAGGCGCATTTACCTATCAACGACATTCACGTACTTACGGCGACCAGCCCCCATAGACCGTGGCTTCCCTAGTCGGGAACGGATTCGGCCATGTCGCCCATGGATAAGGTTCAGTCCGCGCCCAGCTCCACACTCCGGAACAGCCACGAAAGAATTCACAAGCATGAGCGATCCCGAATCGTCTTGCGTGCAGTGCTGCAAAGAACCGTATTAGCCACATTCGCAGGCCGCCATAGATGCGGTCATGAGGGAACTTGAAAAATGGACATCACCGCAACCTTGAGCCTTGGCGACCCACTGGAACCAGCACGCAAGGCCACTGCCGAGATGCTGCAGAATCGCGAACGCACCTATTCGCTGCCGCAGCCTTTCTACAGTGATGACCGACTGTTTGAAATCGACATGCAGGAAATCTTTCACAAAGAATGGCTGATTGCGGGGATGACGTGCGAAATCCCGGCCAAGGGCAACTACCTGACGTTGCAGATCGGCAAGAACCCGATCCTCGTCGTGCGCGCCCCGGACGGCAGCGTAAATGCATTCCACAATGTCTGCCGTCACCGCGGCTCACGCCTGTGTACCGGCGAGAAAGGCAAGGTCGCCAAGCTGGTCTGCCCTTACCACCAGTGGACGTACGAGCTGGACGGACGCCTGCTGTACGCGGGTACCGAGATGGGCGACGACTTCGACATGAAGAACTTCAGCCTCAAGCCCGTGAACGTCAAGACCGCAGGCGGCTATATCTTCATCAGCCTGGCGGAGAATCCACCCGCCATCGATGAGTTCCTCGCCACGCTCAAGCACTACATGGAACCCTACGACATGGAAAACACCAAGGTGGCGGTACAGACCACCTTGATGGAAAAGGCCAACTGGAAGCTGGTGATCGAAAACAACCGCGAGTGCTATCACTGCAACGGCTCACACCCGGAGCTGTTGAAAACCCTGCTGGAATGGGACGACGTCACCGACCCGCGTGCCGATCAGACCTTCAAGGACCATGTGGCCGCCTCCGCCGCAGCCTGGGACGCCGAGAAGATTCCCTACGCACACGCCAGCTTTGGCCTGCGCAACCGCATAGTGCGCATGCCGCTGCTCAAGGGCACCGTGTCCATGACCATGGATGGCAAGGTCGGCTGCAAGAAGCTCATGGGCCGTATCCAGAACCCGGATCTGGGCTCGATGCGCATCCTGCACTTGCCGCACTCCTGGAACCACTGCATGGGCGATCACATCATCGTCTTCACGGTATGGCCGATCAGCGCTCAGGAAACCATGGTCACGACCAAGTGGATCGTCCACAAGGATGCCGTGGAAGGCGTCGATTACGACGTGGAGCGCATGCGCCAGGTCTGGGATGCCACCAACGATCAGGACCGTCGCCTGGCCGAAGAGAACCAGCGCGGCATCAACTCCAGCGCCTACCAGCCAGGCCCGTACTCCAAGACCTATGAGTTCGGCGTGGTCAACTTCATCGACTGGTACAGCTCCCGCGTCCTGGAGAACCTCGGTGCAGAACCGGCGCCATACCTCAAAGGCGTAGCGGTCAACCACGAGTAACCCTGACGGAGTTGGATGTTGATCAAAAAACATCCAACTCCCTCGCAGGCCAGCTCTGCCGCCCTCTTCCGGGGTCAGCGAACAACTTATCCACAGAGCAACCCACAGCAATTGTGGGAAAGTCATCTTCCCGGCTCTCGAAAATCCAGAAAAAACCGTGACTTAGTAATTGTTGCAAATACGGGACAACCTGATCATTTTTTGAACAAACCTTTGAAAGCCTTGTATTCAGTGGGCTGTAAAGGAACACGAACACCTTATCCACAGAAGCGCCAACAGACTTTGGGGGCAACTTCGGATCTGGAGGCTATGGACTGTGGAAAACTGCTCAAGACGTGATGCAGCAAGGCTTCAAAGCGAGCTTTATGCCGATTGACGATCAATTGATCATTTTTTATACGAAAGCTTGTAAGCCACGTTTTATATGGCTCTCAGGAGATCACGAACAACTTGTCCACAGAGAGGCCAACAGAGATTGTGGGCAATTGATTGAGTGCGTGATGATCGGTGGATTGTTTATCCACATGGAAAAGTCAGTAAAAACCGCAAGTTAGGTTGATCATTTTTCAACCAGAGGCCTGTAAGGCACGGTTTACATGGGGTTCAGCAACCCGCGAACACGTTATCCACAGGTGGGCGCACAGGGAATGTGTGTAACTGCGGTGGATAACCGCGTAGGAGTGAATTCATTCGCGAATGTGCTATTTCGCGAATGAATTCGCTCCTACGGTTTTTATCGGATGACGCCTTCTTCGACCAACAGCTTGAGGATCGCTGCGGCACCCTCTTGCGGGCTGACGCCCTTGAGGACTTGCCCGGTGCCGCCGCTGGCCTTGGCGGTTGCGGCTTTCATCCGATCGGCGCCGCTCTTGGCCTTGATCACTTTCAGGCGTTTTGGGCGAGGTTTAGCCGGTTGCAGAGCATGAGCTGTGAGTAACTCATCCACAACCACTTCCACCTCCTCCACACCCAGGGCTCCACGCTGCGCCGGGCCATACGCGCTCTGACGTGGCTTGGGCGCTGCGTTATCCACAGTAGCCAGAAACGGCAGGCGAACCTTCAGGCGTCGCCGCTGGCCTCGCGGCAAGGCTTGCAGAACAAGGGCCACGCCGTTGTCCAGCGACTCAACCTGAGCCAGCCCCACCACCAGCGGCCAGCCAAGCCTTTCCGCCAGCAGAAACGGCAGCATGCCCGAACCTTCACCGGTTTCCGCCTGGCTGCCGGTGAGGACAATCTGTACCGCCGAATCGCGGATGTAATCGGTCAGCGCAGGCAATGCATCCGCGCCTTCTGGCTGCTCCAGCACCTGCAACTCATCCAGCCCCATGCCCATATAGGCCCGCAATACCGGTTCCAGGGCATTGCCCGCATGCAACACCTGCAAGTTATCCCCAGCCAGTTGCAGACCCAGTTCCACGGCGCGGGCATCCTGCTCGGCGCGGCGGGCGCGTCCCGAAGCCGGATGGGAGCCGATGGACACCAGGCTCATGACCTGCAATGCGCTCTTGTTCAATGAAGAATTATCCACAGACGCACTCGCTTGCTCAGGCCGCATCACGTTTTGCCTCATTGCGATAAGCCTCGACCGCGTCGATCAAGGCATTGAGGAGTTCTGCGCTCTCACCGATCACCGACAGATCGGCACGTTTGATCATGTCGCAGCCGGCATCCAGGTTGATCGCAATCACCTTGTCACAGGCGCCGATGCCTTGCAGGTGCTGGATCGCGCCCGAGATCCCCACAGCCACATAGACCCGTGCCGTGACCCAGGTGCCGCTGGCACCGACCTGACGATCCCGGCTCATGAAGCCGTCGTCCACAGCTACCCGGGATGCGCCCTCGGTCGCACCCAAGGCAGCCGCTGTGCGATGGAACAAGTCCCAATCCTTGACGCCATTGCCGCCCGAGAAGATGAACTCAGCCTCGGCCATGGGGATAACTGCCGGATCGACCGCAACAGCACCGAGATCTTCAATGCGTGCCAGACTGCGGGCCACAGGTGTGGATAACTCCACCGGCAGCGCTTCATGTCGGGTTTCACTGACCGGTTCGGCGCACTCGGCAGCCGCCAGAATCAGACGGGCCAGCGGGCGGGCCAGATCTTCACGCCCCGCGCCAGCACGCCCGATGCACTGCTCATCCTTGACCTGCCAGACGCGAGTCGCCGGGCGCTCGCCCAGGCTGGCAGCAAAACGCCGTCCCAACTCCCCGCCGCCGCTGCGGCTGTCAGGCAGCAGCCAGTGCCGAGGGTTGAACTGGTTATCCACAGCCCGCAGCCCTTGCACGCGCTGCTCAGGTGAATAACCGCTGAATTCATCGCCATCGAGCACCAACAGGCGATCGATACCTGCTGTATCGAAAGTGCTTTCCTTGTGCTCACCAAACACCACCGCCAATACAGCACCATCGACGCCTGCCAGTTGGTGAGCCATTCCCAATAGATCACGATCGTGACTGCTCAGGCGGCCACCGACCATATCGGGTACAACCGTGATGTAAAAAGCAGGCTCCAGTACTTGATGCAGCGGCAGGCTGACTTCGACGGCTGCCGAACGCTTGGCCGTACCGCCCTGCTGTGCGCCACTGCGGTCGATGCGCTTGATGCCGTTGGGGCCGATAAAACCCAGCCCATGCACGTTCTTGCGCACCAGACCGTTGGGCCCCATCCAGCTCGTTTGTACGGGCTGCATCGCCGCATGCAAGGGATGCAGACGGTTACGGGCAATCCATTCTGCACGCGGGTCGCGGCGGATAATGTCGCTCATCAATGCACCTCCGCAGGTTCACGCCTGGCAGGCGCTGGCTTGCTGGCCACCGGCTCTTCAATCAAGGCATCGGCCACCAGTTCGGCAATATCCTTGATCAACGGACGCGGCTCGACCACACCTTCAAGCATCGCAGTGCATTGTGGGCAACCTACTGCCACCAGTTCGGCACCGGTTTCGCGGATATCTTCCATACGCATGTCGGGAATCCGCTGCTTGCCGGGAATGTCGGTAATTGGCGCGCCGCCACCGCCACCGCAGCAACGGGAGCGGAAGCCGGAGCGCTGCATTTCCTTGACCTCGATGCCCAAGGCGCGCAACACCTCACGCGGCGCTTCGTACTCGCCGTTATAGCGCCCCAGATAACACGGGTCGTGATAAGTCACGCTGGAGCCTTTGTGTTGACCGAGCTTGAGGGCGCCGCCCTGAAGCAGCTCAGCCATGTAAGTGCTGTGATGCTGCACGAGGTAGTCGCCACCAAAAGCGCCGTACTCGTTTTTCAGCACATGGAAGCTGTGCGGGTCGCAGGTAACGATGCGTTTGAAGCTGTACCGGGCCAGTGTCTGGATATTGCGCTTGGCCAGCATCTGGAAAGTCGCTTCATCGCCCAGACGACGGGCCACATCGCCACTGTCGCGTTCTTCAAGGCCCAGCACGGCGAAGTCGACCTTCGCGGCTTTCAGGACTTTGACGAAGGCGCGCAGCGTGCGCTGGTTGCGCATATCGAACGCGCCATCGCCGACCCAGAACAGCACGTCGGTGGTTTTCTTCTCGCTGAGCAGGTCAAGGTTCAGGTCCGCCGCCCAGTTCATCCGCCCGCCCGGAGCGAACCCACCGGGGTTATCGGTGGCGATCAGGTTATCCAGCACTTCGGCGCCCTTGTTGGGGGTCGCGCCTTTTTCCAGGGTCAGGTGACGGCGCATGTCGACGATGGCATCCACGTGCTCGATCATCATCGGGCACTCTTCCACGCACGCTCGACAAGTGGTGCAGGACCATAGCGTCTCGGCATCCACCAGCCCGTTGACGATAGGCTGATGCGGATTGCCGCCATGTTCGCCGATGGGCTTGCCCTTGCCGTCGAGGGATGGATACGGGCTGCCTGCAAATCTGGCATCGGTGCCGCCCGCCAAGCCAACCACCATGTCCTGAATCAGCTTCTTGGGGTTCAAGGGCTGCCCGGCAGCAAACGCCGGACAAGCCGCTTCGCATTTACCGCACTGCACACAGGCGTCAAAACCCAGCAACTGGTTCCAGGTGAAGTCCTTGGGTTTTTCCACACCCAGAGGCGCGCTCGGGTCAGCAAGGTCCAGCGGCTTCAGGCCGGTGGAGCGACCACCACCAAAGCGCTCGGCACGCCGGTGCCAGGCCAGGTGCAAGGCTCCGGCGAAGGCGTGCTTCATCGGCCCGCCCCAGGTCATGCCGAAAAACAGCTCGCTGACGCCCCACAGCACGCCCACACCCAGAATCACGGCCAGCAACCAACCACCGAAGTTCTCGGGCAGAATGCCCGCAACCGGCAAGGTCACCAGAAAGAAGCTGGCAGAAAACGCCATCAGGCTTTTCGGCAGACGCATCCACGGCCCTTTGGACAGACGCGCTGGCGGATTCAGCCGGCGACGATAGACAAACACCGCCCCCACGAACATCACTGCCGACATCAGCAGCAAGGCATAACCCAGGAAGCGGTTATGCAAGCCGAAACCATGCACCAGAATCGCCAGCACGATAGACGCCACCGCCCCACCGGCCGTAGCGACGTGGGTGTTGGCAATGTATTTGTCCCGAGCGACGACATGGTGCAGATCGACCATATAACGCTTGGGCATGGCCAGCAGCCCGCCCAGCAGATCGACCTTGGAAGCCCGACCATTGCGCCACATTTTGACCCGCCGCAAAGCCCCCAGCACCGCAAGGGCCAGGGCAGCGAAGAGCAGGAGGGGGAGAATGGTGCTCAACATCAGAATAACCTCTGGCGAGGTGCAAGCCACAAGCCGTAAGCGACAAGTAAAAGCACAGCAGATCCGCTGCCCTCTCTTGCTGCTTACAGCTTATGGCTTGCAGCTTTCCTCAAAAATCCTTACACAACCGCAATCCGTCATAGATCGCTGCATGGGTATTACGCTGGGCCACGCAGTCGCCGATGCGGAACAGCAGGTAGCCGTCACCTGGTTGGCTCAGCGAAGGTTGTGGCTGGATGGCGAACAGGGCCTCGATGTCGATCTGGCCTTTGTTGCGCGAACCTTCCTTGAGTCCGTAATAAAGCTCTTCATCCGGGCGCACACCGTTTTCGACGACGATCTGATCAACCACCCGCTCCTCTTTGGCGCCGGTGTATTCGTTCTCCAGCACGGCAACCAGCTTGTCGCCTTCGCGGTAGACCTTTTCCAGCATCATGTCCCCGGTCATGATCACTTCCTTGGGGTACATGCTGCGGTAGTAGGTCGGGAACGAGGTGCCGCCAATCGCGACGCCGGGTTTGATGTCATCGGTGACGATCTCGACCTGCGAGCCCTTGTCGGCCAGGAAGTCGGCCACGGACATGCCGGTGAACTCACAGATGGTGTCGTAGACCAGCACGTTCTTGCCCGGCGCGACCTTGCCATCCAGCACGTCCCAACTGCTGACCACCAGCCCTTCGGCCGCGCCCCAGTGCTCGTTCTGCTCCAGAAACGGATGACCGCCCACCGCCAGCACCACGATGTCCGGGCGCAGGTCGAGAATGGTCGCCGCATCGGCAGCGGTGCCCAGACGCAGATCGACTTTCAGGCGCGCCAGCTCCAGCTGGAACCAGCGGGTGATCCCGGCAATCTGGTCACGTTGCGGTGCCTTGGACGCCGTGGTGATCTGCCCGCCGATGAATTCCTTCTTCTCGAACAGCGTGACGTCATGGCCACGTTCGGCAGACACGCGAGCGGCTTCCATGCCAGCAGGACCGGCACCGACAATCACCACCTTGCGCTTCGGCCCGGCGGATTTCTCGATGATGTGCGGCACGCCCATGTACTCACGGGACGTGGCGGCGTTCTGGATGCACAGTACATCCAGCCCTTGGTACTGGCGGTCGATGCAGTAGTTGGCACCGACGCACTGCTTGATCTGATCGACCTGCCCCATCTTGATCTTGGTAATCAGGTGCGGGTCGGCGATATGGGCGCGGGTCATGCCGACCATATCCACATAGCCACCTTCCAGAATCCGGGTGGCCTGATTCGGATCCTTGATGTTCTGCGCGTGCAGTACAGGCGCCTTGACCACTTCCTTGATACCGGCCGCCAGATGCAGGAACGGCTCCGGTGGATAACTCATGTTGGGGATAACGTTGGCCAGGGTGTTATGGGTGTCGCAGCCCGAACCTACGACGCCGATGAAGTCGATCATGCCGGTGGCGTCGTAGTATTTGGCGATTTCCTTCATGTCCTCATGGCTCAGGCCATCAGGGTGGAATTCGTCGCCGCAGATACGGATGCCCACACAGAAATCAGGCCCCACTTCCTTGCGTACAGCCTTGATCACTTCCAGGCCAAACCGCATGCGGTTCTCGAAACTGCCGCCCCACTCATCGGTACGCTTGTTGACGCGCGGGCTCCAGAACTGGTCGATCATGTGCTGGTGTACGGCGGACAGCTCGACGCCATCCAGGCCACCGGCCTTGGCGCGTGCCGCAGCACTGGCGTAGTTGCCGATTACTCGCCAGATTTCTTCCGGCTCGATGGTCTTGCAGGTCGCACGGTGTACCGGCTCACGAATACCGGACGGCGACATGAGGGTCGGCCAGTGATCGCCGTCCCAGCGCGAACGACGCCCCATGTGGGTAATCTGGATCATGATCTTGGCGCCGTGCTTGTGCATGGCGTCGGCAAGGTTCTGGAAATGCGGGATGATCTTGTCAGTGGCCAGGTTGACCGACTTCCACCAGCCTTGCGGGCTGTCGATGGCCACACTGGAAGAACCGCCGCAGATCGCCAGGCCGATGCCGCCCTTGGCTTTCTCTTCGTAGTACTTCACGTAACGGTCGGTGGTCATCCCGCCATCGGTGGCATAGACCTCGGCGTGAGCGGTACTCAGGACGCGGTTGCGGATCGTCAGTTTGCCAATCTGGATCGGCTGGAACATCGCTTCGAAAGCCATAACACGATCCTCGACTTACAACGGTTTGACGACAAACAGACCGTCGTCATGACCTTCTTGCGAACCGCCGTAAACCTGCTCGGCAACGGTACGGATCGAGCTGCCGCTGGCGGCCAGGATCTGATCGATTGCTCCGGCGAACCAGCCAGTGAACATGTAATCGACCTTGCGCCCGACCTTGCCGTACACATACACGAACGCCGAGTGCTCAAGCTTGACGCTGGCGGTGCCCTTTTCCAGATCGATATCCTGAATCTTGAACAGCCCCCAGCCACGCTGCGACAGGCGATTCATGTAGTGCTCGAACACCGCAACGCCTTCAATGCCGTGGCATTCGGCCTCTTTTTCGCACCAGTGCCAGGCAGATTTGTATCCGGCCTTGTAGAGAATCTCGGCGTAGGCCTCGGCACCCAGCACCTCTTCAATACCCATATGGTTATTGACGAAGAAATGGCGCGGCACATAGAGCATCGGCAATGCATCGGAGGTCCAGACGCCGGTTTCGCTGTCGACTTCGATAGGCAGTTGCGGGGCGATTTTAGCCATGGGGTCAAACTCCAGAAATTCGGGTTACGCCCACTGCGCACAGGGCAGCGGGGTTATCAATTCAATAAGGTGTGGGTGGCGGTTATTCGCCCCAGACGTCTCGGAGGACGTTGACCCAGTTCTCACCCATGATCTTGCGCACAACACGCTCGCTATGGCCGCGCTTGAGCAGGGTTTCGGTCAGGTTCGGGAATTCGCCTACGGTGCGGATGCCCAGCGGGTTGATGATCTTTCCGAAGTTGGTCAGCCGACGGGCATAGCCCTTGTCGTGAGTCAGGTACTCAAAGAAGTCCTGGCCATGACCCTGGGTGAAATCGGTACCAATACCGATGGCGTCTTCACCGACGATGTTCATGGTGTACTCGATGGCTTCGGCGTAGTCGTCGATGGTCGACTCGATGCCCTTGGCCAGGAACGGCGCAAACATGGTCACACCGACAAAGCCGCCGTGATCGGCGATGAACTTCAGTTCTGCATCGGACTTGTTGCGGGGATGTTCCTTGAGCCCGGACGGCAGACAGTGGGAATAGCAGACCGGTTTTTTCGATTCGAGGATGACTTCTTCGGAAGTCTTGGAGCCCACGTGAGACAGGTCGCACATGACGCCGACACGGTTCATTTCAGCGACGATCTCACGACCGAAACCCGACAGGCCACCGTCGCGCTCGTAGCAGCCGGTGCCCACCAGATTCTGGGTGTTGTAGCACATCTGCACGATGCCAACGCCCAACTTCTTGAAGATCTCGACGTAGCCGATCTGGTCTTCGTAGGCATGGGCATTCTGGAAGCCGAACAGAATGCCGGTCTTGCCCAGCTCCTTGGCCTTGCGGATGTCGGCGGTGGTATGGACCGGCATCACCAGATCGCTGTTTTCGCGCATCAGCTTCTGGCTGGTGCAGATGCTGTTGATCGTGGCCTGGAAACCTTCCCACACCGATACCGTGCAGTTGGCCATGGTCAGGCCGCCCTTGCGCATGTCTTCAAACAGCTCGCGATTCCATTTGGCGATAATCAGCCCGTCAATAACGATGCTGTCGGCGTGCAGTTCGGCTGGGCTCATCAGGCTGTCCCCTTTTTAGGTACTTGCGCGCCGAATCGGCTGTCGGCGCTATTGGGGTCAGCATATGCCGGAGGGTCCGGCGAGCCGGGTGCAAAAACGACAGGGGGTTTGCCGAAAGCGTCAAGATGCGACAAAGGGCAATCGGACGCTGCCAGCCTGCGTCGTAAACCTGTTCTTTGCCTCGCGCTTAGGCCAGAATTCACTGCATCAATGGATCGGAGCCACTCGATGAAAACGATTTTCCTGACCTTGGCCCTTATGGCGACAGCCGTGACGGGCGCACAAGCCGCTCAAGACCCGGACAGCACGCCGTGTGATGGCGTCGACAACGATAACCAGACGCTGGAATGCTCGGTCTACAGCCGGCACACCGCAGAAGAGCTGCTCAAGGAAAACTTTCAGAACCTGCTCAATCGCGTCCAGTCGCAATTTGTCGCCAACAAGTCGCAATACAACGACTTCACCAGCAAACTCAAGGCTGCCCAGCAAGCCTGGGAAAAGCTGCGCGACGCCGATTGCGCGGTCGAAGTCTTCCCGTCAGCCGCTGGCAGCAAGGCTTACAACATCAACGAAAACGACTGCATTGCCCGCATGAGCGACGAGCGCTCGGAATATCTGGAATCAATTGCGCAGGAATAACGCCAGCGATGAGATAACCTGTTCCTTTATATGAACCGAAGGCACCAGGCATTCCCATGATTATTTGTGGTGTAGAAATCAAAGGCAGTGAAGCCATCTTCGCCCTGGCCACCCGTCAGAACGGCGGCATCTCGCATTTGCCGCTGGCAACCCGAAAGATCGCGCTGGAGGATGACGACGAGGCCGCCAACGTCAAAGCCTTCGCCGCGCAGATCGCCAGTTTCGTGCGGACCAACGGCATCAGCCATGTCGCGATCAAGAAGCGCAGCAAGAAAGGCGAATTCGCCGGTGGCCCGACCACCTTCAAGATCGAAACCGTCTTCCAGCTTCTGGCCGATTGCGACGTAATCCTCGTATCCCCCCAGACCATCAACGCCCAGAACAAGAAACACGACTTCGCCCTGCACGATACGTTGAACAAGTATCAGCATGAGGCTTACAAGACGGCGTGTGCAATGCTCATGAAATAGGCGCCAACCGGGCGGTGATGCGCTCGCGAGGGGCCTGAAATCTGCGGCCACTCGCCCGAGCGCCAACTCCCTCAGACAAAATGCCCCGCTCGTCTCTATGGCTCATTTCATATTTTTCTGATCACTGAAAACCCACCGAAATGGCGATATGCCACTGCATGAGCTATACATCGCCGACAGCACACGATTAGAAGGAACTATCCATGCGATCCGACCGGCCCTTGCGCTCTAGCCGTTCCGCACTTTCATACGCATGCATACCGTTGGCATTGAGCCTGTTCACAGCAACGCAACCAGCCACAGCCTACGACATGAACCCTATAGATGTGGAATGCTGGGGGCAGTCCGCTTTCTGCTCGGTAACCAAACTGACCGAGGGCTTGAAGTATCCGGTGCATGAAACCATCACCCTCCTGGCCTATGACTACTATCTGGATCCCGAGAACACCGAGGGAGGAAGGGCCAAGACCTCCGCGGAGACACTCAAACAAAGAGGCGTACTCAGAGATCTTGTCCTAGGTAGCCAATGGAACGACGACCCTGATTCATTGCTGCGTCAGAACGTGACCCGGGCTTATCAATGGTACGCACTATTCAAGGACGCCCAACAACAGGCGCAATGCAAGGAAAACAGCGCACTCCCTTCATGTCGTGCAATCACCGTCACTGCCAACCCGATGATGCTGTACAGAAGCCATTTCGGCGATTTCCAGTTCATTCATTCGATGGCCTCATCACAACAGGAAACGGCACTCGATACCCAGGCAAAAATGCTGGCCTGGGCCAAGTTCACCTACACCCTCTCGATATCTTCCAACAACTTGGCCAAAGAGCCCATCGACGGCCCGGCCATCACTGCCTTCTCGGATATCGCTAGCTATCTCGGGAAACCAGGCTGGACAGTAGGGGCACTGTTCGACCCCATTCCCGGAGGTGAATGGAAACGTTCATTCAGGCCAGGAAAGTTTGGTACTTACGTCGCATCCGGGAATCCCAGAGTGCAGCATAGCTACAAGAGCCAGTCTGAGGCCGTCAGCGTCAAGCACATGGCTCTCGGCTCGCTGCTGCATATGATCCAGGACTCGTACTCGGACGCACACACGGAACGGAAAGGGAGTTGTAACCCACTGACCCGGGAGAAAGGCGCAATCATCTCGTTCCGCAACTACGTCTACCAATCCAGCGACGACCATGCCCACGCCGATATCAATCCCAAGTGGCTGGAAAACGGAAAGCTGAAAAAAAACAACCCGCTATGGGCTTCTGCCAAGTTGATCCAGTACTCCTTTTCGAAAACGCCTTGGGAAGGAGAAGTTGAGGCATTCCTGAAAAATGAGGTGTTGGCTTTGAGCAACCCAGGTAACGCACCGACCACCGGCGACCTACCCTGCTATTTGGGTACGCAGTGATCACCTCCAAGCATCAGGATTAAAAAGCGAGCCCTGCTCAAAAACGATGCCGAGCTATGGCAGTCGAGATATATGCGTCGGGCAGGTAAAAATTTTTGTGAGATAGCCTCCGCGGATGGGTCCCTCCTTTTGGGGCGTACTTCAGACTGCCGTCGCGGCCAAGGCCCCTCCCACGAAACCTGTGGGAGGGGTCTTGGCCGCGACTTCACAGTTGAAACGCCGCTAACAAAAAACCCGCATCTCTGCGGGTTTTTCATTACTGGATCAACACTCAGTTGATCTTGGCATCCAGCTCGCCTTTGGCATAACGCTCGAACATGCGATCCAGGGAGATCGGCTTGATCTTCGAGGCGTTGCCAGCGGTGCCAAAGGCTTCGTAACGGGCGATACAGACGTCACGCATCGCGACGACGGTCTTGGCCAGGTATTTGCGCGGGTCGAACTCGCTGCGGTTCTTGGCCATGAATTCACGGATGGCACCAGTGGAGGCCAGACGCAGGTCGGTGTCGATGTTGACCTTGCGCACGCCGTACTTGATGCCTTCAACGATTTCTTCGACCGGCACGCCGTAGGTTTCTTTGATGTCGCCGCCGTACTCGTTGATGATCTTCAGCCATTCCTGAGGAACGGACGAAGAACCGTGCATCACCAGGTGGGTGTTGGGAATGCGCTTGTGGATTTCCTTGATGCGCTCGATCGCCAGGATGTCGCCGGTAGGCGGCTTGGTGAACTTGTAAGCGCCGTGGCTGGTGCCGATGGCGATTGCCAGGGCATCGACCTGGGTCTTCTTGACGAAGTCAGCAGCTTCTTCCGGGTCGGTCAGCATCTGGCTGTGATCCAGGATGCCTTCTGCGCCAACGCCGTCTTCTTCACCGGCCATACCGGTTTCCAGAGAACCCAGAACGCCCAGCTCGCCTTCCACGGAAACGCCACAGGCGTGAGCGAAAGCCACTACGCGACGGGTTACGTCAACGTTGTATTCGTAGCTGGCAGGCGTTTTGCCGTCTTCAGCCAGGGAGCCGTCCATCATGACCGAGCTGAAGCCCAACTGGATCGAGCGCTGGCAGATGTCCGGGCTGGTGCCGTGATCCTGGTGCATGACCACCGGGATGTGCGGGAACTCTTCGACTGCCGCAAGGATCAGGTGACGCAGGAACGGGGCACCGGCGTATTTGCGGGCGCCGGCCGAAGCCTGAACGATCACCGGGGAGTCGGTCTTGTCGGCCGCTTCCATAATGGCGCGCATTTGTTCCAGGTTGTTTACGTTGAAAGCTGGAACGCCGTAACCGAATTCGGCTGCGTGGTCCAACATCTGGCGCATGCTGATAAGTGCCATTGTCTGTATCTCTCCCGGTCGGGTCGTTAATCGTGCAAGCCTGCCGTAGTGGCGACTGCTATTCAAGTTATACGCATTGGCCACAGGGCCATGCGGTGGTGGAACATCGGCTACGACTTATCTGGCCTTGCAGCCGCGTCCGATCAAATCGTTGGTGGCGTCCCAATAAATCAGGCCTTCGCTACCTTTGTTGGCAAACGCCAACACATTGTTACTGTAGAGCGTCCCGCTGGCAGCACCAGGTTCGGCCTTGAGCCTGAAAACCTGATCGCTCTGGTTCAGGCGTACATCCACTTCCTTTTTGGCCGAATCGGCAAAGCGCCAATGAACTTCGGCCTTGCTGTCACACACCCAATGGTTCCAGGAATCACTGGATTGCGGCGCCTTGGTGGTCGCACAACCGCCAAGCACTGCAAATGCCGCAAGGGCAATCAAGCCTTTCATCACGTCTCCTGGCCTGCCCCGGAAAGCCCGGCATGTGCCGCTCGCTTCTGTACTTCAGGGGCAGTTCTGTTCCTGATTACGGTCACTGGCCGGTTCACCCGTTACATGTGCCTCGACCCGCTGACTGTTTTCGGTCGTCGGAACACTCACGGAGGCCGGGCTGAATATTTCACAGGTACGGGCTTTAGAGCCCGGACTGCTGCAACCTGCCAATACAATGCAACTCACAAGAGCCAGGGTGGCGATTTTCATGGCGAAACTCCTTCTCGAAAAAGATCCCACCTTTTAATGACCGCCAAAGCTCGCAGATGTTGCCAGCGAGCTTTCAACCTGACTCAGAGACAGCCCACATCTCCCGTGCGCGGCATGAACTCGTAGCGGTCCCATACTTCCTGACCGCCACGCTTGTAGATCACTGGCACGGTTTCAGCCTGCCAACCGGCCTGATAGCAACTCAATTGAAGCAGCTGCGCCTGAGGCTCAGGTTCCGAATCGTTTATCTCAGGCTTGCTCGCACAACCGGCCAGCACACCTGCGATAAGCAACAGCGGTAACGTCCTGACCATGAACTACTCCCTTTCCTGAACCGGAAAATCAGGCCTTTGCACGCTGCTCAAGCACTTCAACGGCTGGCAGGACCTTGCCCTCGACGAACTCGAGGAAGGCGCCACCACCGGTAGAAATGTAGGAAATCTGCTGTGCAACGCCGTACTTGTCGATGGCCGCCAGCGTATCGCCGCCACCAGCGATGGAGAACGCTGCGCTTTCGGCAATGGCCTTGGCCAGTGTCTTGGTCCCTTCACCGAACTGATCGAACTCGAACACGCCGACCGGACCGTTCCACAGGATAGTCCCGGAAGATTTCAGCAATTGGGCAAACTGGGCAGCAGTCTGCGGACCGATGTCGAGAATCATGTCGTCATCGGCAACGTCAGCGATGAGCTTGACGGTTGCGGCAGCGCTTTCAGCGAACTCCTTGGCAACCACCACATCCACCGGCAATGGCACGCTGACCTTGGCGGCGATGGCACGGGCGGTGTCCAGCAGGTCCGGCTCATACAGCGACTTGCCGACCTTGTGACCGGCTGCTGCCAGGAAGGTGTTGGCGATACCGCCGCCGACGATCAACTGGTCACAGATTGCGCTCAGGCTGTTGAGCACATCCAGCTTGGTGGAAACCTTGGAGCCGGCAACGATGGCCGCCATTGGCTTGGCCGGAGCGCCCAGGGCCTTGCCCAATGCTTCCAGCTCGGCCGCCAGCAGAGGACCTGCCGCAGCGACCTTGGCAAATTTGGCAACGCCGTGGGTCGAACCTTCGGCGCGGTGTGCGGTACCGAAAGCGTCCATCACGAATACGTCGCACAGAGCGGCATACTTCTGCGCCAGCTCGTCAGCGTTCTTTTTCTCGCCCTTGTTGAAGCGCACGTTCTCGAACAGCACGACATCGCCAGCCTTGACGTCGACGCCATCAAGATAGTCGGCAACCAGCGGGACTTCACGGCCCAGCGCCTTGCTCAGGTAGTCGGCAACCGGCTTGAGGCTGTTCTCGGCCGAGAACTCTCCTTCGGTCGGACGACCCAGGTGCGAGCAGACCAGTACGGCAGCACCCTTTTCCAGCGCCAGCTTGATGGTCGGCAGCGAAGCAAGGATTCGGGCATCGCTACTGACAACGCCGTCCTTGATCGGGACGTTGAGGTCTTCGCGAATCAGCACACGCTTACCTTGCAGATCGAGGTCGGTCATCTTCAACACGGTCATGAGGCGTTCCTGTTTTTTACTGTTGTTGATCAGCGACGCGCAAGAAATGGTCTGCAACGTCGAGCATCCGGTTGGCAAAACCCCATTCGTTATCGAACCAGGCCAGCAGGTTTACCAGCCGGGGGCCGGAAACTCGGGTCTGACTCGCATCGACAATGGCCGAATGAGGGTCATGGTTGAAATCACAACTGGCATGCGGCAACTCGGTGTATGCCAGCAGGCCTTTGAGAGGGCCGCTGGTGGCGGCCTCACGCAAGATACGGTTGATTTCCACAGCATCGGTATCACGTGCCGTTTGCAGCGTGATATCCAGGCACGAGACGTTGACCGTCGGTACGCGAACTGCTTTGGCCTGAATTCGGCCCGCAAGTTCCGGCAGGAGCCGCTCAATTCCGCGTGCCAGACCAGTGGACACCGGAATTATCGACTGAAAAGCCGAGCGCGTACGGCGCAAATCCTCGTGGTGATAAGCATCGATCACCGGCTGATCGTTCATTGCCGAGTGGATGGTGGTGATCGAAATGTATTCAAGGCCCAGCGCGTCATCCAGCAACCGCAGTAAAGGCACGCTGCAGTTGGTGGTGCAGGATGCGTTGGAAACCAGTCGCTCGGTGCCGGTCAGTTTCTGCTGATTGATACCGAACACGATGGTGGCATCCACATCGGACTCGCTGGCCATCGGTTGCGAGAACAGCACCCGCGACGCACCCGCATCGAGAAAGCGCTGGCCATCTTCGCGGGTGTTGTAGACGCCCGAACATTCAAGCACCAGATCCGCACCCAACGCCGCCCAGTCGATACCTTCCGGCGTTGCGCTGCGCAGAACCCTGATCCGGTGGTCGTTGATGTGCAGGTATTCCCCGTCGACCCGCACATCGCCGGGGAAACGGCCATGAGTGGAGTCGAAACGGGTGAGATATTCGAGGCTGGCCATATCGGCCAGATCATTGATCGCGACCACTTCAAAACCTGCCCGGGCACCTCGCTCACAGAGCGCGCGCAAGACACAACGACCGATTCGGCCATAGCCGTTCAGAGCAACTTTGTAAGGGCGGTTTTGGGGCATGGTGGTGCTCGCAAGACAAATCGTACTGCGCATAAACCTGTAGGAGCGGACTTGTCCGCGAAAACACTCAGCCAGACGATACAAAAGTATTGGCTGGGCTGGCCTCTTCGCGGATGAATCCGCTCCTACAAGATTATTGCGACCTTTCTCAGTCTTCCAACAACTCTTCAGCCGTGCTCAGGATGTTCTCCAGAGTGAAGCCGAACTCCTCGAACAACGCAGGTGCTGGTGCCGACTCACCGAAAGTGGTCATGCCGATCACGCGGCCTTCCAGACCGACGTACTTGTACCAGTAGTCAGCGTGGGCAGCTTCGATAGCGATACGAGCGCTGACCTGCAATGGCAGAACGGCTTGCTTGTAGCCTGGGTCCTGAGCTTCGAAGACGCTGGTGCAAGGCATGGAAACCACGCGCACCTTGCGGCCTTGAGCGCTCAGGGCGTCGAACGCCTGCACGGCCAGACCGATTTCCGAACCGGTAGCGATCAGGATCAGCTCAGGCTCGCCCGCGCAGTCGCGCAGTACGTAGCCACCACGGGCGATGTCCGCCAGTTGGGCTTCGTCACGCGCCTGGTGAGGCAGGTTCTGGCGCGAGAAGATCAGCGCCGACGGGCCGTCATTGCGCTCGATGGCGTATTTCCAGGCCACAGCCGATTCCACGGCATCCGCCGGACGCCAGGTGTCCAGGTTCGGCGTGGTACGCAGGCTGGTCAATTGCTCGACCGGCTGGTGAGTCGGGCCGTCTTCGCCCAGACCGATGGAGTCGTGGGTAAACACATGGATCACGCGCTTCTTCATCAGAGCGGCCATGCGCACAGCGTTACGGGCGTATTCCATGAAGATCAGGAAGGTCGCGCCGTAAGGGACGAAACCGCCGTGCAGGGCGATACCGTTCATCATTGCCGCCTGACCGAACTCACGCACACCGTAATGCAGGTAGTTGCCGTTGGCGTCTTCGCCGGTGATGCTCTTGCAACCTTTCCAGATGGTCAGGTTGGAACCGGCCAGGTCAGCCGAACCGCCCAGGATCTCAGGCAGCAGCGGGCCGAAAGCACCCAGAGCGTTCTGGCTGGCTTTACGGCTGGCGATGGTTTCGCCCTTGGCGTTGACTTCAGCCACATAAGCAGCCGATTTTGCAGCGAAGTCGGCAGGCAGCTCACCGCTCATGCGACGGATGAACTCGTTGGCCAGCTCAGGGAAAGCAGCGGAGTAGGCAGCAAAACGCTGATCCCAGTCAGCTTCGGCAGCCAGGCCTTTTTCCTTGGCATCCCATTGGGCATAGATATCAGCCGGGATCTCGAAAGGACCATGGTTCCATTTCAGCGCAGCGCGGGTCAGAGCGATTTCATCAGCGCCCAGTGGAGCACCGTGGGACTCTTCCTTGCCCTGCTTGTTCGGCGAACCGAAACCGATGGTGGTCTTGCAGCAGATCAGGGTCGGCTGCTCGCTCTTGCGGGCGGTGTCGATGGCGGTCTTGATTTCGTCGGCATCATGACCGTCGACATTGCGGATGACCTGCCAGCCGTAGGACTCGAAGCGCTTCGGCGTATCGTCGGTGAACCAGCCTTCGACTTCGCCGTCGATGGAGATGCCGTTGTCATCGTAGAAGGCAATCAGCTTGCCCAGGCCCAGAGTACCGGCCAGGGAAGCAACTTCGTGGGAAATACCTTCCATCATGCAGCCATCGCCCATGAACACGTAGGTGTTGTGGTCGACGATGGTGTGGCCTGGACGGTTGAACTGTGCTGCCAGAGTCTTTTCGGCAACGGCAAAGCCGACGGCGTTGGCAAAACCCTGCCCCAGCGGGCCAGTGGTGGTTTCGACGCCCGGGGTGTAGCCGTATTCCGGGTGACCCGGCGTGCGGCTGTGCAATTGACGGAAGTTCTTCAGGTCGTCGATGGACAGATCGTAGCCGGTCAGATGCAGCAACGAGTAAATCAACATCGAACCGTGGCCGTTGGACAGAATGAAGCGGTCACGGTCGGCGAACGCTGGGTTGGCCGGGTTGTGCTTCAGATAATCGCGCCACAGAACTTCGGCGATATCCGCCATGCCCATGGGGGCACCGGGGTGGCCGCTGTTGGCTTTTTGCACGGCATCCATGCTGAGGGCACGAATGGCGTTGGCACGCTCACGACGGCTTGGCATCGCTGATCTCCTGGAGAATGAAGGAATGGGATCGGAAAAAAGGCGACCATTTTCTCTCAGGCACTGCCTGGGAGCAATGAAAGATAGTCGTTGGCAGGTGTTTTTCCTGCCTTGTCGCCTTATTTACCCTCATTGATGCAGTCTGGCTGCGCCAATAACGTGATGGACATCACGGACAGTTGCCCCATCAACCAATATCAAAACTTTTTGATATTGCTATTGCAGCCTGACCGGTCGCTAACTAGACTGCGACCCCATGAACCTATGCGTACCTGCAATTAGCCATGACGACTGCGACGACCTCTCTGCCTTGTGCAAGGCCGGCGGCGACCCTCTACGGCTGAATGTATTGCGCGCCCTGGCCAACGATTCGTTCGGCGTACTGGAGCTGGCGCAGATATTTGCCATCGGCCAGTCAGGCATGAGTCACCACTTGAAAGTGCTGGCACAAGCCGCTCTGGTGGCGACGCGCCGGGAAGGCAACGCAATTTTTTACCGCCGCGCCCTGCCCCATACCGAACTGACCGGCGGCAGGCTGCACGCGGCCCTGCTCGACGAGGTGGATGCCCTGACACTGCCGCAGGAAGTCAGCCTGCGCATCGACCTTGTGCATCGTCAGCGCGCCCAGGCCAGTCAGGATTTCTTTGCCCGTACTGCAGAAAAGTTTCGCGCCCAGCAGGATTTGATCGCCGGCCTTGGCCAATACCGTGACAGCCTGCTGAGCCTGCTGGACAAACTGAGCTTCACCGCCCAGGCAACGGCACTGGAAGTCGGCCCCGGCGACGGCGGCTTTCTACCGGAACTGGCCAGGCGCTTCGCCCATGTCACCGCCATGGACAACAGCCCGGCGATGCTGGAGCTGGCCCGCGATGTCTGCGAGCGCGAGAAGCTGGACAATGTCGAGCTGGTACTCGCCGACGCCCTCACGGGCACTAAAGTGAGCGCCGACTGTGTCGTTCTGAACATGGTGCTTCACCATTTGGCAGCACCGGCCGAAGCCTTGAGGCAACTGGCCGATCGATTGCAACCCGGCGGTAGCCTGCTGGTAACAGAGTTGTGTAGTCATGACCAAAGCTGGGCCAGGGAGGCCTGTGGCGATCTTTGGTTAGGTTTCGAACAGGATGATCTGGCCCGTTGGGCCATCGCTGCGGGGCTAGTTCCCGGGGAAAGCCTGTATGTAGGCTTACGTAATGGTTTCCAGATCCAGGTTCGCCATTTTCAGCGACCGGCTGGCAACACTCACCATCGGTAAAATTCAGGAAACCCGTAGAGATGAGCGAATACTCACTTTTCACCTCCGAGTCCGTGTCCGAAGGACATCCAGACAAGATCGCCGACCAGATTTCCGACGCAGTACTGGACGCTATCATTGCCCAGGACAAACACGCTCGCGTAGCAGTGGAAACACTGGTCAAGACTGGCGTTGCAATCGTGGCCGGCGAAGTTACCACCACTGCCTGGGTTGACCTGGAGCAGATCGTTCGTGACGTGATCAGCGACATTGGCTACACCAGCTCCGACGTCGGTTTCGACGGCGCCACCTGCGGCGTGATGAACATCATCGGCAAGCAGTCTCCTGACATCAACCAGGGTGTGGACCGTGCCAAGCCTGAAGATCAGGGCGCCGGCGACCAGGGCCTGATGTTCGGCTACGCCAGCAACGAAACAACTGAACTGATGCCTGCGCCAATCGCGTTCTCGCACCAGTTGGTGAAGCGTCAGGCTGAAGCCCGCAAATCCGGCCTGCTGCCATGGCTGCGCCCGGATGCCAAGTCCCAGGTGACTTGCAGCTATGAAAACGGCAAGGTCGTGGGCATCGACGCAGTCGTTCTGTCGACCCAGCACAACCCGGAAGTCTCCTACAACGATCTGCGCGAAGGCGTGATGGAACTGATCGTCAAGCACGTGCTGCCAGCCGAGCTGCTGCACAAGGACACTCAGTTCCACATCAACCCGACTGGCCAGTTCATCATTGGCGGCCCGGTGGGTGACTGCGGCCTGACCGGTCGCAAGATCATCGTCGACAGCTACGGCGGCATGGCTCGCCACGGCGGCGGCGCGTTCTCCGGTAAAGATCCATCCAAGGTTGACCGTTCCGCTGCCTACGCTGGCCGCTACGTTGCCAAGAACATCGTTGCTGCCGGCCTGGCCGAGCGCTGCGAGATTCAGGTTTCCTACGCTATCGGCGTCGCTCAACCGACTTCGATCTCGCTGAACACCTTCGGCACCGGCAAGATCAGCGATGACAAGATCATCAAGCTGGTTCGTGACATCTTCGACCTGCGTCCATACGCAATCACCACGATGCTCGACCTGCTGCACCCGATGTACCAGGAAACCGCTGCCTACGGCCACTTCGGTCGCACGCCGCAAACCAAGACCGTGGGTGACGACACCTTCACCACGTTCACCTGGGAAAAAACCGACCGCGCCGACGCCCTGCGCGCTGCTGCCGGTCTATAATACGCTTTAACGCTTCAACACAAAGCCCCGGACGACCTGATCGTTCGGGGCTTTGTTGTTTCTGCCAATTGCGAAAGCCTTGAATCCGCCGGTGACCTCGGTCGAGCCTGCCGGTATTTTTTCTTACAGCCGAAACTTAGTTTGAAATGTCCAGTCTGTATAGATAATAGCGGAATGCCACATTCGCAACAGTTTAAAATCAAAAGTCCGCTTTAATGACCCGGCCTTAACGAGGTGTCCCGCACACTAAGCCATTAATGGTTTCCCCGCCCCCAACAAATCAATCACTCTCGCAGAGTCGAGTGAGGCTGATTACTTTGCCAGTTATTCCTGCACTTATTGTAAGGAACATCATGAAACTCAAGGCTATCCTGCTGGGCTCCATTCTGATTGTTTCACCGTTCTATCAGGCTTTTGCCGATAATTGCAGAGCCAATATCTTTGGTGGTTATGACTGCCGTTATGACAATGGAACAACCTCAACCAGCAGGTCAAATATCTTCGGTGGGCAAGATACACAATACAGCGACGGCAGACGTTCAAATAGCCGTTCAAACATCTTCGGCGGGCAAGACACTCAATACAATGATGGCACCCGTTCAAACAGCCGCGCCAACATCTTTGGCGGACAAGACACACAATACAGCGACGGCAGAAGTTCAAACAGCCGCTCAAACATCTTCGGCGGACAAGACACCCGAAACAGTGATGGCAGCAGCTCAAAAAGCCGTGCAAACATCTTCGGCGGGCAAGATACAACCAATGAGAAATAACCGGGCCTCAAGCCCGCCGCGACACCAATAACACCGAAGCTGCTCCCGCAAGCAACCCGGCGCAAGCGCGATTGAACAAGCGCTTGCCGCTGGGTCGTGCAAACAGACGACGGGCATGCACGCCCATGTAGCCGTAAAGACAGATAGCGACACACTCCAACACAATGAACAGCCCGCCCAGTACCGCGAACTGGCTGGTAACGTGGTTGGTGTCATCGATGAACTGCGGCAGGAAGGCCGTGAACAGGAGAATCGCCTTCGGGTTGCCGATGGCTACCAGAAACTCCTGACGCGCCAGGCTCCACATGCTTGCAGAAGCACCGCTCATATCGCCCTGATCCTGAGGATTGGCTCGCCACAACTGCACTGCCAGGTAAAACAGATAGGCTGCGCCGAAAATCTTGATCACATGAAACAGCCATTCGGACGTATGCAGTACCGCCGCCAGGCCCACTGCGGCCAGCGAGATCATGATCACGAAAGCCAGCAATCGACCCGCGCCACCGACACATGACCTGACAAAGCCATAGCGCGTTGCGTTACTGATCGACAGCAGATTGTTCGGGCCGGGCGCCATGTTGAGAGCAAAACAGGCAGGAATGAAAACGGCGAGAGTTGATATATCCATTGAGCACCCGATCAAGAGCTGGACTGAATGCCTATTCTGCACGCCTGCAATAAAGACTAAAGACACAGCCATCCACGTAAATCACAGACATCTGTACCTGCCGAAAAAACCTGTAACCACCTTGTCCGCCGCAACAACGAACAGTGACTAGCCTCAAGGCCACTCCCTCAAGGCAAGGACGCTTCGATGTTGAACGCTGTACGTTTATTGAGCTGCGCAACCCTGTTTTTCAGTGTGTCGGCAGCCTTTGCCAACCCATGCCCTGACTGGTCACCGGCAAAGGCCAGCAACGAGATTCTGGCCCTGCAACATCAGGTTAGCCAATGGGACGATAGCTATCACCGCCAGGGCGTCTCGCTGATAGAGGACGAACTTTATGACCAGTCACGCCAGCGCCTGAGCTTTCTACAGTCCTGTTTCTCCTCGACCAGACCCTCCACTGACAACCCGCTGAAAACCGCCCGAGGCCCGCTTACTCACCCTATCCCGCATACCGGCGTGAACAAACTGGCAGACGAGCGAGCGGTGCAGGAGTGGTTGAAAGACCGAAAAGGCTTGTGGATACAGCCCAAGGTCGATGGGGTAGCGGTATCGCTGGTGTATGAAAACGGCAGGCTCAGCAAGGCAATCAGTCGCGGTGACGGCCTCAAGGGCCAGGACTGGACACGCCATGCACAAGGGATCTCTGCCATTCCCAAGCAACTTCCCCAGCCGGAAGCGCTGGTTCTGCAGGGCGAGCTGTACTGGCGTCTGTCAGGCCATGTTCAGGCCACTTCGGGCAGCATCAATGCTCGCAGCAAGGTCGCGGGGCTGATGGCTCGACAAGACATGAGCGACAAAGAAGCGACCAGTATCGGGTTATTCGTCTGGGACTGGCCAGCCGGCCCGGCAGACATGAAGGAGCGGATCGCCGGCCTGAAAGCCATGGGCTTCAGCGACAGCGCCATCTATACCCAGCCGCTGGAAAACTTCACCCAGGCCAGTGAATGGCGCAACCACTGGTATCGCACTGCCCTGCCATTCGCCACTGACGGCGTCATCATGCGTCACGGCGAACGGCCGCCTGTGCAGCGCTGGCAAGCCAGGGCACCGTACTGGATCGCCGCCTGGAAATACCCTTACGCTCAGGTGCTGGCCGAAGTACGCAAGGTCAACTTCAATATCGGACGCAGCGGCAGAATCACGCCCGTACTGGATCTCAACCCGGTGCGTCTGGATGACCGGACAATCAGCAAGCTCAGCGTCGGCTCCCTGCAACGCTGGCAAGCACTGGATATCCGCCCTGGCGATCAGGTTTCCCTGAGCCTGGCGGGCCTTACCATCCCGCGCCTGGACAAGGTAGTTTCACGAAATATCGAACGAATTGAACTGACGGTTCCGCAACAAAGCGATTTTCATGGTCTGAGTTGCTGGCAGCTAACGCCGGGATGTGAAAGTCAGTTCCGGGCCAGGCTGGTCTGGCTCAGCAGCAAGAAGGGGCTGGCACTGCCTGGAGTGGGCCCGGGAAGCTGGGACAAGCTGATCGAGGCCGGAGAAATCAACGGTTTGCTCGATTGGATGACCCTGAATCGTGGGCAGCTTGCTAAAATTCCGGGTTTTGCAGAACGTAGCGGCACTAAACTGTTCGACAGCTTGCAAATAGCGCGTGAAAGATCGTTCCAGACCTGGCTTGTCGCTATCGGCCTGCCCCCGGCAGGCGGGATAAATCCGGGCATGGAATGGCACGAACTGGCTGCACGAAGTATCGAGCAATGGCAAAACGAACCGGGTATAGGCCCAGGAAGGGCCAAAAGACTCTGGGAGTTTTTTCAGGACCCGCAGGTGCAGGCATTGCGCGAGCAGCTACGGGAGCAAGGTATCGCAGGCTTTTAATATCGTTTTTTTCATCGCCCGCGTGCCCGGACGTTATGGTTTTTCAAGGAGTTCACATGAAGTTTCTTTCCACCCTGATTCTGATCGGCAGCTTTACGCTGTCAGCGTCGCCCTTAATGGCTGCCGAACAAGCCCCGCCCGTGTCGGAGTGCCTGGTTAAGAGTCAGGAGATCAATAACAGGATTCAAGAAGCCAAGGCCGAAGGCAACAAACGTGAGCAGGCGGGCCTGGAAAAAGCCCTGAGCGAAGTCAACGCCAACTGCACCGAGACTTCACTGCTCAAGCAACGGGAACAGAAAGTGCTGGATGCCAAGCGCGAAGTGAGCCGCCGCCAGACCGACCTGAACAAGGCCATGGCCAAAGGCGATCCGGAGAAAATCGACAAGCGTAAGGAAAAGCTCGCGGACTCACGCAAGGAATTGCAGGACGCCCAGACCGAGCTTGAAAAAGTCCAGTAGGTGCCTGGTTTCAATGATTCCTGAACTCCCGATGACACGCCTGGCACGCAGCCTCGACCTTGTCGACCGCTGGTGTCAGGTTACTGGCTGAAAACGGCCTGACGCCGGACACAGCCACCAGTTCGCCTGTCGCCGCTTCGAGCGAGCGGGCCATTTCCTGAAAGCGGGCCTGTTTCTGCCAGACCGCATCCGTCGCGCTTGTCTGGTCAGGCTCCTTGATCTGCGGGAAATGTTTCCAGGGCTCATGGGCCAGGCTGTCCAGCCGGATGGCACCCTCGCTGAAACGCTGGCCATCGAAAGCTATGCGTCCGCGCAACATGCCGCCCAGATCCTCGCTGGTCTTGAGCATTTCCTTGAAGATCGCCTTGCGTTGCCCCAAGGGTGAATCGGGGTCGACACCGCCACAGGCGCTCAATAGCAGACAGGACAGCAGGGCAACACACAGTCTTTTCAAATCAATACTCGATACATCAAATGGACAGTGGTGGCCAAGGTCCCTGGCCACCACTGGAAAACACTCAGGCAGCCGGGAAAGCGGAAGCGCCAAACAACCCGACCACAAGACCCAACCCGATCAACCAGACGATGGAACGCATGGTAGCCAGATCGGCAAGGTAGAAGATGATGTAGAGCAAGCGGCTGGTAATGAATAGAACAGCCAGCACGTCGATAGTGACCAACTGCGCATTGCCCGCGATATGGGCAATGATCACGGCCGCCGCGAACGCCGGGGTGATTTCATAGCTGTTCAACTGCGCCGCATGGGCGCGCTTGGGAAAGCCCTCAAGATGATCGAGAAAGTTTCGCGGGTCGTGATTATGTCGAGACGTGAATTTGCCATTCCCGTACTTGGCGATGGCTGAACAAACGATCGGCAGAAAAATCGCGACCAACACACACCAGAATGCAACTGTCATACCTATTTCCTATAGCTGGAACTTCATTAGAAACATGCCGAACAACACCAGCCCGCAAGCCAATAGCCGAGGGCGACCAAAAGGTTCTTTCAGATAACGCATACCAAACAACACCACCAGCACCACGCTGACTTCGCGCAATGCCGCGGCCTCGGCAACCGAGCCCAGTTGCATGGCCCACAGCACCAACGCATAACTGAACAGGACACACAGCCCGACACACAGCCCCAACTGCCATTGCTCACGCCAGAACAACATGAAGGCCGGGCGCTTGTGGCAGACCGCAAGTAACGGAAACGGCCAGGCGCTGATCAACGTCAGCCAGACCAGATAGTCCAGCGGATGCGCACCCAGCCGGATGGCTTGCCCGTCGATCCAGGTGTAGCTACCGATACATACGCCAATCAGGCCCACTACGGGCAACATCGACCAGGGCAGGCGAGCACCGCCACCTCCATGCCAAAGCAGGCAGACCATGCCACAGGGGATCATCACAATCCCGAAGATCTGCTGGGCGTTCAATTGCTCGCCCGCGAACATCAAGGTCAGCCCCAGCACGACCAACGGCGAAAGCCCGCGCATCAGCGGGTAAACCAACCCCAGATCACCTACCCGATAAGCCTTGATCAGCAGATAGCGATAAAGCAGCTCAAGCACTGCCGAAACCACCAGCCATGGCCAGATATGCCGTTCAGGCACCGTGACAAAGCCCAGCGCCAGTACTGCACAAACCAAGGCCACTGCATCCATGCTGGCAATCACAAGCAGTCGTTCGACACTGAACTTGACGAGGGTGTTCCATGTTGCATGCAGTACCGCTGCCATCAACACCAGAGCAGTTGCCAGCACTCTTTCTCTCCTTGAAACAATTCTCCGCAACGGCAGGAATGACCCCCGAGCATAGAGGATTCAGCGAGTGCCCACAGCCTTGCCATGGAGAGAGCTGCTGCGATTGTCGGAGCGATTGGCTAAGATGCCACGACCGCCGCTTGCCGCTGGCGGGTCATGGATGCACAGGAGTAACAATGTCCACCGAAGAGGATATCGCCATCGTTGGCGGTACACCGATGATCCCCGATCAGCGCCGCGAACTGATGCTTCGTCAATTGCGCAAGCACCAGGTACTCAGCGTGCATCAGTTGATGGAGATGTTCGACTGCTCGCACATGACCATACGCCGCGATATCGCCGTGCTGGAGCAGGAAGGACGTGCCTATTCGGTGACCGGCGGCGCACGTATCGCCAGCCAGGTTCACAGTGAACCCAGCCATCAATCCAAGGCCGTCGTGGAGTTGCCCCACAAGCAAGGCATGGCCAGGCTCGCGGCCGGGCTGTTGCACCCGGACATGACCATTTATCTGGATGCCGGCACCAGTACTCTGGAGATCGTGCCGCATATCGTGGCGCTGTCCGGCATGACGGTGGTCACCAATGATTTCGGCATCGTCAACGCTCTGGCCGATGCCGCCCATGTGGATGTCATCCATACCGGTGGTCTGCTCGACCATCCCAACCGCTCCAGCGTAGGCGGCCTGGCTGCCGCGACGCTACGCCAACTGGCGACCGATGTTGCGTTCCTGTCCACCAGCTCATGGGACCTGCAACGGGGCACCACCACGCCGTCGGCGCTTAAAGTCGAAGTCAAACAGGCAGCCATGCAGTCGGCATCACAAACCGTGTTGATCGCCACCAGCTCCAAATACGGCACGTTCGGCATGTACAAGGTCTCGGCACTTGAGCAGTTCGACACCATCATCACCGATGCCGCGCTGGCAGAGGCCGCTGCCGATGGCATTCGCAAGCATCGTATCGAGCTGTTGCTGGCACCGGTCGGTAACAAGCGCTGACTGATTTCGCGAATGAATTCGCTACCGGGTAATGCCGATCAGTTAAGGCACAAGCAAAACCTGTGGGAGGCAGCTTGCTGGCGAAAAGGCCTTGAAACCGGCAGATATTCTGCGCCTGTACACTGAAGTCGCCAGCAAGCTGCCTTCCACAAAGTTATTTATGACCTTAACTAACCGGCATTACTCCTACCGGAGTGGTGTGAATTCATTCGCGAACCGCTCATTCCGATAAGCGTCAATTGCCAGCATCCACGCGCTCTGACAGAATCGCGAATAGTTCTCGTTATTTAACACATTCCCATTCGAGGCCATTCGTGTCGTCAGCCCCAAGCACTCATAACGAGATCGTTGGCGTGTTGTATCGCGACCATCGCAGCTGGCTGCTGGCCTGGCTTCGACGCAATGTGGCCTGCCCACAGCGGGCTGAAGACCTGAGCCAGGACACTTTCGTTCGCCTGCTCGGGCGTGATGAACTCAAGGCCCCGAATGAACCCCGTGCTTTTCTGGCAGCCGTCGCCAAAGGCCTGCTGTTCGATTATTTCCGTCGCGCAGCACTGGAACAGGCTTATCTCAACGAGCTGATGCTGATCCCGGAAGCGGAGCACCCTTCCCCGCAGGATCAATTACTGATCCTTGAAGACCTCAAGACCATCGACCGCATGCTGGGCAAACTGTCGAGCAAGGCACGGGCGGCGTTTCTGTATAACCGTCTGGACGGCCTGAGCCATGGTGAAATAGCCGAACGGCTGGGCGTTTCGGTTTCACGGGTCCGGCAATATCTGGCCCAGGCCATGCGCCAGTGCTATGTCGCCCTCTACGGCGAGCCGACATGAAACTCGCAGGCTCCAGACCCGTTTCGGCGCAAGTTCTTGATGCCGCCATTGCCTGGCAACTCTGCCTGGACTCCGGCGACGGGATCGAGCAGGACGAATTCAGCAAATGGCTGGCCGCCAACGAAGAACATGCCAGGGCCTGGAGCCAGTTGGGCATGCTTAACCAGCGCTTCGCCATACCCTCAGGCCCGGCACGCAAGGCACTGCAACAAGCGCCCGGCACCCTTCGCCGTCGCGTGCGCAAGCTGGGCGGCGGGCTGGCCGGGTTGATGTTGAGCTGCGGGCTGGCGCTGTTCATGAGCGAGCGCTATCTGCCGCTGGATTACTGGCTCGCCGATCAGCGCACCGCTACCGGCGAACAACGTGACATTCGTCTGGCAGACAACACGCTGATCCGCCTCAACACCCACAGCGCAATCGATGTGCGTTTCGACGCGAAACAGCGCCGGGTCGTGCTCCAGGACGGCGAAATACTGGTCGAGACCGGCAGCCATGACGACCCGCGCCCCTTTATCGTCGAAACCAGCGACGGCAGGATGCGCGCTCTGGGCACGCGCTTTCTGGTCAGGCGCGAAGCCGATGGTACGCGCCTGAGCGTGCTGCAATCGGCAGTCGCGGCCAATCCGCGTGACAACGGGAACGAACAGGTCTTGCGCGAGGGTCAACAGATCCTGCTGACCCCAGACGGGCTCGGCCCGCTGCTGAGCCTGCCTTCAGGCGCCGATGCCTGGACCCGCGGCATGCTGGTGATGGACAACGCACGCCTGGGCGACATGCTCGACGAACTGAGCCGCTACCGGGTCGGCTACCTGGGAGTATCGCCTCAGGTGGCGGACTTGCGGATTACCGGGAGCTTCCCGTTGGGCAATACCGACCTGGCCCTCAAGGCCTTGTTGCCGACCTTGCCGGTGCAGATCGAACAGCACACGCCATGGTGGGTGAAAGTCCAGGCACGGAGCGAGAAAAACGACAGCGTTGCGCCCGAAAAACCCTGAGTCCGAATTTATTTTCAAACAGCCCTGTCACTTTCTCAGACTCATGCGGCAGAGAGGCAATAGATACCGTTTGCCCTGGAGCCTTGTATGTCTCGCCCGCTTGAAACCCTGATGCGTCCCAGCCTGTTGGCATTGGCAATCGCCCTTGGCGTACCGCTGGTGAGCACTTCACCCATTGCCGCCGAACAGGCTTCAAGCGTTCGCGCCTACAACTTGCCGGCCGCTGCTCTGTCCACCACGTTGAATCAGATTGCCAGTCAGGCTGGATTGGCTCTGGCGATAGACCCGTCACTGGTCAGCGGCCGCACATCGGCACCGGTGCAAGGCCAGTTCGAGGCCACCGCAGCCATGCGTCAGGCATTGCGCGGAACGGGCCTGCAATTGGTACGGAGCACGTCGGGCACTTACAGCCTGGAAGCCGCACCGGAAGGAACCATGGCCTTGCCGGAAACCAACATTCAGGGGTTTCAGGGCGAAACTGAAACGGCATGGGGCCCGGTCGAAGGTTATACAGCGACCCGCACAGCGGCGGGCAGCAAGACGGATACACCCATCGTGGAAGCGCCGCGTTCGATCTCGGTCGTGACCCGCCAGCAGATGGATGACCGCTCGGTGCTCAACCTCAACGACGCCCTGCGCTATACCGCTGGTGTCGTCAGCAGCGGTTATGGCTCCGACTCGCGCAACGACTGGCTGCGCATTCGCGGCTTCGTCCCGACCCAGTTCCTCGATGGCCTGCCGATGCCGGTCGGTTCCTATGCCAACCCCAAACCCGAGCCCTGGAACCTTGAGCGCATCGCAGTCCTGCGCGGCCCATCGTCTTCGGTCTACGGCCAGACACCGCCAGGCGGCATGCTCGACATGGTCAGCCGCCGCCCGCAAGCCGAAAGCAGCAACGAAGTCGGCCTGCAGGTCGGCAACAACGAACACAAGCAGATCAATTTCGACAGCACCGGCAAGATCGACGATGAAGGCCAGTTCCTGTATCGCGTCAGCGGTGTCGTGCGTGACAGCGGCTCGGCCATCGACCACATCCCGGACAAGCGCTACAACATTGCGCCCAGCGTGACCTGGAATATCGATGACGACACGCACCTGACGTTCATCTCGCAGTACACCCGCGACGATACCGGGATCACCGGCCAGTTCCTGCCCTTGCAGGGCACCAAACTGGATTCGGCTGCTGGCAGGATTTCCCATCACAAGAACCTGGGTGATCCGGACTGGGAATTCTATGACCGCACCTATTACGCACTGGGCTATGCCTTCGACCATCGCCTGAACGATGTCTGGCAGTTCCGCCAGAACCTGCGCTACACCAAGAGCGATCTGTCGTTCCAGGCCCTGAGCGTCGCCAATGGCGCGACTGCGGTCGACGCAGACGGCAATATTGGTCGCAGCACCGGTATCGTCAACGAAGACATCAGCCAGTTTGCCGTGGACAACAACTTCCAGGCCGACTTCCAGACCGGTGCGCTGAGCCACACCGTATTGCTGGGCCTGGACCATCAGCGCTCCAATACCAATTACCAGTGGAAGTATGGCTGGGGTAACGTTCCGGGCACCAACGTCAACCGCCCGGTGTACGGCGCAGATTTCTCCAACGTGCTCTACTCGACGCTGTACGACTACAACCAGAAAACCCAGCAGACCGGCCTCTATGCACAGGACCAGATCTCTCTGGACAAGTGGCGCCTGACCCTGGGTGGACGTGAAGACTGGATTCACACCGGCACGAAGTTCTATAACAACAACGACGTGACCAGCACCCAGCGTGACAGCAATTTCAGCACCAACGCTGGCTTGAGCTATGTGTTCGATAACGGCTTCACGCCTTACATTTCCTATACCGAGTCATTCCAGCCAGCCTCCGGCGCAGGCGTCAGTGCGACCGAATCGTTCAAGCCGACCGAGGGCCGTCAGTACGAAGTCGGCCTGAAGTACCAGCCGGTCGGCTCCAAAACCCTGCTGACTGCGGCAGTGTTCGATCTGCGCCAGAAGAACGTGTCGATCACCGAAAACAGCATCACCAGCCAGATTGGCGAGATCAAGGTCCGTGGCCTGGAACTTGAAGCCACTTCGGACGTGACTGATAACCTGAAACTGATCAGTTCCTACACCTACACCGACAGCGAAATCCTCAAGGGCGACGACAAGGGCAGCCGCGTCCCGCAAGTACCGCGTAATCAGGCCACCGCCTGGGCTGACTACACCTGGCACAACGGCACACTCGACGGCTTTGGCGTCGGTGCAGGCGTACGTTATGTCGGTGACACTTACGGCAACCAGAGCAATACCGACCTTGGGCATGTGGGTTCCTACACCGTATATGACGCCTCGGTGCATTACGATCTGGGCCGCCTGGCCAGCAGCCTTAAAGGTGCTTCGATAGCCGTGGATGCCAAGAACATCTTCAACAAGGATTACCTGGCTACCTGCGATGGTTTCTGGTGTTACTACGGCGATCAACGCAACGTCGTCGCCAGCGTCAATTACAAGTGGTGATTCAGCCACGGCATCTCTATTAAAGTGAGAACCAAAGGCCCCTGATTGTCAGCGGGCCTTTTGCTTTTGGAACATGCAATGAAAAGTCAAACCGTGCGCCGCTGGTCCATCGTTCATACCTGGAGCAGCCTGATCTGTACGCTGTTCCTGCTGATGCTGGCGATCACCGGCCTGCCGCTGATCTTTCATCACGAGATCGACCACCTGCTGGGCGATGCGCCGCACTATCGGGAAATGCCCGCCGACACGCCACGCCTGAACCTTGAACAACTGGTCCAGGCCGCAGAAACCCATCGCTCCGGTGAAGTACTGCAATACTTCGGCTGGGACGAAGACGATCCCGACGGGGTCATGGCGATTACGGCGGCGACGGCTGGCACCGAGCCCAATTCGTCCCACACCTTCGCCCTGGATGCACGCACCGGCGAAGCCCAGGAAATGCCTTCGGCCAACGGCGGCTTCATGATGGTCATGCTGCGCCTGCATGTGGATATGTATGCCGAACTGCCGGGCAAACTGTTGCTGGCGTTCATGGGCCTGCTGTTTGTGGTCGCTATTGTCTCCGGGACCGTGTTGTATGCGCCCTTCATGCGCAAGCTTGAATTCGGCACCGTGCGCGCAGGCAAATCCACCCGCACCCGCTGGCTGGACCTGCATAACCTGATTGGCGTCGTAACCCTGACCTGGGCGCTGGTGGTCGGCGTAACCGGGGTTATCAGTGCCTGTGCCGACCTGTTGATTGCCTCATGGCGCAACGACGCGCTGGCCACGATGATCGAGCCATATCGCGATGCGCCGCCGCTGCTCCAGCGAGCGCCTGCCACAAACCTGCTGGAAATCGCCGAAGCCGCCGCGCCGGGAATGAAACCGGACTTCATCGCCTTCCCCGGCACACGCTTTTCCAGCGAGCACCATTACGCCGTGTTTCTCAAGGGCAATACGCACCTGACGGCTCACTTGGCGACACCGGTCTTGATCGATGCGCAAACCCTGAAAGTCACGGCCATCGTCGAACGGCCCTGGTACATGGATGCCCTGGGCATGTCCCAGCCCCTGCATTTCGGGGATTACGGCGGCATGCCGATGAAAATCCTGTGGGCGGTGCTGGATGTGCTGACCATCATCGTGCTGGGCAGCGGTCTTTACCTGTGGTGGGTACGCCGTCGAACGCAGGTGAAAGCATGAAAAAGGGTTCGACCTTTGCCGTGCCCGGTCTGGTTGGCGTACTGACAGGCGCGGGCTTGTTCATGGCTCTGCTGGGAGATGGCTGGTGGGATACCCTGGCCTGGCTCGGGATGGGGATTGCCGCGGGGCTGAGTATTCGGGGGTTGATGAAACGTCGGGGATGACTCTGTGGGAGAGGCCTTGGCCGCGACTTCATTCACAGGCGCTGAAAACTGGAAGCTGATAAAAGAGCATTGGCCTCACCGGCCCCGTCGCGGGCAAGCCCCCTCCCACAAGGAATTCATTCGCGAAAACCGGATTGCAGACCCACAGCCCGCTGACTAGTCTATGAATCTGTACCCGCCGAGGAACATTCATGTCAGCACCTACCATGACGTTGTATTCCAACCCAGCCTCTCCCTTCGCCCGCAAGGTGATTGTCCTGCTGCATGAAACCGGACAGTTCGACAGAGTGAAGTTGCAGACGATATTGCTCACCCCCGTCACGCCCTCTGCCGAACTCAATGATGACAACCCTGCCGGCAAGATCCCGGCATTGCGCCTGGCTGACGGCAATATCATTCATGACAGCCGGGTGATCTTCGACTATCTGGATCACCAGCATGTAGGAAACCCGCTCATTCCCCGCGAAGGCTCGGCGCGCTGGAGGCGCCTGACCCTGGCTTCACTGGCCGATGCATTGATGGACGCCGCCCTGTTGATTCGTTATGAAACCGCGCTGCGACCCGAGGAAAAGCACTGGGACCAGTGGCTCGATAACCAGCAGGAAAAGATCGAGCGCGCCCTGAGTTATTTCGAGCAGGATGCAATCACCGAACTCAGTTCAGCCTTCGATGTAGCCTCCATCAGCGTGGCCGCCGCCCTGGGTTATCTGGACTTCCGTCAACCGGACCTGCGCTGGCGCAGCAGCTATCCGCGACTGGCTACCTGGTACGCCGATGTCAGCCAGCGGCCATCGATGCTGGCGACCCGACCGTTCGTTTGAGTGATCGACAGCCTGTTCGCCTGACGCACAGCGTCGGGCCGAACCGGCGTTGGCGAACAGGCTCCTGATCCCTTCGATCAAATACCTTGCCTGCACCTGCTCTTCGCGCAGCCCGAGCCAGTTACTCATGGCCGGCCTCCAGAACGGGCTCAGTGGTTTTTACCGACTTGCCCGGCGTGATGCTGTACCAGTCGAGCCTGCGGGTCAGGACCATGAACACACCCAGCAGGCCGAACAAGAGCAGCGCGCCCATCAGCAAGGCGTAGTCTTCAGCACTGAGCAGCCCGTAGAGCAAGCCATACAACGCCGTCAGACCAGCGGCGAACCCCAGGCCATGCAGCACGCCACCCAGCACGTAACAGACATAGAAGCCGATCAACAACACGCAGGCCACAGCCGACACCAGATAGGCACTGGCAAACCCGATGTGCTCGGACAGTGACAGCAACAGCAGGAAGAACAACGCCAGCGCCGCGCCCACCAGAGCATACTGAACAGGGTGTACTGCCATGCTCTTGAGGACTTCGAAGAGGAAGAAACCGGCGAAGGTCAACGCGATAAACAACAGCGCATATTTGATCGCCCGGTCGCTCTTCAGGTATTGATCGACCGGCTCGATGAAGCTGACACCGAAACTACGGTTCTTGAACTCCTGGCACTTGTTTGCCTGCTGGCAACGGCTCAGCGCGTCTTCCAGGTTGGTGGAGAAGAACGACGTCTGCCAGTTGGCACTGAAGCCTTCGACGGAAATATCCCGGCGTGCAGGCAGATAGTTGCCGATAAAGCTTGGATGCGGCCAGTCGGCAGCCAGTTTCACCGTGCTGGATTTGCCCACGGGGATGACCTTGAATTGCCCGGTGCCTTGCAGACGCAGATCGAAAGCGAACTCCAGACTGGTCTGCTGTTTGCCATCCTGCATCGGCAGATTGACGCTCACGCCCTCGCCCAGCCAGCCCAACCGTGTACCGGGGACGAAATCCAGAGCCTGGCCTTCCAGTTGTAGTTTCATGGCACTTTCTATACCGCGGACATCGCTGATGCCCACTGCCAGAAAAGGACGATCGAACTCGTAATCGGCCAGGTTCTCGGTGATCCCGAAGTTCTCGGGCAGCACAAAATGGCCACTGACGCGATTGTCTGCATGGTAGAGACGAGCTTCGTAGATGCCCCGCGAACGCAACTCTGTCTGGACCTTGCCATCGAGCTCGAAGCGCTCCGGCAAAAAATACAGGTAACCCTTTTCCTGCGCAGGCTCCAGATAAGACTCGTTGGTCTGCACATTGGTCTTCCAGACCCGCACCGCCTTGCGATAAGGCACCGCCATGACCGGCCCGCTCAGCTGTTGGCTGAGGCTTGAGCTGCTGGCGATATTCTGCAGTACCGAATCGCGTTGCTTCTGCCGCTCCGCGATCAGGTTCCCGATCATCATCAACGGAATCAACAGCAGGATGACCAGCGCAGCGATCATTCCCAGTTTTACAGCCAGACTTCGGTTCATGGGGCTCTCCCTGTTTTCGATAGGGAAAGTCTGGAGGCGCTATGTGGAGCGATGATGGGGAGCGTGTGGAGATTGTGTGTTTGTATCGCGAACGAACCGACTACAGCGACAAGGTCACCAGAACCCCGCCTTCAACATTTCCGACATGCAGTTCGCCGCCATGCAATTGCACGACCTCTTCGACGAAGTTGAGCCCCAGCCCGGTGCTCTTGCGGCCACTGTGCGGTCGGGGCAGTGAATAGAAACGTTCGCAGAGACGCGGCAAGGCGTAATCGGGAATCGGTGCTGCGGTATTGAAGAGAGTGACGCGAATACGCTCACCGATTCGCTCGGCCGCCAGACGCAAGGTCCCGCCCGACGGAGTGAAATCCAGGGCGTTGTCCAGCAGGTTGGCCATCGCCTGACGCAACAGGAACCGCTCGCCCAGCAGATACAGGTCGGTGCCGATCAGTTGCTCGATCTGTAAACCCTGGCGTTCGGTGCGAACACCGCGCTCGCCCAACAGTTCATCGACCAGCTCTGCCAGCGGCACGGCCACTTTCTCTTCCAGGCCCTGACGCTGCTCGACCATGGCCAGGTTTAGCAAGCGTTCGATCAATTGCTGCATGCGCTCGCTTTCACCATCGATATTGCTGACGAAGCGCTGGCGCTGCTCGGCGGGCATTTCATCCTGCAATAACTCGGCAGCACCGCGAATCGCTGCCAGAGGGCTTTTCAGCTCGTGGGTCAGCGTATGCACATAGCGCTCGACATAGGCCTTGCCTTCCAGTTGGGTACGCATGTGTTCGACCGCTGTGGATAACTGCTCCAGCTCGCCACCGCGATAATGCGGTAGCTCGGCACGACGCCCTTCACTGACCGCCTGGGCATAGTCGGTCAGGCGGCGTAATGCCGAGCTGAGCCACCAGGAAAACAGCGCGCCCAGCAACAGGCCCAGGATGATCAGGCCGATGCCGTACCACAGCAGACGACGCTCGGCCCGGTCCACATAGGGTTGTAGCGAACTGTTGGGCTTGGCCACGGTAACGACGCCGATGATCGTGTCGTTGTCGCGAATCGGCGCTCCGACATACATCACCGACGAGTTGGTGTCCTCGGGATCGCTGCGGGTCGAACGGGCACCGTATTCGCCACGCAAGGTCAGGTAGACATCGTTCCAGCGCGAATAATCCTGCCCCGTCGCTTCGCCGATGGAATCGAACAGCACAATGCCTCTGGCGTCGGTAATGTAGATGCGGTTGTTGACCTGAGTCTTGGGCAAACCCCAGATCTTCGCGGCCGGCTGGCGCAGGCCGTAAGCCTTGAGCGCATCGGGAAAACGGCTCTGGTTCAAGGTGCCGTGGCTGACATCACTCTGGAGGATTTCAGCCAGCAGGTTGGCAGTGTCCACCAGCGTTTCTTCGGTGGACTGACGCACGCCGGGGCGCACTTCTTTCATGACCGTACTGAGCACGAAGTAACCGGTCAGGGCGATGAACACCGCATAGACCAGAAAAATCCGGATACTCAGGGACATCAGCTGTGGCCTGGGCTGTAGCTGTAACCGAGGCCACGATGGGTCTGGATCGGCTCTGCATCGGCGGCAACAAGACGCAGCTTTGCACGCAGGCTTTTGATATGGCTGTCGATGCTGCGCTCATAACCGGCATCGCACGCCACGCCCAGCGCATCGAGCAATTGCTCGCGGCTGAATACCCGTTCGGGTTGCTCCAGCAGGCACTGCAACAAGCGGAACTCATGCCGGGTCAGGCTCAAGGCCTGGCCACGATAAGTGATCTGTACGCGCTCGCGGTCGACTTGAAACACTTCGTTGTCGCTGCCTGCCGCCGTGGCCGTGCGAGGCAGCATGCGCTTGAGGATAGCCCTGACCCGCGCCGCCACTTCACGAGGGCTGAACGGCTTGACCACATAATCGTCAGCGCCGATTTCCAGGCCTACGACCCGATCGATTTCGCCATCCCGGGCACTGAGGAACATGACCGGGACGTCGCTGAAACGGCGCAATTGCTTGCAGGCCTCAAAGCCGGTGATATCCGGCAAGCCAATGTCGAGAATGATCAGGTCGGCCGGTGTGCCGCGTTGATGCTCGACCGCCGCCTGACCGAGGCCCAGCCAGGTCGTGGTAAAACCCTCGCCTTGCAGCGCATAGACCAGCGTGTCGGCTATCGCGGCCTCGTCTTCGACAATCAAAATATGCGGCATGGCATCCGGGCGCTTGAGATAAGGCCGCAAGGATTCGCGATTTCAGCCCTCGACGTCAATCAGCAATCGGGTTTGTCAGCGGTATAGCGACGCGCCGGGTTTACCGCTGCATCGAACTCGCGCAAGGCCTTGGCGCCGATCAGCAAGGGGTAGTTGAAGTGGCTGCGATCCACCAGATTCACTTCGACAGTGCGCTTCTTGTTGCCCAGGCACAGTTCAAGGTCAACAACAGGACGTTTGGTGGGGTCGATGACTTCATCGTCGTCATCGCCTTCCGAGCGGCCCTTGATCTTGCTGATACGCGAAACCTTGTGCTCATGGACCTTATTGTCCGCGTCCTTGGTGGCCAGACGGAAACGTACCCAGTCCTCGCCATCACGCTGGAACAACTCGATGTCCTTGGCCGACAACGACGCAGTCAGCGCACCGGTGTCCATCTTGGCCTTGAAGGTCTCGCCGATCTCGGGAACCTTGATGTTTTCATAGCGACCATACAGCGTCGGTTCGGCGGCCATGACAGGCAACGCCAGCAGGGACAATAGCGCCAGAATCGGTTTCACGTGGCAGGTTCCTCGCAATGTGCAGCGTCTGATTGACGCCCGGTTTTAGACAGCGAACTTGAAGTTTGTTCGGAGATGATCAGCATAATCGTCAGCGCGTGAAACATTTGTAAGCACCTGTGTAATTGGCGTCGCAGATCAGTGTCTCTATCATTGCCAACCTTGAAGAGACTCAAGAGATCCTTATGCGTCGTGTGCTTTCTGGCTGTTTCGTCACACTGCTTCTGCTGATCAATACCCTCGTACTGATTGGCCCGCTACTGGTTTTCGCGCTGCTCAAACTGTTGTTTCAGGGCCACATGCGTGATCACTGCTCAGCGGCAGTGATGTGGATTGCCGAAACCTGGGCCGAGATCAACAAGCTCATCTTTGGCGCATTCACTCCGACCCGGTGGGAAATTCGTGGCCATGAAGGCCTGCGCAGCGATACGTCTTATCTGCTGATCTGCAACCATCAGTCATGGGTCGATATTCCGGCCTTGATCCAGGCGCTCAACCGCCGCACGCCGTTCTTCAAGTTCTTCCTGAAAAAGGAACTGATCTGGGTGCCGTTCCTGGGGCTGGCCTGGTGGGCACTGGATTATCCGTTCATGAAGCGCTACAGCAAGGCGTTCCTGGCAAAGCACCCGGAACTCAAGGGCAAGGATCTGGAAATCACCAAATCCGCCTGCGAGCTGTTCAAGCGCCAGCCGGTGACCATCGTCAATTATCTGGAAGGCACACGTTTCACCAAAGCCAAGCATGCGGCCCAGGCATCGCCCTACCGCAACCTGCTCAAACCCAAGGCCGGAGGTGTGGCGTTCGTGCTGGCTGCCATGGGTGAACAACTGGATGCGATTCTGGATGTGACGGTGGTGTATCCGGGTTCACGGATTCCGGGGTTCTGGGACATGCTGTGCGGGCGAGTGCCCAAGGTGATCGTCGACATCAAGACCCGCGAACTGGACCCGGCCCTGTGGCAGGGCGACTACGAGAGCGATCCGGTGTTTCGCGAGAAGATCCAGAACTGGGTCAACCAGCTCTGGATCGAAAAGGATGCGCACATCAGCGCATTGCGTACCGAATCAGCTACCGGCGCCCCATAGGCCGCTCAGGCTCTGCAATGCGGAGCCGCTGGCACCTTGCTGACCGAGGTATTGCAGGATCACCGGCACAAACTGGCTGACCATGCTGCTGTCCATACCCAGCGCCTTGAAGGCATTGTTCACGTCGCCCATGCTTTGCACGTTGCCGAGCGCGCTGTTGAGCACAGAATTGCTCCCGGATTTATCGCCACCACCCAGCAGGCTGCCAAGCCCGCTGCCACCCAGACTGTCCAGGGCCGAAACGCCCGACAGTTGATTCAAACCCGGAACGGATTGGGTCAGTTGCGAGTAATCGGCACCGGTCAGTTTGTTCTTCGCCAACCCAAGCAAGGCGCCCGTGCCGCCAACGGCCTGTTCCGGGGTGACGTTCAGTTGTGTGCCAAGGGCATTGAGCAGGCCTGCGGCTTCAGGTGCCGCAGTGGCTTTCTGATTACCGCCTGTGGCGTTGGAAACCGCATTCGCTGCGTCATTCAGATTGAACGCAAAAGCCGGGCTTGCCGCCAGGGCCATCAATGTAGCAAGTGCCATACCGCGAGCAGTATTCATTACAGTCAACCTCTAACCGAAACCATCCAGTGGTGGATGATAAAACAGACGGTTTGACTGGAGGATGGAGGGCTTGTTCCCGGATGTAACGGCTGAAGAGTGGTTCTTTCCCATGAAGACGTGCCGTCTGTGATGATGCCGTCGCGGCCAAGCCCCTCCCTCGGGGGCATTGGCCGCGACAGGGCTCAGGCGGCGCTGAACAGTTTGTGCGGATCGATCACGAATTTCTTCGGCACGCCCGCATCGAACTCGCCGTAGCCACGTGGCGCGTCATCCAGGCTGATGACTTCGACACCCACCACATCGGCGATCTTGATGCGATCCCACATGATGGCCTGCATCAATTGACGGTTGTACTTCATGACCGGCGTCTGGCCGGTATGGAAGCTGTGGGACTTGGCCCAGCCCAGACCGAAGCGGATGCTCAGGCTGCCCATTTTCGCGGCAGCATCCACAGCGCCCGGATCCTCGGTAACGTACAGGCCGGGAATACCGATCTTGCCGGCAACCCGCACCACGCCCATCAACGAGTTGAGAACCGTGGCCGGTGCTTCGGACTGCGCACCTGCATGACCATGGCCACGCGCTTCAAAGCCCACGGCATCGATGGCGCAATCCACTTCCGGTTCGCCCAGCAGCGCGGCGATCTGCTCATGGAGCGGCGTATCCAGCGACAGGTCGGCAATCTCGAAACCCTGAGCCTTGGCATGAACCAGTCGCTTGGGATTCACGTCCCCCACAATCACCACCGCAGCGCCCAGCAAACGTGCCGAAGCGGCAGCCGCCAGACCGACAGGCCCGGCACCGGCGACATATACGGTGCTGCCAGGGCCGACCCCGGCCGTGACGGCGCCGTGATAACCGGTTGGCAGAATGTCGGACAGGCACGTCAGGTCGCGAATCTTCTCCATGGCCGCATCGCGGTCAGGCAGCTTCAGCAGGTTGAAATCGGCGTAAGGCACCAGCACGTATTCGGCCTGGCCACCAACCCAGTCGCCCATATCGACATAACCATACGCCCCACCGGCACGTGCCGGGTTGACGGTCAGGCAGACGCCGGTGTGCTGCTCCTTGCAACTGCGGCAACGACCGCACGCCACGTTGAACGGAACGGATACCAGATCGCCGACCTTTAGATTTTCGACATCGCGCCCGGCTTCGAGCACTTCGCCAGTGATTTCATGACCGAGCACCAGCCCGGTCTGGGCAGTGGTACGACCGCGAACCATATGCTGGTCCGAGCCGCAGATGTTGGTGGAAACAACGCGCAGAATGACTCCGTGTTCGATGCGCTTGCCTCTTGGATCCTGCATTTTCGGGAAAGGAATTGTTTGCACCTCGACCTTGCCAGCGCCGAGATACACCACACCGCGATTACCAGACATGCTTTCACCTCTGTATTTTGTTGTTGGAAAAAAGAGGGGTTAGCTGCAAGTGGCAAGCCTCAAGCGGCAAGAGGATCTCGCCAGCCTTCAGCTTGCTGCTTGTAGCTTTTCGCTTTTCACTTGCAGCTTAAAACTTGCAGCTTGCAGCTTCAGAGCACTACCGTCCTGTTCGCATTCAAGAACACCCGCCGCTCAATGTGATACCCGACGGCGCGTGCCAGTGTCAGTCCTTCGATATCCCGGCCTTTGGCAATCAGGTCTTCGGGGTAATGGCTGTGGTCTACCACTTCGACTCCCTGGGCAATGATCGGACCTTCGTCCAGGTCGTTGTTGATGTAATGCGCCGTGGCGCCCACCAGTTTCACGCCCTTGTTGTAGGCCTGATGGTAAGGCTTGGCACCCTTGAAACCCGGCAACAGCGAGTGATGAATGTTGATCGCCTTGCCGTCGAGCTTGCGGCACAGGTCCGGTGACAGCACTTGCATGTAACGGGCAAGGATCACCAGTTCCGCGCCGGACTCTTCAATGACCTGCCAGACCCTGGCCTCTTGAGAAGGCTTATCGTTCGGGTCGAGTGGGAAATGGTAGTACGGAATTCCGTGCCAGCCAGCCAGAGGCTCAAGATCGGGGTGATTGGAGACCACCGCGACTACATCCATGGACAGTTGATTGATGCGCTGGCGGTAGAGAAGATCATTCAGGCAGTGATCGGCCTTGGAGACCATGATGACGACTTTTGGCCGATAGTTCGGGGCAGTCAGCTCGAAGATCATGCCAAAGGCTTCGCCGCGTTCGGTCAGGCCAGAGCGAAATGCAGCTTCATCGAAACCGTCAGGCTGGCGGAATTCGACGCGAATGAAAAAACGTCCCGACAACCGATCATCGAACGAATGGTGCTCGGTGACATAGCACCCCTGCTCGAACAGATAGCGGGTCACCGCATCCACCGTCCCCAGCACGCTGGGGCAATCGGCAGTCAAAATCCATGTATCGGGGGCGCGACTCATATAAAAGAGACTCCTGCCTCATCAATTGTGATCTGTGGGAGGGAGCTTGCTCGCGACAGCGGTTTTCCAGACAACAAAAATATGTCCATGGCCCGCTATCGCGACTAAAACGGATCGCCGCTCGGCCGCTCCTACGCCTTGATGGTCAATCCGTACTCGGCACTGGCATCCTGCAACCACAGCCACCAGTAATCCGAGAAGCTGCGACGGATCAGCAGCTCCCAGGTTTCTTCGCCGGTGCGGCGGATCACCAGTTGCGACTTGGCGAACACAGTGCCGACGGCCTTGCCCACCGGGAAGTTGTCGGGGTGTACGTCATAGCTGGTGGACTTCATCAGCACGTCACGAACGTTGGGGCCGGTCAGTTCCAGGATGGATTGGCCACCGCTGACATTCACCACCGAGATATGCAGCCCCGCCAGAGCTTCGCGCAGGCGTTGCTCGGTGGCGAACTCTTCGCCTGTGGGCACGATCAGCAGCCACTCGTCCGGGCCAAGCCATTGCAGCGAGCTTTCGCCACTGCTTACCAATGTGAGCGCGGCAGGCAGTTCCATGCCCAGAGCCTTGTGAACTCCGGCAGCAAACGCCGGATCACGGGCGTCGCCACGAAGGGTCAGATGGCCGAGCAGTTTCTTCTCGCGCAGCGTGACGCCGGGATTGGCGCGGCCTTTGCCGACCAGACTGCCGAGGTCGGCGTGGAACAGCGGCGATTCAGCCTTTACGCCCGCTTCGGGGCGCTGTTGGTATACGTTGACTGTGGTCATGGGACACCTGTCATGAATTCTGTTTTGTACTTGTAGGAGCGAATCGGGCGGCGCTCCGCTTATTCGCGAATGAATTCGCTCCCACGGTGTTATCAGGACCGCGTTTTACTCAACGTTCTGCTGATCGCCTTTCGGGTCGAAGAACACCGAAGAAACGATTTCGGCTTCGATCACGCTACCATCGGCCAACGGTGCAAAGACCCGCTCGCCCATACGCTGCAAGCCGCCTTTGACCACACCCAGCGCGAACGAATAACCCAGTGAATTATGGGCATAGCTGGAAGTGACGTGGCCGACCATGGTCATAGGGATCGTCTGTTGAGTGTCAAAGACCAGTTGCGCGCCTTCCGGCAGCCATTTGGTCGGATCGACCGGTTTGAGGCCCACCAGTTGCTTGCGTTGTTCACGCACACAGTCTTCGCGATTCATGCCGCGCCAGCCGATCCAGGAAAACGGCTTGGTACGACCCACGCACCAGCCCATGTTCAGGTCGTCCGGCGTCATCGAGCCGTCGGTATCCTGACCGACGATGATGAAACCCTTCTCGGCCCGCAGCACGTGCATGGTCTCGGTGCCGTAAGGCGTCAGGTTGTACTTCTTGCCGGCCTCGACGATCTTTTCCAGAACGCCCATGGCGTAATCAGCCTGGATGTTGACCTCGTAGGACAGCTCGCCAGTAAAGGAAATACGGAACACCCGCGCCGGCACGCCAGCAACGTGGCCTTCCTTCCAGGTCATGAACGGAAACGCTTCACGGCCCAGATCGATATCGGTCACTTCACTGAGCAGCTTGCGGCTGTTGGGGCCGGACAGCGTCAGGGTCGCGTAATGGTCGGTAACCGAGGTGAAATACACCTTCAGGTCCGGCCATTCGGTCTGCTGATAGATTTCCAGCCATTGCAGAACGCGAGCAGCGCCGCCCGTGGTGGTGGTCATGATGAAGTGGTTGTCAGCGACGCAGGCTGTAACACCGTCGTCGAAGACCATGCCGTCTTCCTTGCACATCAGGCCGTAACGCGCCTTGCCCACATCCAGTTTGGTCCAGGCGTTGGTGTAGACGCGGTTGAGGAACTCCCGGGCATCCGGGCCTTGAATGTCGATCTTGCCCAGGGTCGAGGCATCCAGCAGGCCGACACTTTCGCGCACAGCCTTGCATTCACGGGCGACGGCGGCATGCATGTCCTCGCCGTTTTTCGGGAAGTACCAAGGCCGTTTCCACTGGCCGACATCTTCAAATTCGGCACCGTTCTTGAGGTGCCAGGCATGCAGAGCGGTAAAGCGCACGGGCTCGAAGATATGCCCGCAATGGCGACCGGCTACGGCACCGAAGGTCACCGGCGTGTAGTTCGGGCGGAACATGGTGGTGCCCATCTCGGGGATGGAAACCTTCAGCGAATGGGCAGCAATGGCCAGACCATTGACGTTGCCAAGCTTGCCCTGATCGGTGCCGAAACCCAGTGCGGTGTAGCGTTTGACGTGTTCGACCGACTCGAAGCCCTCGCGGGTCGCCAGTTCGATGGCTGCGGCGGTGACATCGTTCTGCAGATCCACGAACTGCTTGGGCGCACGGGCCGTGCCTTTTTCGTGAGGTACATGGAACAGCGCCAGCGTCGGCTCTTCTGCGCGGCTCAAAGCCTTCGGCATGATGCCTTCCACGGCCTTGAAGCCTGCTTCGCTGGCAGCACGAGCACCGCCTTCAAAGCCGTCGGCCAGCGTATCGGCCAGACTGTAAACACCGTTCACACCGCCGACGCACACACGTTTCTGCGGAGCTTCGCCCGGAACGAAACCGAGGATGTCTTCACGCCAGACCGGCTTGCCACCCAGATGCGAAGCCAGGTGTACGATCGGGCTGTAACCACCGGAGCTGGCAACCAGATCACATTCCAGCCATTCGCCGGGGCTGGTGACGCTCAGTGTCTTGACGTCGATGGCGGCAACACGGGCAGCAGACACCCGCTTGCTGCCACGGGCTTCGATCACGGCGCTGGACGTCAGGATACGAATACCCTTGGCCCGCGCCTCTTCGACCAGCGGGCCACGCGGGTTGTGGCGCGCATCGGCAATCGCCACCACTTGCAGGCTGGCGTCGATCCAGTCCAGAGCAACGCGGTAGGCGTGGTCGTTGTTGGTGGACAGCACCAGCTTGCGGCCCGGAGCCACGCCATAACGACGAACATAAGTGGAAACCGCACCGGCCAGCATGTTGCCCGGCCCATCGTTGTTGCCGTAAACCAGTGGCCGCTCATGAGTACCACTGGCCAGCACGACACGCTTGGCGCGTACGCGATGCATGCGCTGACGTACCATGCCGAGTGGCGCACGATCACCCAGGTGATCGGTCAGGCGCTCATGAATGGTCAGAAAGTTGTGGTCGTGATAGCCGTTGACCGTGGCGCGAGGCAGCAGGGTCACGTTCTTCAGGCCCTTGAGCTCGTCGATAACAGTAGCGACCCATTCAGCAGCCGGTTTACCGTCAAGGCTCTCGCGGCTGTCGAGCAGGCTGCCGCCGAACTCTTCCTGCTCATCGGCCAGAATCACCCGTGCGCCACTGCGCGCAGCAGCCAGGGCAGCAGCCAGACCGGCAGGCCCGGCACCGACGATCAGCACGTCGCAGTGCTGGTTCATCGCATCGTAAGTGTCCGGATCGTTCTCGGTCGGCGAACGGCCAAGGCCGGCTGCCTTGCGGATGTACTTCTCGTAAGTCATCCAGAACGATTGCGGGTACATGAAGGTTTTGTAGTAGAAGCCCGGTGGCATCAGCTTGCCGCCGACCTTGCCGAGAATCCCCATCACGTCATTGTTCACACTCGGCCAGCCGTTGGTGCTGGTCGCAACCAACCCTGAATACAACGCCTGCTGCGTGGCACGCACGTTGGGTATCTGGGTCGCTTCGGTCGCGCCGATCTGCAATACCGCGTTCGGCTCTTCGGAGCCAGCCGCAAAAATGCCGCGAGGCCGGGAATACTTGAAGCTGCGGCCGATGATATCCACACCGTTGGCCAGCAGCGCAGCGGCCAGGGTATCCCCCTCGAAACCCTGATAAGACTGACCGTTGAAGGTGAAATTCAGCACCTTGCTACGGTCGATACGGCCACCGTGGGGCAGTCGGTTTGTCTGGCTCATGCCTTGTCTCCCTTGGCCGTGAACTGTGGCTTGGTGCCAATCGGATAGGTTTCCAGAATCTCGTAGGTCACGGTGTCGCGGGTGGCATTGAAGTACTGGCGGCAACCGGCAGCGTGAATCCACAGTTCGTGGTGCAGGCCACGTGGGTTGTCACGGAAGAACATGTAGTCGCCCCACTCTTCATCAGTGCAGGCGTTCGGGTCCAGCGGACGCGGGATATGCGCCTGACCGGAGCCGTGGAATTCCTCTTCGGAGCGCAGTTCGCCACAGTGAGGACAGAAGATATGCAACATGAAAAGCTCTCCTTCTTAAAACCTCGTGAGAACGTAGCGAGCGAAGGTAATACAAGGCAAAAACAGGCGAGAAAGCGGAGTTTAGAATTCTAAATGAGCATTTCTCGCCTGTTTTTAACGCCGTATTACCGAGCGCAGTAGTTCTCACGTGGTTTTTGTTAGTGGGCGACCGCGGCAGCACCGTGCTCATCAATGAGAGCGCCATTGTGGAAACGCTCGATGGAGAAAGGCTTGGCCAATGGGTGCATTTCGCCCTTGGCAAGGCTGGCGGCAAACACGTTGCCTGAGCCGGGAGTTGCCTTGAATCCACCGGTGCCCCAACCGCAGTTGAAGAACATGTTCGGTACGGGAGTCTTGGAAATGATCGGGCAGGCGTCCGGCGTGGTATCGACGATGCCACCCCACTGGCGGTTCATGCGCACTCGCGACAGCACCGGGAACATTTCGACGATGGCCTGGATGGTGTGCTCGATCACCGGGTACGAACCGCGCTGGCCGTAGCCGACCCAGCCGTCGATACCGGCACCGATCACCAGGTCGCCCTTGTCGGACTGACTGATATAACCGTGAACGGCGTTGGACATGATCACGCTGTCGATGATGGGCTTGATTGGCTCGGAAACCAGCGCCTGCAACGGATGGGATTCAACCGGCAGACGGAAGCCTGCCAGTTTCGCCATGTGCCCGGAGTTACCGGCCGTCACCACGCCGACACGCTTGGCGCCGATGAAGCCCTTGTTGGTTTCTACACCGATGCAGACACCGTTTTCCTTGCGGAAACCGATCACTTCGGTCTGCTGGATCAGGTCCACGCCCAAGGCATCGGCGGCACGGGCAAAACCCCAGGCCACGGCATCGTGACGGGCAACGCCGCCACGGCGCTGGACCGTTGCGCCGATGATCGGATAACGGGTGTTCTTCGAGCAGTCCAGGTACGGAATCTCTTCGGCAACCTGTTTGCCATTAAGCAGTTCGCCGTCCACACCGTTCAGGCGGTTGGCGCTGACCCGACGCTCCGAGTCGCGCATGTCTTGCAGCGTGTGGCACAGGTTGTACACGCCACGCTGGGAAAACATGACGTTGTAGTTCAGGTCCTGAGACAGGCCTTCCCACAGCTTCATTGCATGCTCATAGAGATGAGCCGACTCGTCCCACAGGTAGTTGGAACGCACGATGGTGGTATTGCGCGCCGTGTTACCGCCGCCCAGCCAGCCTTTCTCGACCACGGCCACGTTCTTGATGCCGTGCTCTTTGGCCAGGTAATAGGCCGTCGCCAGACCATGACCGCCACCGCCGACGATCACGACGTCGTAGACTTTCTTGGGCGTCGGCGTGCGCCACATGCGCTGCCAGTTTTCATGATGGCTGAGGGAGTGTTTGAAAAGGCCGAAGCCTGAGTAATGCTGCATGAAAGGCTACTCCTGACTCAGCGATAAACCGGGAAATCGGCGCACAGTGCTGCGACCTGACTGGCGACATTGGCCTCGACATCGGCATCGCCGAGGTTGTCGAGAATGTCGCAGATCCAGCCTGCCAGCTCGATACACTGGGTCACTTTGAAACCGCGACTGGTGACGGCCGGAGTGCCGATCCGCAGGCCCGAAGTCACGAACGGCGACTGCGGATCGTTCGGTACAGAGTTCTTGTTGACGGTGATGTGCGCACGGCCCAGAGCAGCGTCCGCATCCTTGCCGGTCAGGCCCTGACGGATCAGGCTGACCAGGAACAGGTGATTGTCGGTTCCACCCGATACCACATCGTAACCACGGTCCACGAATACCTGCGCCATGGCCTGGGCGTTATCGATCACTTGCTGCTGATAGGCCTTGAAGCCTGGCTCCAGCGCTTCCTTGAAGCAAACGGCCTTGGCGGCGATGACGTGCATCAACGGGCCGCCCTGCCCACCGGGGAATACGGCGGAGTTGAGTTTTTTCTCGAGTTCTTCGTTGGCCCTGGCCAGGATCAGGCCACCACGCGGACCACGCAGGGTCTTATGGGTGGTGGTGGTCACCACATCGGCGTATGGCAGCGGGTTCGGGTACAAGCCAGCCGCCACCAGACCGGCAACGTGGGCCATGTCGACGAACAGGTAAGCGCCCACCTTGTCGGCAATTTCGCGGAAACGCGGGAAATCCAGGGTTTTCGAGTAAGCCGAGAAACCGGCAATGATCATCTTTGGCTTGGTTTCCAGGGCAATACGCTCGACTTCGTCGTAATCGATCAGCCCGGTATTGGTGTCGATGCCGTACTGCACAGCGTTATAAAGACGACCGGAAAAACTGACCTTGGCACCGTGGGTCAGGTGACCGCCGTGGGCCAGGCTCATGCCCAGAACGGTATCGCCAGCTTGTAGCAAGGCCAGATAGACAGCGGCGTTGGCCTGACTGCCGGAGTGCGGTTGAACGTTGGCGTAATCGGCACCGAACAATTGCCTGGCCCGCTCGATTGCCAGTTGCTCGACCTTGTCGACATGCTCGCAGCCACCGTAATAACGCTTGCCCGGATAGCCTTCGGCATATTTGTTGGTCAGCCCGCTGCCCTGAGCCTGCATCACACGCTTGCTGGTGTAGTTTTCGGAGGCGATCAGCTCGATATGGTCTTCCTGGCGCTGCTCCTCGGCATTGATCGCAGCCAACAGTGCATCGTCATATCCCTGAATCTGGTCTTGCTTGCTGAACATCGCGGTTCTCCCAGCGGCGGCGTTGCGCCTGGCTTGTCGGCAGGGCGTTGAGCTGCCCTTTGGATGCGATGGTAGGGCCGACGCAAACCGGCCAAATGCCTATGGACGCCACACAAAGGTGCGTTTACGACATGGCTTGGCGGGGAGAGACAAATCGATTGGCGGGAGCACCTGCCGGTAGGAGCGGATTCATCCGCGAGGCGTCATTGAGGGCGATGTATTTGCTTTGACTGTACGGTGTTTTTTGCGAATGAGCGGAGCGCCGCCCGATTCGCTCCCACGGAGATGCGTGGGAGCGGGTTCACTGATTAAAACTCAGGCAGGCTTGTCAGCGCGGAACATGGTGCGAATGCCACGCACGGCCTGACGGATGCGATCCTGGTTTTCAATCAGGGCGAAACGCACATGGTCGTCGCCATATTCGCCAAAACCGATACCCGGCGACACACAGACCTTGGCTTCGGCCAGCAGCTTCTTGGCGAACTCCAGCGAGCCGAGGTGCGCGTAGGCGGGAGGAATCTTGGCCCAGACATACATCGACGCCTTGGGATTTTCCACCATCCAGCCCAGTTCATGCAGGCCTTTGACCAGCACATTACGGCGCTGACGATACTGCTCGGCAATATCCAGCACGCATTGCTGGTCGCCTTCGAGTGCAGCAATCGCGGCCACCTGCAAGGGCGTGAAGGTGCCGTAGTCGTGATAGCTCTTGATCCGCGCCAGAGCACTGACCAGTTCCGGGTTGCCGACCATGAAGCCGATACGCCAGCCCGCCATGTTGTAGCTCTTGGACAGGGTGAAAAACTCCACCGCAATGTCCTTGGCACCGGGGACCTGCATGATCGACGGAGCCTTCCAGCCGTCATAGACGATGTCGGCATAGGCCAGATCGTGAATCACCAGCACGTCGTATTGCTTGGCCAGTGCGACCACGCGCTCGAAGAAATCCAGCTCCACGCACTGGGCGGTGGGGTTGGATGGAAAGCCCAGGATCATCATCTTCGGCTTGGGGATCGAGCCACGAATGGCCTTTTCCAGCTCGGCAAAGAAGTCCACACCTGGCACCAGCGGTACCGAACGCACCTGGGCGCCGGCAATCACGGCACCGTAGATGTGGATCGGATAACTGGGGTTGGGCACCAGCACCGTGTCGCCCTGATCGAGGGTGGCGAGCATCAGGTGCGCCAGGCCTTCCTTTGAGCCGATGGTGACAATGGCTTCGCTTTCCGGGTCGATATCGACCTCGTAGCGCTTCTTGTACCAGTTGGAAATGGCCCGACGCAGGCGAGGAATACCCCGTGAAGTCGAATAGCCATGGGTGTCTTCGCGCTGGGCAACGGTGACCAGTTTTTCGACGATATGCGGTGGCGTCGCCCCATCGGGGTTGCCCATGCTCAAGTCGATAATGTCTTCACCACGACGACGAGCAGCCATTTTCAGCTCGGCAGTGATGTTGAACACGTAAGGGGGGAGTCGATCTATGCGCGCAAAGCGGCGCGGCAAACCTTGGTCAGCCATGAGTATCTCGCAGACGTAAGCGCCCGGAACCGTCCGAGCGACGTTGGCCACATGAGGCGGCCTGCGGCGAAGATAAGTGCAGTCATGGCAATTTGTCTACAGATATCTGCAGGAGCGAATTCATTCGGGAAAGCATCAGTGGGTCAGATACAGATGTGGCGCCTGGACTGGCCTCTTCCCGAATGAATTCGGTCCTACGGGGTTGAGGGTGTAGTAGGAGCGAATTCATTCGCGAAGGCGTCAGTGGGTCAGATACAGATGTTGCGCCTGAACTGGCCCCTTCCCGAATGAATTCGGTCCTACGGGGTTTGGTTAGAGAGCCAATAACTCTCGCAGCCCCAGCAGGACCAGAAAGTGTCCGGGATAGATCGCATAAGCCCAGCGCCGCATCGGCATGACCGAAAAAACCGGTTTCATACGCAGCAGTGCAATCCCCATCACTGGCGCGATCAGGCAGGCGATGATTGAGCCGATGGAAATCGGGTCGCCCCACGACGCGCCAGCAAACATATCGGGCCAGGCATTGCCTGCGACACAGAGCACCGCTGGAAAAACCGCGTACCAGAGCGGTTTCTGCAAGACCAGCAGCAACACCAGCGGCAGCAGCACACCAGCAAATCCAAACATCAGGTGTTGCTGAAATATCGCGGAAAACAGCAAGGCGGTGATGGCCATGAGTCGGGTCGTGACATTGCGATGTCGCCAGCCCTGCGCAACCAGAAGCCCCAGCAACAAGGTCGGCATCACATTCAGGGTCGTGGCGTCGACCATGAACAGTCGATAGGGAATTTCCGACAGCACCGAGAACGCCAGCACCCATCCCAGATAACGCCATTGCACACGTGGCGTCACCAGTGCCGCGCTACGGCGCGCCAGGTTGACGGCAATCGCCAAACAAAACCATGGAAAGGCCAGGCGCCCCGGCACGTAGAGAACATTCACCGCCCAGCCCACATAGCGCAGGTGATCGAGCACCATGCTCAGCATCGCCAGCCATTTGAGCAGATCCAGCGCCTTGTCGCGTCCCGGTAGAAAAGGCGGGTTTGAAAGATCCATATCGCTCCCGAAAATAAAAGCATTTCAACCATTAACAATGGCATGACCCGACGCCACATTGTTCGCTAAAGTGCGCACCATAAACGACCACAAGGAATCGGCCATGACAGACCAAAGCCAACAGTTCGCCAGCGATAACTATTCCGGCATCTGCCCCGAAGCCTGGGCGGCCATGGAGCAGGCGAACAAAGGGCATCAGCGTGCCTATGGCGATGACCAGTGGACTGCCCGCGCTTCCGACGATTTCCGTCGACTGTTCGAGACCGATTGCGAAGTGTTCTTTGCCTTCAACGGCACAGCGGCCAACTCGTTGGCACTGTCGTCGCTGTGCCAGAGTTATCACAGTGTCATCTGTTCGGAAACTGCCCACGTCGAAACAGACGAATGCGGCGCACCGGAGTTCTTCTCCAACGGCTCGAAACTGCTCACGGCCCCCAGCGCCGGCGGCAAGCTGACGCCCGAATCGATCCGCGAAGTGGCGCTCAAGCGCCAGGACATTCACTACCCAAAACCCCGCGTCGTGACCCTGACTCAGGCGACCGAAGTCGGCGGCGTCTATCTGCCGGAAGAACTCCGGGCGATCAGCGCCACCTGCAAGGAACTGGGCCTGCACCTGCATATGGACGGAGCCCGCTTCTCCAATGCCTGTGCTTATCTGAACTGCTCACCCGCCGAACTGACCTGGAAATCGGGCGTCGATGTGCTGTGCTTTGGCGGCACCAAAAACGGTATGGCGGTGGGCGAAGCCATTCTGTTCTTCAATCGGGATCTGGCCGAAGACTTCGACTATCGCTGCAAACAGGCCGGGCAACTCGCCTCGAAAATGCGCTTCCTGTCTGCACCGTGGGTCGGCCTGCTGGAAAACGACGCCTGGCTCAAGCATGCCCGCCACGCCAACCATTGCGCGCAATTGCTGGCTGAGCTGGTCAAGGATATTCCAGGCGTGGAACTGATGTTCCCGGTGCAGGCCAACGGCGTGTTCCTGCAACTCTCGGAACCGGCCATTGCCGCACTGACCGCCAAGGGCTGGCGTTTCTACACCTTCATCGGCAAAGGCGGCGCACGCTTCATGTGCTCCTGGGATACCGAAGAGGCACGGGTACGGGAACTGGCGGCGGATATTCGATTGGTGATGCAGGGTTAAGAGTTATCGCCTTGTGCAGAATGTGTGGGAGCGAAAGCTTCGCGGATAAATCCGCTCCCACAACCTTTAACACTCAACCCTGCGAAATCGTCTTGGAAATCACATCAACCGTGGCGCTGACCTGTTCCTGATAGCGTGCCAGTTCGACCTTGTGTTGCTGCTCAAGCTCGATCTGCTGCGAACACAGATTCAACGCTGCCAGCACCAGCAGGCGGTCGCCGATCAGGGTCGGGTATTTGCGCTTGGTGTCGGCCAGGGAAGTCTTGAGCATCGCTGCCGCTTGCAGAAGCGTCTGATCCTCGCCTGCCGGAGCCTTGACCGAATATTCGTTACCCAGAATAGAAAGGACGGTTACCCCGTTTCTGTCGTGGTTCATGCGCTGACAGCACTGGCGCTGGTAGCACGCTCAACCAGCGCTTGAATACGCGCCGCGGTGCTGCCTTGCTTCTCTTCTTGCTCCATCAAGCTCAACTGCAGGCTGTCGTTCTCATCCTTGGCTTTGGCAAGTTCGGCGCTCAATTGCGCATTTGTGTCTTGCAGTTGCTGGTTCTGTTGCACCAGGTCACCGACAAGTTGTTCCAATTGGCTAAGGGAGGCTTCCAACATTCTGATTTCTCGAGCAAATTTCAACGGGCGCACACGATAAAGAAAAGTCACTGCGCATGCTAGGGCCTGAACAACTCTATAAAGCAACGGTTCAGGCGCAATGTGACTACGTTTAAGGCATCGGGTTCCTGCTGTTCGTCAGAACGCCGTCGCTGCGACAAAAGCGCACAGCAAAATACCCGACAACAACACCCGGAAAACGCTCCACCCATTGATTTCAAAGACTTGCAGGGTTTTTTCAATTTTTCCGGAAAAGCGCCATAAATTGATTCCCGTCAAAACACGTGCCCTCGCCTCAAGACTTTCGTCGTAGAACCGATAGGCAAACATCACGTATTTGCCTTTGCTTTTATACGACGCATGGAACGCGCCTTACTTATGGGAACTTCCATGTCACTACGTAATATGAACATCGCGCCGCGCGCGTTCCTCGGGTTTGCCGTGATCGGCACCCTCATGTTGATTCTCGGCATTTTCGCGCTTTCGCAGATGAGCAAGATCCGCGTGGCGACAGAAACCCTGGCCGAGAACAGTGTGCCCAGCATCAAAAGCCTGGACCGGTTTGCAGAGGTGAGTATCCGCCTGCGGGTTCTTTCCTATCGCCTGCTGGTCAACCGCGAACCTGATATTCAACAGAAAACCATCGACCTGCTGGCCATGCGCAACAAGCAGATCAGCGAAGCACAGGTCATCTATGAAAAGCTGATTGGCGATCCCAAGGAGCAAGCACTCTATAACCAGTATGTGCAGTTGCTCGGTCAATACCGTCAGCTCGAAGAGCGTATGAAAATCCTGACCCGTGCCAACAGGATCGATGAGCTGCAAGACCTGCTCAATAACGAAATGCTCAGTAACTCCGACCAGATGAACGTGGTACTCGGCAAGCTGGTGGACATCAACACGGAACAGTTGAATGACACCAAGCGTGAAGCCGCTCAGGAATATACTTCGGCCTTCAATCTGGTTATCGGCATGCTGGTCGTCGCCACGCTGCTGACCATTCTGTTCGCCTGGCTGCTGACCAAAAGCATTACCAGCCCGATTTCAGCAGCATTGCATGCGGCCGAAACCATTGCCGAAGGTAATCTGACACGTCCGATCAAGGTTGATGGCACCGACGAAGCCGGTCGTTTGCTGCTGGCCATGGAAACCATGCAAGGCAAGCTGCGCGACACCCTGCAACGTATTTCCGGTTCTGCGACTCAACTGGCCTCAGCGGCAGAAGAACTGAATGCGGTGACCGACGAAAGTGCTCGCGGCCTGGCACAACAGAACAACGAAATCGAACAGGCAGCTACTGCGGTCAACGAAATGACCAGCGCCGTCGAAGAAGTTGCCCGCAACGCAACCAGCACGTCCGAAGCCTCGAAGAATGCTACCTCGTCAGCCGGTGATGGCCGTGATCTGGTCGTGGAAACCGTCAATGCCATCGAACGCATGAGCGGCGACGTGCAAAGCACGGCCGAACTCATCAGCAACCTGGCTAATGAGTCCCGCGATATCGGCAAGGTGCTGGATGTGATTCGCGGTCTGGCCGACCAGACCAACCTGCTGGCCCTCAACGCCGCCATCGAAGCTGCCCGCGCAGGTGAAGCCGGACGTGGTTTTGCGGTAGTGGCCGATGAAGTCCGCGCCCTGGCGCACCGCACCCAGCAATCGACCAGCGAAATCGAACGCATGATCGGCAGCATCCAGGGCGGCACCGAACAGGCCGTGAACTCGATGCGCAACAGCACCGAACGCGCGGAGTCCACCCTGAGCATCGCCAAAGGCGCCGGACTGGCACTGGAGACCATCCATACGGCGGTAGAGGAAATCAACGAACGCAACCTGGTCATCGCCAGCGCCGCCGAAGAGCAGGCTCAAGTTGCCCGTGAAGTCGACCGCAACCTGGTGAACATCCGCGACCTGTCAGCCCAGTCGACGACAGGTGCCAACCAGACCACAGCAGCCAGCAACGAACTGTCGCGCCTGGCAGTCGACCTGAACAGCATGGTTTCGCGGTTTAGCTTGTAATGCCTCGCGAATGAATTCGCTCTCATCAAACATAAACGCAACATGATGAATTAAAGGGTTTTTCTGTAGGAGCGGACTTGTCTTGGGCGGCATTCCGACGATCGAGTGCGAAGCGCTCGCAAATCTACGACTGCTACGCAGCCGATCGCGGACAAGTCCGCTCCTACATCGCCCTCTGTTTGCTGCGCGACAGCGCGGCGCCAAGGTGCACAACCCGTAGGAGCGAATTCATTCGCGAAAATATCGCCCGAAATATCCTGCCAGACATTAGATAAGCACTGCTCTGTCATCCAGCTAGATTCGGTCTCTCTGAATCATTAGCCAAGGATGGCAAAAGATGTCAAAACATGCGCAGGCCTGCCGTCTTAGACTCGGTCGATACTCTCAAACCGGGCAAATTTATCTAGTCACATCGGTAGTGCAAGAGCGCACTCCAATATTCAATGATTTTCGCCTGGGGCGACTTGTGGTCGAAGAGTTCAGGCGTGCTCAGATTTGTGGCCAAGCCAAGTCATTGGCCTGGGTCATAATGCCTGATCACTTTCATTGGTTGTTGGAGTTAGGCAATTGCTCCCTTGATCAACTTATGAAGCAGGTCAAGGCATGCAGCTCTCTGTCCATCAACAGAGCAACTCAAAAAGAGGGACAGTTATGGCAGAAAGGCTTCCATGACAGGGCGATCCGACGTGAAGAAAATCTGCAAAACGTGGCACGTTATGTTGTTGCCAACCCCCTTCGTGCAGGTTTGGTAACACGACTTGGAGACTACTCGCTATGGGATGCCATTTGGGTTTAAGCCTTCGCGAATGAATTCGCTCCTACGCGCGCGGATGAAGTAGGAGCGAATTCATTCGCGAAAGGGGCCTTACAACCTCACGCTCGCAAATGTCGATTCGTTACGCGCCTGACTCAATGCCGACATCGGGCCGGACAGCGGGGCCAGTACCAGGGCTTGCGGTATTGGCATCATGGCGACTTGCTGGGTGGTGTTTGAGCCTACACGTTCGTCACGTGGCGGGATGCCGAAATATTCGCGGTAGCACTTGGAGAAATGTGGCGTCGATACGAAGCCACAGACCGATGCCACTTCAATGATCGACATGGGGGTTTGCTTGAGCAGTTGCCGGGCGCGGATCAGGCGCAGCTTGAGGTAATAGCGCGACGGTGAGCAGTGCAGGTATTTCTGGAACAGTCGCTCCAGTTGCCTGCGCGAAACGGCCACGTAAACCGCCAGTTCATCAAGGTCGATCGGCTCTTCAAGATTGGCCTCCATCAACGCGACGATTTCCTGCAGCTTGGGCTGGTTGGTGCCCAGCATGTGCTTGAGTGGTACGCGCTGGTGATCCTGTTCGTTACGAATACGCTCGTAGACGAACATCTCGGAAATCGCAGCCGACAGCTCACGACCATGATCGCGGCTGATCAGGTGCAGCATCATGTCCAGCGGCGCAGTGCCACCGGAACTGGTGAAGCGGTTGCGGTCCAGCGTGAACAGGCGAGTGCTCATCGAGACACGCGGGAAAGCTTCCTGCATCGCAGCCAGGCACTCCCAGTGAACGCTGCAATCGAAACCATCGAGCAGACCGGCACACGCCAATGCCCAACTGCCGGTGCAGACTGCGCCCAGGCGACGGGACTGGCGGGCCTGGCTTTGCAGCCAGCTCACGTGTTCACGGGTAACGGTACGCTGAATGCCGACACCACCACAGACAATGATGGTGTCCAGTGCCGGCGCCTTGTGCATGGCGGCATCTGGAGTGATCTGCAAGCCATCGCTTGCCCAGACCTGACCGCCGTCCACACTTAGCGTGGTCCAGCGATAAAGCTCACGACCGGAAAGCTGGTTGGCCATGCGCAGGGGTTCGACCGCCGACGCCAGGGAGATCAGGGTGAAGTTGTCCAGTAGCAGAAAGCCGATGGACTGTGGTGCGCGGTTCTGGGGTTGCGCCCCTGCATTGAACGAAGTCATCACGTATCTCCTCACTCTAGGCGTTGGTTGGCCTCAGGCGAGGCTCTTCTTAGTAGCCTTGCTTCATGCATGGCCTGCCAATCCCATCGCAAATCCCATGCCTAAAATTGAATAGCCATTCAATAACCACTGAAAGCGACGTCGCGAAGCGTCTATTCAGGTGCGACCGGCGTGTCCAATTGCGACGTGCCAGCCCATGACCTGCAAGGGAAGAGTGAGCAATTCGGTAGCACTTCAGGGAAACAGGGAAGAAAAGAACTGCGCGCCAGTGTCACTCATCGCACGAGGCAATAGCACTGCGCCACAACCGGTTTTTTTCGCGCTAAAAGGTGGCGACGCTCATCAGTAATGTTCAAAAAGCGAGCAGGCCGACCGATGCCTGTAACCGAAAATACGCCGCACCACTGAACTTCAATGCACCTTGTCGCCTCCACTATCTGGCCGTTTTTAGCTGCTCCATCCTGGTAAAAGTGCGCTTGCACGATAGAAAGAATCTGTAAGCGACCTTGCTCACACTGGATGCGACCCCGCCTGTACTGGATACGACGCCCCCTGTAGGCGTTTGATTTTCACTGTTACATGATCGGCTTCGACTCGATCGCCGGGCGCAGTGATAGAGCTTCGCAAAATGCCTCGCCAACACGTAAGCCGCGTCAGCGTTCGCCTGCTGATGAGATGAATAGAAAGAACTCACAGGAGTCCACCCCATGAAAGGTTCTAAATCGTTGCTGTTGGCCGCCACGCTCTGCTTGCCGCTACTGGCCCAGGCCGCTGAGCCGCAGGCGTGCCATACAGTCAACTTCTCGGACGTCGGCTGGACTGACATCACGGTCACCACCGCAGTGACCAGCGTTGTACTCGAATCCCTGGGCTACAAGACCAAGACCACCATGATTTCCGTGCCTGTGACCTACAAGTCTCTGGCTGACGGCAAGAACATGGACGTGTTCCTGGGCAACTGGATGCCAACCATGGAAAACGACATCAAGGCCTACCGCGAAGCGGGTACCGTCGAAACCGTTCGCGCCAACCTCGAAAACGCCAAGTACACCCTGGCCGTCCCTCAGGCACTTTACGACAAGGGCCTGAAAGACTTCTCCGATATAGCCAGATTCAAGAAAGAACTCGACGGCAAGATCTACGGGATCGAGCCGGGCAACGACGGCAACCGCCTGATCCAGAGCATGATCGACAAGGACGCCTTCGGTCTGAAGGCCGCAGGCTTCAAGGTCGTCGAATCCAGCGAAGCCGGGATGTTGTCGCAGGTCGATCGTGCAGCGCGGCGTGGTACGGACGTGGTATTTCTGGGCTGGGAACCGCATCCGATGAACACCCGTTTCAAGATGCAGTACCTGACCGGTGGCGACGAGTATTTCGGGCCTAACTTCGGTCAGGCCACTATCTTCACCAATACGCGCAAAGGCTATGTTCAGGAGTGCAGCAACGTCGGCCAGTTGCTCAAGAACCTCTCGTTCACCCTGACGATGGAAAGCACGCTGATGGGTAACGTTCTGGACGACAAGATGAAACCCGATGCCGCCGCCAAGGCGTGGATCAAGAAAAACCCTCAAGTACTGGATACCTGGCTCGCTGGCGTTACCACCGTAGATGGCAAGCCAGGCCTGGAGGCTGCCAAAGCCAAACTGACCCAGTAAGACGATGGCAGGCGGGCCTGCCCGCCTGTTGTCCCATTTCTTCCCGCAAGCGGACAATCGATATCATGCTGACTGACCAAAAAATCCCTCTGGGCCAGTACATCGCGGCCTTTGTCGAATGGTTGACGCAACACGGCGCCAACTACTTCGACGCCATAGCCTCGACCCTGGAAATGATGATCCACGGCCTGACCTTCGGCCTGACCTGGTTCAACCCGTTGGTATTGATTGGCCTGATTGCGGCACTGGCGCATTACATCCAGCGTAAATGGGGCCTGACAGTCTTCGTCATCCTGGCCTTCCTGCTGATCCTGAACCTGCATTACTGGCAGGAAACCATGGAAACCCTGGCTCAGGTGCTTTTCGCCACGCTGGTCTGTGTGGTGATCGGTGTGCCGCTGGGCATCATCGCCGCCCACAAACCCATGTTCTACACCGTCATCCGTCCCTTGCTGGACCTGATGCAGACCGTACCTACTTTCGTGTACCTGATTCCAACACTGACGCTTTTCGGCCTGGGCGTCGTGCCCGGCCTGATTTCGACAGTGGTTTTCGCCATCGCCGCGCCGATCCGCCTGACGTATCTGGGCATTCGCGATGTGCCCCATGAATTGCTCGATGCCGGTAAAGCCTTTGGCTCGTCACGCCGCCAGTTGCTGACCCGCATTGAACTGCCTTACGCCATGCCCAGCATCGCAGCCGGCATTACCCAGTGCATCATGCTGTCGCTGTCGATGGTGGTGATCGCGGCACTGGTGGGCGCCGATGGTCTGGGCAAACCCGTGGTCAACGCACTGAACACCGCTGATATCGCCCTGGGCTTCGAAGCCGGTCTGGCGATCGTATTGCTGGCCATCATGCTCGACCGTATCTGCAAACAACCCGAAGCCAAGGTAGGGTCCGACGCATGAGTATCATCAAATTCGATCAGGTAGACGTCATCTTCGCCAAGGACCCGCGTGAGGCCCTCAAGCTGCTGGACCAAGGCCTCACGCGCGACCAGATCCTGAAAAAGATCGGCCAGATCGTAGGCGTGGAAAAGGCCACTCTGGAAATCGAAAAAGGCGAAATCTGCGTATTGATGGGCCTGTCCGGCTCAGGCAAATCCAGCCTGCTGCGCTGTATCAACGGCCTCAATACCGTCAGCCGTGGCTCGTTGTATGTCGAGCATGAAGGCTCGCAGATCAACATCGCCAATTGCACGGCGGCAGAACTGAAAATGATGCGCACCCAGCGTATCGCGATGGTGTTTCAGAAGTTCGCCCTGATGCCCTGGCTGACGGTTCGCGAGAACATCAGCTTTGGCCTGGAAATGCAGGGGCGTCCGGAAAAGGAACGACGCAAGCTGGTGGATGAAAAGCTTGAACTGGTCGGCCTGACCCAATGGCGCAACAAGAAACCCGATGAACTGTCCGGCGGCATGCAGCAGCGTGTCGGCCTGGCCCGGGCGCTGGCGATGGACGCCGACATCCTGTTGATGGACGAGCCCTTCTCGGCTCTCGACCCGCTGATTCGCCAGGGCCTGCAAGACGAACTGCTGGCCCTGCAAAGCAAGCTGAGCAAGACCATCGTTTTCGTCAGCCATGACCTGGATGAAGCGCTCAAGCTGGGCAGCCGCATTGCCATCATGAAAGACGGCCGGATCATTCAATACAGCGTTCCCGAAGAGATCGTCCTCAACCCGGCCGATGATTACGTGCGCACCTTCGTTGCCCACACCAATCCGCTCAATGTGCTGTGCGGCCGCAGCCTGATGCGTACCGTCGACAATTGCACCCGGATCAACGGTTCGGTATGCCTGGACCCCGGCGTGGATTCCTGGCTGGACCTGGCCGAAGGCAACGTCATCAAAAGTGCTCGCCAGGGTACTGCGCAGCTCGATCTGCAGAACTGGACACCGGGTCAGGACGTCTCCAGCCTGGATCGCCGTCCGACACTGGTGCATTCCAATATCGGCATGCGCGACGCCTTGCAGATCCGCTACCAGACCGGTAACAAACTGGTGCTGCAGGATGGCAACAAGGTGGTCGGTATTCTGGGGGATAGCGAGTTGTATCACGCGCTGCTGGGCAAGAATCTGGGTTAAATATTTCTTTGTGGGAGAGGGCTTGGTCGCTTCACACGACCTCGTCGCGAGCAAGCTCCCTCCCACAAAATCGGCGCTCCGACGGCCCTTTTGTCACGTCCACAGGTTTTTATTGATTGATCGTTCAATTAAAAACGACTAGGCTAAAAAGGGTCAGCAGCCAAGGAGACTCAAGCCAATGCCCAAGGTTGGTATGCAACCCATCCGCCGCCAACAACTGATCCAGGCCACGCTCAGCGCGGTCGATCAAGTCGGCATGAGCGACGCCAGTATTGCCTTGATCGCGCGTCTGGCCGGAGTCTCCAACGGCATCATCAGCCATTACTTTCAGGACAAGAACGGCCTGATCGCGGCGACCATGCGCCACCTGATGAATGCCTTGATCCAGAGCGTGAGCGAACGCCGTCAGGCGCTGACCGATGACAGCCCGAGGGCGCATCTGCAAGTCATCATCGAGGGCAACTTCGATGCCAGCCAGGTCAACGGCCCGGCGATGAAAACCTGGCTGGCCTTCTGGGCCACCAGCATGCACCACCCGTCACTGCACAGGTTGCAGCGGATCAACGATCACCGCCTGTACTCGAACCTGTGCTGCCAGTTCCGCCGCGCTTTGCCGCTGGAGCAGGCACGCAGCGCAGCCCGTGGGCTTGCGGCGCTTATCGACGGTTTGTGGCTGCGCGGCGCTCTGTCAGGCGATGCCTTCGACACAGAGCAGGCGCAGCAGATCGCTTACGAATACATGGATTTTCAACTGGCGAAAGCGGTGGGCTGAAGCGCTTCAGAGCCTTGTTCACCGAACGACTGCAGCGCAATGTTGCCCAAACTTACCGGCACGCTGAAATCAGTCATCGCCCACCACCTGAATTTGCGAGGACTTTATGGCCCGTTTCGAATTGCAAAAACTTTATATCGATGGCGGTTACGTAGACGCCAGCAACCCCGCCACGTTCGATGCCATCAACCCGGCAAACGGCGAAGTGCTTGCGCAAGTGCAGCGAGCAAGCAAGGAAGATGTCGAACGCGCCGTCGTCAGTGCCGAGAAAGGCCAGAAGGTCTGGGCGGCCATGACCGCCATGCAGCGTTCGCGCATCCTGCGCCGCGCCGTGGACATCCTGCGTGAGCGCAACGATGAACTGGCAGCGCTGGAAACCCTGGATACCGGCAAATCCTATTCCGAAACCCGTTATGTCGACATCGTGACCGGTGCCGACGTGCTGGAATACTACGCAGGCCTGGTCCCCGCCATCGAGGGCGAACAGATCCCGCTGCGCACATCCTCCTTCGTCTATACCCGCCGCGAGCCGCTGGGCGTGGTCGCCGGTATCGGTGCCTGGAACTACCCGATCCAGATTGCGCTATGGAAATCCGCTCCGGCACTGGCAGCGGGCAACGCGATGATATTCAAGCCCAGCGAAGTCACTTCCCTGACCACTTTGAAGCTGGCAGAAATCTACACCGAAGCCGGTGTGCCCGACGGCGTGTTCAACGTGCTGACCGGCAGCGGCCGTGAAGTCGGTACCTGGATCACCGAACACCCGCGCATCGAAAAGGTTTCCTTCACCGGCGGCACCGATACCGGCAAGAAAGTCATGGCCAGCGCGTCGAGCTCTTCGCTCAAGGAAGTGACCATGGAGTTGGGCGGCAAGTCGCCGCTGATCATCTTCGACGACGCGGACCTTGATCGTGCCGCCGACATTGCAATGATGGCCAACTTCTACAGCTCCGGTCAGGTCTGCACCAACGGCACACGGGTGTTCGTCCCCAACGCCTTGAAGGCGCAACTGGAAGCCAAAATCCTGGAGCGCGTAAAACGCATCCGCATCGGCAACCCTGAAGACGAAAATACCAACTTCGGCCCGCTGGTCAGCTTCGAGCATATGGAAAGCGTGCTGGGCTACATCAACAAAGGCAAGGAAGAAGGTGCGCGCCTGCTGTGCGGCGGTGAACGCCTGACCGAAGGAGCTCTCGCCAAAGGCGCTTTCGTGGCCCCGACCGTGTTCACCGACTGCACCGATGAAATGACAATCGTGCGCGAAGAGATCTTTGGCCCGGTGATGAGCATCCTCGGTTACGACAATGAGGAAGAAGTGATCCGCCGCGCCAACGACACCGATTTCGGTCTGGCAGCAGGCATCGTCACCCGCGACCTGAACCGCGCTCATCGCGTGATTCACCAGCTTGAAGCCGGCATCTGCTGGATCAACGCCTGGGGCGAGTCGGCGGCGGAAATGCCGGTCGGCGGCTACAAGCAATCCGGTGTCGGCCGCGAGAACGGCATCAGTTCACTGGCGCAATACACACGCATCAAATCCGTACAGGTGGAGTTGGGCGATTACGCGTCGGTGTTTTAAGACAGCCAGCGGCAAGCGGCAAGTTACGAGCCTCAAGTGAAGCCGCTTGCCGCCTCAATTCTTACAGGCACCCCTGAATGCCTTTGCTTGCAGCTTGAAACTTGAGGCTTGCAGCCCTACGAAGGACTTTCTATGACCACGCAATCCGAATTCGACTACATCATCATCGGCGCTGGTTCGGCCGGTAACACCCTGGCAGCCCGCCTCACCGAAGACGCGGGCGTCACCGTTCTGCTGCTGGAAGCTGGCGGCCCGGATTATCGTCTGGATTTCCGTACCCAGATGCCTGCGGCGCTGGCGTTTCCACTGCAAGGCCGTCGCTACAACTGGGCCTATGAGACCGAGCCGGAACCTCACATGAATAACCGCCGCATGGAATGCGGGCGCGGCAAGGGCCTGGGTGGCTCGTCGCTCATCAATGGCATGTGCTACATCCGCGGCAACGCCATGGACTATGACGGCTGGGCCAAGGAACCGGGCCTGGAAGACTGGAGCTACCTCGACTGCCTGCCGTATTTCCGCAAGGCCGAAACCCGCGACATCGGACCCAACGATTATCACGGCGGTGATGGCCCGGTCAGCGTGACGACGCCGAAGGCGGGCAATAACCCGCTGTTCAAGGCCATGGTCGAAGCCGGTGTGCAGGCAGGTTATCCGCGCACGGACGACCTCAACGGTTATCAGCAGGAAGGCTTCGGCCCGATGGACAGAACCGTGACGCCCAATGGCCGTCGCGCCAGCACCGCTCGCGGTTATCTGGATGAGGCCAAAAAGCGCCCGACCCTGACCATCGTCACTCATGCCCTGACGGATCGTATTCTGTTTGAAGGCAAACGTGCCGTGGGCGTGGCCTATCTGGTCGGCGACAGCGATACCCGCATCGAAGCCCGTGCCCGCAAGGAAGTCCTGCTGTGCAGCGGCGCCATTGCTTCACCGCAGATTCTGCAACGCTCCGGTGTCGGCCCGGCCGAACTGCTGAACACGCTAGATATTCCCGTGGTTCACGACCTGCCGGGTGTCGGCCAGAACCTTCAGGATCACCTGGAGATGTACCTGCAATACAGCTGCACCCAGCCTGTTTCGCTCTACCCTTCCCTGCTGTGGTGGAATCAGCCGGCCATTGGCGCGCAATGGATGTTCCTCGGCACAGGCATCGGTGCCAGCAACCAGTTCGAGGCGGGCGGGTTCATCCGCTCCAGTGAAGAGTTCGAGTGGCCGAACATCCAGTACCACTTCCTGCCGGTTGCCATTAACTACAACGGCACCAAAGGTGTGAAAGAGCATGGCTTTCAGGCCCACGTCGGTTCCATGCGCTCGCCGAGCCGTGGTCGGGTGCAGGTCAAGTCCAAAGACCCTCGCGAGTACCCGAGCATCCTGTTCAACTACATGTCTAGCGAGCAGGACTGGCAGGAGTTCCGCGACGGCATCCGCCTGACTCGGGAGATCATGCAGCAACCGGCACTGGACCCGTACCGTGGCCGCGAGATCAGCCCTGGCATCGAAGTGCAGTCCGACGAAGAGCTGGATAAGTTCGTCCGTGAACACGCCGAAACGGCGTATCACCCTTCGTGTACTTGCAAGATGGGCACCGATGACATGGCGGTGGTCGATGGCCAGGGTCGTGTCCATGGCCTGGAAAGCCTGCGCGTGGTGGATGCTTCGATCATGCCGATCATCACCACAGGCAACCTCAACGCACCGACCATCATGATCGCCGAGAAGATCGCCGACAGGATCCGTGGCCGTCAGCCGTTGCCGCGCAGCACCGCCGACTACTTCGTGGCAGGTGATCGCCCGGCACGCGGCACACCGCTGCGAGGTTCAGTAGCACAAGCGTGATTCAGACTCTATGATCTGCGGGCACGCCTGTTCCCTTCGCGAATGAATTCGCTCCTACAGTAGGAGCGAATTCATTCGCGAACACCTTGCCCGCCCAACAAGGAGCCTCTCTGCATGTTCGATTTCTCCGCTCAGCTCAAGCAGCGGTTCGCCGCACTGCAGAGCGATGCGCAATTCTTTTCCGTACGTTATGTCCGCAGAACCAGCCAGCACCTGAGCGTACGCAAGAACGTGGCCGAGCCGCCATCGCTGGGTAGCGATGAAGGGGCGATGCTGACCGTGCGCCTCAATGGTGTCGAAACCTACGCCGCCACCAACGACATTTCCCAGCGTGGCTTGCAGGCCGCGCTGCACCAGGCCGAAGAGCTGGCTCGCCGCCTGGCGCCGCATTCGCTGCTGGACCTGACTGATCAGACTGTCTCGACAGCCCGCGCCGATTACCTGTCGCCCAACCTGAGCAATGCCTTCCCGAGCCTGAGCGATTGCATCGATGTGCTGATGGCCGAGTCGAAGGCCGTACCCAAAGACGAGCGTCTGGTGAACTGGCAAGCAGGGCTGGGACTGGAAAACGTTGAGCAGATTTACCTCAACAGCGCAGGCGCCGAGATTCGTCAGGCACAGCGCTTCGTCTTTCCAGGCATGACGGTAACCGCCTACGACGGTCGTGACAGCCAGACCCGCAGCCTGGGCCGCGATAACTTCGGCCAGCAAGGCGGTGCAGAAATCATCAGCAATTGCGGACTGATCGGCGCTGCCGCACAGGTTGCCGATCAAGCGCTGCAATTGATCCTGGCCCCCAACACACCAACTGGCCCGCGTGATCTGCTGCTGATGCCGGACCAGATGATCTTGCAGATCCACGAATCCATCGGCCATCCACTGGAGCTGGACCGGATTCTGGGTGACGAGCGCAATTACGCCGGCACCAGCTTCGTCAAGGCATCGGACTTCGGCACGCTGCAATACGGCTCCAGCCTGCTCAACGTGACTTTCGACCCCGAAATCCCCGAGCAACTGGCCAGTTACGGTCATGACGACGATGGCACGGCGGCTAGCAAGCAGTTCCTGATTCGCGACGGCCTGTTACAGAGGCCATTGGGTGGTGCGCTGTCGCAATACCGCTCCGGCCTGCCGGGCGTCGCCAACAGCCGCGCCTGTAACTGGAACCGTCCACCCATCGACCGTATGGCCAACCTGAATATCGAACCGGGCGACCAGTCGCTGGAGCAACTGATCGGCAATATCGAGCACGGCATCCTGATGTCCACCAACCGCTCGTGGTCCATCGACGATGCGCGCAACAAATTCCAGTTCGGTTGCGAGTGGGGCCAGTTGATCGAAAACGGCGAACTCAGGGGCGTGGTCAAGAACCCCAACTATCGGGCTATTTCCGCGCAGTTCTGGCGCAACCTCAGCGCGGTCGGCGATGCCAGTACCTTCAAGGTGCTGGGCACGCCCAATTGCGGGAAGGGCGAACCCAATCAGGTGGTGCGTGTCGGTCATGCCTCGCCAGCCTGTGTCTTCGCCAATGTCGATGTATTTGGAGGTGATGCCTGATGTCTCATCAACAGCAATTCGAGGCATTGGTCGCCGTCCTCAAGGCAGATATCGGCCCGAACGAACATTTCACACTGGCTTATAACGCCGAAGCTTCGGATTTCATTCGCTTCAATCATGGCCAGGTCCGTCAGGCCGGGCATGTGCAGCAAGCCAGCGTGACCTTCAAACTGATCGATGACGGGCGGCATGCCGATCTGGAACTGACACTCTCCGGCGATGCCGAGGTCGACAGCCAGCGTCTGAAGCAGGCCTTGCTGCAACTGCGCGAAACCTTGGTATCACTCGCCAAGGACCCGTATCTACTGCCCAATACCGAGGCCTGGCACAGCAACAATCTGCAAGAGCCGCCGCTACCGGACAGTGGGCAAGTCGTGGAGCTGATCAGCGGGTTGTCTCAGGGTCTGGACCTGGTGGGCTTTTATGCAGCAGGTCCGGTGTATCGCGGCTTCGCCAGTTCCTGGGGGGCGCTGGGTTGGCATCAGGCCAACAGCTTCAATTTCGACTGGAGCCTGTTCCACGAGAACGGCCAGGCCGTGAAAGCCAACTATGCCGGGCATGACTGGAATAGCGAGGCCTTTACCAGACGCTTCAATCAGGCCCGCGAGCAGTTGGAGTTTCTCGGGCGTCCGCTGCGCACTCTGGAGCCCGGTCAGTACCGCGCTTACCTGGCACCTGCCGCACTGGATGAAATCATCGGCATGCTGTGCTGGGGCGGATTTTCCGCACAGGCACTGGCCAGCAAGCACAGCCCGTTGCAGCGACTGTACAGCGGCGACACCCGTTTCAGCCCGCTGTTCAGCCTGGATGAACAGGTCAGCGGCTCACTGTCACCGGCATTTTCCCGCGAAGGCTATCCACGCAAAGACCTGTCCCTGATCGCCGCTGGCGAAGCACGGGAACAACTGGTCGACTCCAGCAGCGCCGCCGAATACGGCCTGCAAGCAAACGGCGCAGATTACGGCGAGTGGCCAAGCGCACTGAGCATGGCGGGCGGTACTCTGGAGCAGGAACAGATTCTCAAGCAGCTCGGCACTGGCCTGTATATCAGCAACCTCTGGTATCTGAATTTTTCCGATCAGTCTGCGGCACGCCTGACGGGCATGACCCGCTTTGCGACCTTCTGGGTCGAGGACGGCAAGATCGTCGCACCGGTCAGTACCATGCGTTTTGATGACAGCGCCTACAGCCTGCTGGGCAACGCTTTGGAAAACCTGACCCGCGAGCGGGAGCTTATCCTGTCGGCCAGTACTTATAGCCAGCGGCAGACAGCTTCCATTCAGTTGCCCGGGGCTTTGATAAGCAAGCTGACGTTGACGTTGTAGCCCTTCTTCGCGAATAAATTCGCTCCTACGGGGTTGTCTGTGGGAGCGAATCGGGCGGCGCTCCGCTTATTCGCGCACAACATCACAGGAAATGACATGCCGCACCTGGACGAAAAAACCCTGCGCTGGATGCCTTGGGTCATCGCCATCGCCTTCTTCATGCAAAGCCTGGACGGGACAATCCTCAACACGGCGCTGCCGTCCATGGCCCGTTCGCTGGAAGAAGATCCCCTGCGCATGCAGTCGGTGGTCATTGCCTACATGTTGACCATCGCCCTGCTGATTCCTGCTTCGGGGTGGATTGCCGATCGCTTCGGCATCAAACGCATCTTTTTCAGCGCCATCCTCTTGTTCAGCTTCGGCTCGTTGCTGTGCGCACTGTCCAACTCGCTGAACATGCTGGTGGCAGCACGGATCATTCAGGGGCTTGGCGGCGCGTTGATGCTGCCTATCGGGCGCTTGATCGTATTACGCGCCTACCCACGCTCGGAACTGGTGCGGATCATGGGCTTCATTACCGTGCCCGGCCTGTTGGGTCCGTTGCTCGGGCCGACCATGGGCGGCTGGATGGTCGAGTATTTCAGTTGGCACTGGATCTTCCTGATCAATATTCCGGTGGGTTTGCTGGGCTGCTATGCGGTCAAGCATTTCATCCCGGATATCCCAGGCGGCGGGCGCACACGTTTCGACGGCACAGGATTCATTCTGTTCGGAGCCTCGATGGTGCTGATCACCATTGCACTGGAAGGCCTGGGCGAGCTGCACCTGCCGCACATGCGTGTGGTCTTGCTGCTGTTCGCCGGCCTGGGCTGTCTGGCGGCCTACTGGCTGCGGGCCGGGCATGTAGAGTTTCCACTCTTTGCACCGTCGTTGTTTCGCACCCGGACCTTTGCGGTGGGCATCCTGGGCAATCTGTTTGCGCGACTGGGCAGTGGCGCCCTGCCGTTTCTGGTGCCCTTGCTGCTGCAGATCCCGCTGGGTTATTCACCGGCGCAGGCCGGCATGAGCATGCTGCCGCTGGCCGCCGCCGGAATGTTCGCCAAAACCGTGGCCCGCTGGCTGATCGAACTGCTGGGGTATCGCACCATCCTGACCGGCAACACGCTGCTGCTTGGAATACTGCTGGCGACCCTGGCGCTGGTGGACACTCAAACCCCGTACTGGGTGCTGCTTGTCCATCTGGCCCTGCTGGGCGCAGTGAACGCCTTGCAGTTCACCGCCATGAACACCGTGACCCTGATCGACCTGGACGACGCCAGCACCGCCAGTGGCAACAGCCTGCTGTCGGTCGTCGCGCAATTGTCACTGAGCCTGGGCGTGGCATCCGCTGCCGCCCTGCTGGGCGGCTTTACCGATGACGTGGCCACGGGCGAAGTCAGCAGTGTGCTGGGGGCTTTTCAACTGACCTTCCTGAGCGTGGGAGTACTGGCGATGTTTGCGGCGGGGATATTTCTGCAACTGCCTGCGCAGGAAGGTAAGAAATTGAGATAAAGGGAGTAGGAGCGAATTCATTCGCGAATGACTGTTTTCGCGAATGAATTCGCTCCTACAGTTTGCTGCGCCATTTATCGACATTGCCATCTGAGCTGGCCTTACGACCTGATACACTGCGCGACATTTTTGTTTTGCAGGTCCTCTGTCGTGACTAACACCGCTTTCAACACTTTGCCCCTGTCCGCTGCCATGCTGGCTAACCTGGAGTCGCTTGGTTATGCCGAGATGACGCCGATTCAGGCGCAAAGCCTGCCGGTGATTCTCAAGGGCATGGACCTGATCGCTCAGGCCAAGACCGGCAGCGGCAAGACCGCCGCCTTTGGTATCGGGCTGCTGAACCCGATCAATCCGCGCTTCTTCGGTTGCCAGGCGCTGGTGATGTGCCCGACACGCGAGCTGGCCGATCAGGTGGCCAAGGAAATTCGCCGTCTGGCACGCTCCGAAGACAACATCAAAGTGCTGACCCTGTGTGGCGGCGTGCCTTTCGGGCCGCAGATCGGTTCGCTGGAGCATGGCGCGCACATCATCGTCGGCACGCCGGGCCGTATCCAGCAGCATTTGCGCAAGGGCTCGCTGGTACTGGACGGGCTGAACACGCTGATCCTCGATGAAGCCGACCGCATGCTGGACATGGGCTTCTACGACGCCATCGCCGACATCATCGAACAGACTCCGCAACGTCGCCAGACCCTGCTGTTCTCGGCCACCTACCCGGTCGGTATCAAGCAACTGGCGTCCAAATTCATGCGTGATCCACAGACCGTCAAGGTCGAAGCGCTGCATGCCGACAGCCAGATCGAGCAGATTTTCTACGAAATCTCCCCGGAGCAACGTCTGGAAGCGGTGGTCAAGGTGCTTGGGCATTTCCGCCCGACTTCCTGTGTCGCGTTCTGCTTCACCAAGCAGCAGGTCCAGGAAGTGGTCGACCACCTGACCGCCAAGGGCATGTCCGCCGTGGGCCTGCATGGCGACCTGGAGCAGCGTGATCGTGATCAGGTACTGGCGATGTTCGCCAACCGCAGCACTTCGGTACTGGTCGCCACCGACGTCGCAGCCCGCGGTCTGGATATCGATGCACTGGACATGGTCATCAACGTTGAGCTGGCCCGCGACTCGGAAATCCACATCCACCGTGTCGGTCGTACCGGGCGTGCGGGCGAGACAGGTATTGCCGTCAGCCTCGTGGCCCCTTCGGAAAGCCAGCGTGCCCGCGCCATCGAAGAGCTGCAGAAGGCTCCGTTGAACTGGCAGCAGTACGACAACCTGAGCGTCAAGGAAGGCGGCAAGTTGCTGCCTGCCATGACAACCCTGTGCATCGGCTCGGGTCGCAAGGACAAGCTGCGTCCGGGCGATATTCTGGGTGCATTGACGGGCGAGGCCGGTGTTCCGGGCGCGCAGGTCGGCAAGATCGCCATCTTCGACTTCCAGGCCTATGTGGCCGTCGAGCGCAGCATCGCCAAACAGGCGCTGGAGCGTTTGAACAATGGCAAGATCAAGGGCAAGTCGTTGCGGGTTCGTATCTTGTAAAAAGCGTCGCGGGCAAGCCCCCTCCCACAGGTTGAACATTATTCCCGGCTCCACACGAGGACCATGCTGTGCCCGTTACTGACGTTGTAATCATTGGCGCTGGCGCCGCAGGTTTGATGTGTGCGCTCACCGCCGCAGGTCGTGGGCGCAAGGTGATGCTGATCGATCACGCCAACAAGCCGGGCAAGAAGATTCTCATGTCCGGTGGCGGGCGCTGCAACTTCACCAACATGTACACGGAGCCGGGCAATTTTCTGTCGCAGAACCCGCACTTCTGCAAGTCGGCACTGGCCCGCTATACCCAGTGGGACTTCATCGCCATGGTCGCCAAGCATGGCGTTCCGTACCACGAGAAGAAGCTGGGCCAGTTGTTCTGCGATAACAAGTCCAGCGACATTCTCGAAATGCTCCTCGAAGAGTGCCGACAGGCCGGTGCCAGCCTGCACATGGACACTTCCGTGCAGCAGATCGAAAAGACTGAAACCGGCTATAGCCTGGAAACCACCCTTGGCACCTTGAGCTGCGAATCGCTGGTAATCGCCACCGGCGGTCTGTCGATCCCGACGCTGGGGGCCACAGGTTTCGGCTATCAGGTCGGCAAGCAATTCGGCCATACGCTGCTGCCGACTCGCGCCGGGCTGGTGCCGTTCACCATTACCGACCAGCTCAAGGAACTGTGCAGCGAGCTGTCGGGGACGTCGGTGGATTGTCTGGTCAGCTGCAATGACATGAGCTTTCGCGAGAACATCCTGTTTACCCACCGTGGCCTCAGTGGCCCGGCAATCCTGCAGATCTCGTCGTTCTGGCAGCCGGGCGACTGCGTGGAAATCAACCTGCTGCCCGATCACGACGTCCCGAACTGGCTGACCGAGCAGCAAGCCGAACGCCCGAACAGCGAGTTGAAGACCCTGCTGGGGGAAATCTTCACCAAGAAGATGGCCAACCTGATTGCCGAGCACTGGTTCGTTTCCAAGCCGATGAAGCAGTACACCCATGCAGAACTGGCCGGGATCGCTGAAAAGCTGGCGGGCTGGCAGGTCGTGCCGGCCGGCACCGAAGGCTATCGAACCGCCGAGGTTACGCTGGGCGGGATCGATACCCGTGAAGTGTCTTCCAAGACCATGGAATCGCTGAAATCGCCTGGGCTGTATTTCGTGGGTGAAGTGCTGGATGTGAGCGGCCATCTGGGCGGCTTCAATTTTCAGTGGGCCTGGGCATCGGCTTATGCGGCGGCCCAATACGTCTGACAGACAGGACGTAGCTCACAGCGGGCAATAATTTTTTTCCCAAGCGGATGTACAGGCCAGCCTCGGGCCTGTACATATCTTTCTGCGGGATCGATCAATTGCGAACAAGGCCGTCAGCTCATTCATGGCATCAAAATCTCTGCGTCATACACTCCGTCGGTTATGGGCGCTGGACAAGTTCAGCTATAGCGTTCGAGTCTTTATCGCGCTGACCGGCAGCATGGCGCTGTGTTGGTATCAAAATGAGATGGGCTTGTTGATCCCGCTGTTCCTGGGGATTATCGCCTGCGCTCTGGCCGAAACCGATGACAGTTGGCAAGGCCGTCTCAATGCGCTGGCTGTGACGCTGGTGTGTTTCAGCATTGCCGCGCTGGCCGTCGAACTCCTGTTTCCCTATCCCTGGCTGTTCGTTTGCGCGCTGGCCCTGGCCAGTTTCTGCCTGACCATGCTCGGGGCGCTGGGCGAGCGCTATGGTGCGATTGCCTATGGAACACTGATTCTGTCGGTCTACACCATGATTGGCGTGGACCAGCGCGGTGGCGAGGTTCTCGATTTCTGGCATGAGCCGATGCTGCTGGTGGCGGGCGCGGCCTGGTACGGCTTGCTGTCGGTGTTATGGCAGATGCTGTTTTCCAACCAGCCGGTCCAGCAGGCGCTGGCACGGCTGTTTCGCGAACTTGGGCTGTACCTCAAGCTCAAGTCGACTCTGTTCGAGCCGATTCGCACCCTCAATGTGGAAGAGCGACGCCTGGAGCTGGCCAAACAGAACGGCCGGGTCGTTGCAGCGCTGAACACCACCAAGGAAATCATCTTGCATCGGGTCGGCAATGGCCGACCCGGCTCGAAAGTCAGCCGTTATCTGAAGCTGTACTTCATTGCGCAGGACATTCACGAGCGCGCCAGCTCTTCGCATTATCCGTACAACTCGCTGGCCGAAGCGTTTTTCCACAGCGATGTGCTGTTCCGCTGCCAGCGTCTGCTGCGTCAGCAGGGCGTGGCCTGCCAGGCGTTGTCCGAATCCATCCAGTTACGCCAGCCGTTTGTCTACGACCCAAGCTTTGCCGAAGCGATGGAAGACCTGCGCGCCTCCCTTGAGCACTTGCGCATCCAGAGCAACCCGGCGTGGCGCAGCCTGTTGCGCTCCTTGCGGGCACTGGCGGCCAACCTTGAAACCCTGGATCGCCTGATCAGCGATGCCAGCAACCCGGACGCCTTGGCCGATGCGACCGACAGCAGCCTGCTGGACCGTTCGCCGCGCAATCTCAAGGACGTCTGGACACGCCTGCGCCTGCAAATGACGCCGACCTCGCTGCTGTTCCGTCATGCCTTGCGCCTGCCGCTGGCCCTGACGGTGGGTTACGCCATGGTGCATCTGATCCACCCTTCACAAGGCTACTGGATCATCCTGACCACCGTTTTCGTCTGCCAGCCAAGTTACGGCGCGACCCGGCGCAAGCTGGTGCAAAGGATCATCGGCACCGCTCTTGGCCTGACCGTGGGCTGGGCGCTTTTCGATCTGGTGACCAACCCGGTCCTGCAATCGATGTGTGCTGTGCTGGCGGGCGTGGTGTTCTTCGTCAACCGCACAACGCGCTACACCCTCTCGACCGCAGCGATCACAGTGATGGTGCTGTTCTGTTTCAATCAGGTGGGCGATGGCTACGGGTTATTCCTGCCACGCCTGTTCGATACCCTGCTGGGCAGCCTGATTGCCGGGCTTGCGGTGTTCCTGTTCCTGCCTGACTGGCAAGGGCGCAAGCTGAACAAGGTGCTGGCCAATACCCTGAGCTGCAACAGCACCTACCTGCGCCAGATCATGCAGCAATACGCCAAGGGCAAGAGCGACGACCTGGCTTATCGTCTGGCACGACGCAATGCGCACAATGCCGATGCGGCGCTCTCCACGACGCTGGCGAACATGCTGATGGAGCCTGGGCACTTCCGCAAGGAAGCCGACGTGGGCTTTCGCTTCCTGGTGCTGTCGCACACGCTGCTGAGTTATCTCTCGGGGCTGGGCGCGCATCGCGATACCCAACTGCCCAGCGATGTCCACGAACAGCTCATCGATGGTGCAGGCGCGGCACTGGCGACCAGCATTGATGAAATCGCCCAGAGCCTGGCCGAAAAGAAACCGGTAGCCGTGCAGAACGATGTGGAAGAAGAGCTGGCCACCCAACTGGAACAGATGCCCGACGAACTGGACGAAAGCCAGCGACTGGTACAAACGCAACTGGCCTTGATCTATCGCCAGCTGGCGCCACTACGCACACTGGCGGCGCATTTGATCAAAGGGCCGGAGGCAACAGACCGTGCCGTCTGAGTAGTTCGTCGTAGGTGCCATCTGCTTTCATGCACGCGATTTCCCGGTCAAAACCGGCAACGATTTCCGCATGCCTGGGGTTCTTCAGGCTGACCAGAATATGCAGGCTGTTCTCGCTCAGCGAGTCCGGCAGGAACTCCAGGCGGTTGCGCACCTCGTCATGCTCGTTAGCCAGGCTGTAGCGGGCCACGAACTCATCTTCCAGAGCCAGATCCACACGCCCGGCAGCCAGCATGTTCGCAGCCATCGAAAAATTGTGGACCGGTACTTTTTTCAGCGCCGGGTCATTATCGAACGCCGGGTAGTAGGCATAACCGCGCACCACCGCAATGACGTACTTATGCAGTTGGGCAAGGTTCGAGGTATCGATATCCGAGCCTTTGCGCTTGAGAAAGCGCACACGATTGACCAGATACTCGGCAGAAAACTGGCCAACCCGCGTGCGCTCCTGATTGAACCAGGCATTGATCAGCACATCATTGCGCCCCTCGGCGATACCATGCATCGCCCGCGCCCAAGGGACCTGCTCGTATACCGTTCGATACCCGGCACGCTGCAAGGCGGTCCTCACGATATCGGTCGCCAGACCGTCGTTGAGCAGTGCGTCATCAGTGAAGGGAGGCCAGGCATCGGCGACCAGGCGCAACTTCTCCTCTGCGCCAGCCTGGGCGATCAACAGTAATCCCAGCAACCCAATGGCTTGAAGCAATCGCGACATGCTTGAATTCCCCAGGTGGGCAGCATGCCCGATCCAGACTGATAGCCGTTGACCAACGCCGACACTTGAATCCTGACCTGTATTGAAGACCCAATCCCGCCAGGAAACAACCCATATGAATGTTGCATATATACGATTGATCCAGAAAATATTTTGCCTCACATGGGCCAGAGCCACCGATGGACATCACAGCGTTTTATTGGGAATGCGGCCGGATGCGTTTAGAATTCCTTTCTGGTTTATCTGCGAGTCAAAAACATGCCTATCAAATGGATCTGCAAACACCATACCGACCTGAGCATCGAACAGCTTTATGCCGTTCTGAAACTGCGCTCCGAGGTGTTCGTGGTCGAGCAGCAGTGCGTGTATCAGGATGTTGATGGTCTGGACCTGACAGGCGATACCTGCCATTTGATGGCCTGGCAAGGAAGTAAGCTGGTGGCTTACCTGCGCTTGCTGGACCCGATCCAGCAAGGCGGCGATGTCACCATTGGCCGCGTGGTCACCGCACCGTCGATTCGCAGCAAAGGCATGGGCCATGAACTGATGGTGCAGGCGCTGGATCATGCAGAAAAGAAATGGCCCGACCAGCCCATCTATCTGTCGGCGCAAGCGCATTTGCAGGGCTACTACAGCCGCTACGGCTTCAACGCGGTCGGCGAGGTGTATCTGGAAGACGATATCCCGCACATCGGCATGCGCCGCGATCTCGAATAAAGCAGAACGTCTTCAGGGATAACCCAGCACGGCTTTGATATTGGCCAGATTCCGGGTTATCCAGTCGCTGTCGATCGCACCCCAGTCACGAATCCGGTAGTGCCCTGCATGGTTGCGGGCGCCTTCCTGTTGCTCGAATTCGCATTCGATATCAAGGTCGGCCAGTGCGGCGATGGTGTCCTGGGCCGTACGGCGCGGCATGCCGGTGACCTCCGTCAACTCGGGCACCGTGCTGGCGATCTGGCGGTCGATCAGATAAGCCACATACAGGCGCCGATAGAAACTGCTTTTGGTCTTGCTGACATCCATCTTCAAATCCTTGTTGGCACGATATTCAGCTTGTCGATCTGGCGCCTGCCTGCAGATCGCGATACGTCAGATAAACCCGCAAGTCGAATTCCAGCTGGTGATAGCCGGGCTGCATGTACTCACACAACTGGTAGAACGCCTTGTTGTGATCGGACTCCTTGAAGTGAGCCAGCTCATGCACCACGATCATTCGCAAGAACTGCGGCGCCGCCTCCTTGAACAGCGCAGCGACGCGAATCTCCTTCTTGGCCTTGAGCTTGCCGCCCTGCACTCGCGAAACCGTGGTGTGTAAACCGAGCGCGCGATGAGTCAGGTCGAGGCGGTTATCGAACAGCACCTTGTCGATAGGCGGCGCATTGCGCAGGTGCTCCTGCTTCAAGGCCAGGGCATAGGCATACAGCGCCTTGTCACTCTGGATCTGATGCCGCTCCGAATAGCGCTGTTGCAGATAATCGCCCAGTTTGTCCTGCGCAATCAGTTGCCGCACCTGATCCTGAAGGGACGCAGGATAGGCTTGCAGGTATTTGAGCGGAGCAAGAGCTGAAGCAGTCATGGGGCCGTGACAAATGATTCAAAGGCGCCAGTCTACCGCAATCAGGCCAGCAGCCTCGACCAGTCATAGCGCTGCGGGAAAGACAGGGTGTCTCCGGCATCCAGCGGATAGGCCACCAGAAAACCCTGAATGACCTGGCAACCGTTGTTGACCAGCCACTCATACTGCTGGAGAGTCTCGACCCCTTCGGCAATCACCAATATGTCCAGGTTGCGGCACAGATCGATGATGCTGCGCGCCAGAACGGCATCGCGAGGCGAATCGAGCAGGCCGGCGATGAAGTGCCGGTCAAGCTTCAGGGTATCGAGCTGAAGATTGCGCAAGTGCGACAGCGAACAATCGCCCACACCGAAATCATCCAGCGCCACGCGCACACCGATATCGCGCAGTTGCTGTAATTGCTTGTGGCTGTGGCTCAGGTTGTTCACCAGCGAAGCTTCAGTGATCTCAACTTCCAGCTGGCCGGGCTGCAATTCAAAGCGCTCTATTGCCCGCCTCAGTTCCGCGGCCAGATTGGGCATGCAGAATTGTGTCGGGCTGATACTGACACTGACAACCAGATCGGAGGTAAAGACCCGACTCCACGTCTGGCGCTGCTCAGCGCTCTGATCGAAGATCCAGCTGCCCAGCCGGTTGATAAGCCGCGTTTCCTCCAGCAAGGGGATAAACAGGGCGGGCGGCACTTCTCCGACACTCGCGTGCTGCCAGCGCAACAGGGCTTCAAAGCCGCGCAGCCGTCCATCGGCGACGTAGACCTGAGGCTGATAGACCACAGAGAAGTTCTTGCCGTCGATGGCGTTGCGCACACTGTCTTCGAGCATCAGGCGCGAACGCGCACGACCGTTCATGTTCTGGTCATAGAACCGATACTGCTGGCGCCCTGCCCGCTTGGCTTCGTACATGGCGATATCCGCAGCCCGCAGCAAGCCATCGAGGTTGGAGCCACATTCAGGGTAAGTCGCAATTCCGATACTGACGCCCAAGGCAATATCCACACCGTCAACCTGACGCCTGACCGATACCCGCTCGATAAACTTTTCAGCCACCTTTGCAGCCTGCTCGGGATAGTCGAAGCCGTCGATCACCACGGTAAATTCATCGCCGCCCATACGCGCCAGAACATCGTAGGGGCGCAGGCAATCCTTGAGCTGCCCAGCCACCCAGAGCAGGACCTGATCGCCAGCATCATGGCCAAGCGAATCATTGATCTGCTTGAAGCCGTCCAGATCCAGATACAGCACGACCAGATACTTGTCCGCATGCTCGTTGCGCAACAGCATGCCTTCGACAGCCTGATAGAAACCACGGCGGTTGAGCAGCCCGGTCAAGGCATCGGTAACGGCCTGTTGTTCGAGCTGGTGATACAGGTCGCGCACCACCGACATATCGAGAATAGTCAGCACCATTGCCTTTTGTTCACAAGGCAATGGTGCGCAAGACAGCGCCACAGGCAACTGGCCGCCCTCGACAGTGCGCAGGACAGCATCATGCACACGGTAAGTGTCAGCCTGGCGATAGTGCTTGTAGAAGTCCGACTCCTGCCAGCTCTCGACCCCAGGCTCCAACACATAATCCAGCACGCTGGTCCCGCACAGTTGCTCGACAGTGGCATTGAGCAAACGGCAGATGGCCGGGTTGGCGAAACTGATGATGCCGCACTCATCGATCACCACAATGCCTTCAGCCACATTGGCCAGTACCGATGCATTGAACGCTCTTGCGCTCTCCAGCTCCTGAGTAAGCTTTTGCAAGGCACGACGATTGCGCTGCTGCTCCAGCAAGGCCTGGACCTTGGGCTTCAGCACGTTCGGGTCAAAGGGTTTGAACAGATAATCGACGGCACCGCTCGCATAGCCCTTGTGGACTGAAGCCGGGCTCTGCTCGTTGGCAGTAAGGAAGATGATCGGGGTCAGGCGCGTCCTCTGGCTGCCACGCATCAAACGTGCAACTTCGAATCCATCCATGTCAGGCATCTGCACATCCAGCAGAACCAGATCCACCTCCTGCTCAAGAAGCACCGTCAGCGCTTCGACTCCTGAACTGGCCGTGACAATGCGCCAGTCCGTGCGCTGCAGGACTGCGCACATCGTCACCAGGTTTTCAGGGTAGTCATCAACAACCAGAAGAACCGAAGAGCCATCATTGGGCTTGGATTGCACGCATTCCATGCTGCTTCTCTACTTGTGTGGGAGACGCCTGTTACAAAAAACCGTATCCAATCTGTATCAACTTTAGTCGCTCCTGAAAAAAGCAGCAGCAAGGCAGCTCATTGCCACCACAAAAGTTCCACATAACCGACTAACGGTATATTCCTACAGGCCATATAAATTCTGTCCTACAAGAAAAGTGACAGCACTTTGACGTCATTAGTTCGATCTCCAAGCATTAACAAATGCGCTTTCAAATCGTATAAGAACTGCCCGAACCCTCTGAATAGAGACTTCCGACAGTCGCATGAATATTTCTGGAAGCACAAAATGATAGATCTTGGATCCTGGAACCTCAGCATTCCGGTGGGCTCACCCCCCAAAACCATCGAAACCTCGCAACTGCGCCAAGGCTATGACGGCAAGTATTTCGAGTCGCACTCGGAATACATTTTCTTCTGGTCGCCCGTCACCGGGTCGCGCACCGAAAATGCCAAATACCCACGCAGCGAGCTGCGCGAGACGTGGTCTGACGGCACGTTGCACAACTGGCTGTATCCCGAAGCGGACAATTTTCTGAATGCGACCCTGGAGGTCAATCAGGTGCCGTCATCCGGCAAGATCGTGATTGGCCAGATACACGCCTACGACAGCACCGAGCCGATGCTGAAGGTCGAGTATCAGTACAAGACCAAAACCCAGACCGGCAATATCGTGGTGAAAGTTCGCAAACGCTTCGATGATGACGAAAGCAAAGTCATCAAGATTGCCGAAGGTGTTCCACTCAATGAGAAATTCAAATACATCATCCACCTGAGCCCCGGTGGTGAATTGAGTGTCAGTGCAAGAGATGTGAACTGGAGCACATCCATCAGCTCTTCCTGGAGTACAAAACCACTGTATTTCAAGGCTGGCGTATATACCCAGGACAACTCCGGCTACAGCACTGAAGGCGGAAAAGCCACGTTTTATAATCTGGATATCGATCACAACAAGATCTGATATGTACACCGCCTAAAAGAAAAGGCCCGCACTCAATGGGCGGGCCTCTTTCATTTCAGGACAAACCGATCAACGGGCAGCCTTGAACTCTTTCTCGGCAGCGATGAAACGCTCTTGCATCGAAGTCGACGGGCCTTTGCCAATCAGACTGAAGAGCACAATCGCGAGGCTGGCGAAGATAAAGCCCGGAACGATTTCATATAGCCCGATGGTGCTGAACTGCTTCCAGAGCACCACGGTTACTGCACCGACGACCACGCCAGCCAGCGCGCCATTGCGGGTCATGCCTTTCCACATCACCGAAATCAGCACCACCGGCCCGAATGCCGCGCCGAACCCGGCCCAGGCGTAGCTCACCAGACCCAATACGCGGTTTTCAGGGTTGGCGGCCAGCAGGATGGCAATCACAGCAACCAGCAGTACCATCGCCCGGCCGACCCAGACCAGCTCAAGCTGCGAAGCGTTCTTGCGCAGATACGCCTTGTAGAAGTCCTCGGTCAGGGCACTGGAGCACACCAGCAACTGGCAGCTCAGGGTGCTCATCACAGCCGCAAGAATCGCGGACAGCAGCACACCGGCAATCCATGGGTTGAACAGCAGCTTCGCCAGCTCGATGAATACCCGCTCCGGGTTCTCGGTCACAGGCCCGGCCACATCCGGGTTCGCCGCGAAGTAAGCGATACCGAAGAAACCCACCGCAACCGCACCGGCCAGACACAGGATCATCCAGGTCATGGAGATACGACGGGCACTGGCAATCGACTTGACCGAATCCGCCGCCATGAAGCGCGCCAGGATATGCGGCTGGCCGAAGTAGCCCAGGCCCCAGGCCAGCAGTGAAACGACACCGATGAAGGTGGTGTTCTTGAACATGTCGAAGCTGGTCGGGTTCTGGGCTTCGATGGCCAGGAACGTGGTGTCGATGCCGCCGGTCGCCAGCAGGGCGATGATCGGCGTGAGAATCAGCGCGAAGATCATCAGCGTGGCCTGAACCGTATCCGTCCAGCTCACCGCCAGGAAACCACCCACGAAGGTGTAGACGATGGTTGCTGCCGCGCCCGCCCACAACGATGTGGCGTAGGACATGCCGAAAGTGCTCTCGAACAGACGCGCGCCCGCCACGATGCCCGAAGCGCAATAGATGGTGAAGAACACCAGAATCACGATGGCCGAGATGATACGCAGCACGCCGCTGTTGTCTTCGAAACGGCTGCTGAAGTAATCCGGAAGGGTCAACGCATCACCGTTGTGCTCGGTCTGCACACGCAGACGACCGGCCACGAACAGCCAGTTCAGGTAAGCACCGGCTATCAGGCCGATGGCGATCCAGCTTTCCGACAGGCCGGACATGTAGATGGCACCGGGCAAGCCCATCAGCAGCCAGCCGCTCATGTCCGAAGCACCCGCCGAGAGGGCGGTCACCACGCTGCCGAGGCTGCGTCCGCCAAGGATGTAATCGGAGAGGTTGTTGGTGGAGCGATAGGCCATGAGGCCGATCAGCACCATAGCAGCGATATAGATCACGAAGGTGATCAGGATAGGGTTGTTGAAGCTCATGAGTTCTGCCTTGGCATTGTTTTTATGAAACGCCCGATACTCAGGGGAAGTCGGTTACCGAACCTGTTATCCATGCCTGTGTATCCGACGCAGCGCTGGCTGAGATTTCCGCAAGGAAGCAGCCACTGAACGACTCGCTAACGGTTGCACCGTGGCTGCGAATCCTATTAGACAAACTGAAAAAGGTGCAACCAAATTAAACGAATCAGTTGCACCTTCTGCAAAATGATCATTGCACTGTGATTTCCGCCCCATTTTGAAGCGGCAAATGACGCTTACGCAAAAGAAAACGCACCAGAATCACTCATTTGTCCCGTATAGCGGGGCCTCAAGAGAAATAGCCTTGAAATATTCCGCAAAAAACAGGTTGCACCCGGTTGCACCTTTACCGGAGCAAAGCTAACCTGCGCCAAAGCCGAAGCCACGCACTAGAGTGGCGACAATGAGGACAAGACATGGCCACCACCACTCTGGGCGTCAAGCTTGACGACCTGACCCGCGAGCGATTGAAAGCAGCCGCGCAATCCATCGACCGTACGCCGCACTGGTTGATCAAGCAGGCAATCTTCAATTACCTGGAAAAGCTGGAGAGTGGTGCAACCCTGCAGGAACTCAATGGCCAGGGCAGCAAGGACGGCGATGAAAGCGGCGAGTTGCCGGCCGACACGAGCTATCAGAGTTTCCTGGAGTTTGCCGAAAGCATCCTGCCGCAATCGGTGCTGCGCGCCGCCATTACCGCCGCCTACCGTCGCCCCGAGCAGGAAGTGGTCCCCATGCTGCTGGAGCAGGCCCGCCTGCCCGCACCCATGGCCGAAGCCACCCACAAGCTGGCGGCCTCCATTGCCGAAAAACTGCGCAACCAGAAGAGCGCGAGCGGTCGCGCCGGAATCGTTCAAGGGCTGCTGCAAGAGTTCTCGCTCTCTTCCCAGGAAGGAGTGGCATTGATGTGTCTGGCCGAAGCATTGCTGCGCATCCCGGACAAAGGCACTCGCGATGCATTGATCCGCGACAAGATCAGCAACGGCAACTGGCAGCCGCATCTGGGCAACAGCCCGTCGCTGTTCGTCAACGCCGCGACCTGGGGCCTGTTGCTGACCGGCAAACTGGTTTCCACCCATAACGAAACAGGCCTCTCCTCGTCCCTGAGCCGCATCATCGGCAAGAGCGGCGAGCCCATGATCCGCAAGGGCGTGGACATGGCCATGCGTTTGATGGGCGAGCAGTTCGTGACTGGCGAAACCATTGGCGAAGCCCTCGCCAACGCCAGTCGCTTTGAGGCCAAAGGCTTTCGCTACTCCTATGACATGCTGGGTGAGGCAGCGCTTACCGAGCATGATGCGCAGAAGTACCTGGCCTCCTACGAGCAGGCCATACATTCCATCGGCAAGGCTTCTCACGGCCGCGGCATTTATGAAGGCCCGGGTATTTCCATCAAGCTGTCGGCGTTGCACCCTCGCTACAGCCGCGCTCAATACGAGCGCGTGATGGAAGAACTGTATCCGCGCCTGCTGTCGCTGACCCTGCTGGCCAAGCAATACGACATCGGCCTGAATATCGATGCTGAGGAAGCCGACCGCCTTGAGCTGTCGCTGGACTTGCTTGAACGTCTTTGCTTCGAGCCGCAACTGACTGGCTGGAACGGTATCGGCTTCGTCATTCAGGCGTACCAGAAACGCTGCCCGTACGTGATCGATTACGTGATCGACCTGGCCCGTCGCAGCCGCCATCGCCTGATGATCCGTCTGGTAAAAGGCGCGTACTGGGACAGCGAAATCAAACGCGCCCAGGTCGAAGGCCTGGAAGGCTATCCGGTCTATACCCGCAAGGTTTATACCGACGTTTCCTACATCGCCTGTGCCCGCAAGTTGCTGGCAGCACCGGAAGTCATCTATCCACAGTTCGCGACCCACAACGCCCATACACTGGCGGCCATTTATCACATTGCCGGTCAGAACTATTACCCCGGCCAATACGAATTCCAGTGCCTCCATGGCATGGGCGAACCGCTTTACGAACAGGTGGTGGGCAAGGTTGCCGATGGCAAGCTGAACCGTCCGTGCCGTGTGTATGCGCCGGTCGGCACCCATGAAACGTTGCTGGCCTATCTGGTACGGCGCCTGCTGGAAAACGGCGCCAATACCTCGTTCGTCAACCGCATCGCCGACCAGTCGGTCTCGATTCAGGAACTGGTAGCCGACCCGGTCAGCAGCATCGAACGCATGGCGACCCAGGAAGGCAGCTTCGGTCTGCCGCACCCGCGCATTCCATTGCCGCGCGACCTGTATGGCCCGGAGCGTCCCAACTCCAGCGGCATCGACATGGCCAACGAACATCGTCTGGCCTCGCTGTCGTCGGCATTGCTGGCGACCGCACACAACGACTGGAAAGCCGCGCCGCTGCTGGGCTGCCCGGCAAGCGAAGGCACCGCTCAGCCAACCCTGAACCCGTCCGACCAGAGAGACGTGGTAGGCCATGTCCAGGAAGCCTCTCTGGAAGATGTCGATAACGCCATCCAGTGCGCGCTGATTTCAGGCCCTATCTGGCAAGCCACACCGCCAGCCGAGCGTGCCGCCATTCTTGAGCGCGCCGCCGACCTGATGGAAAACGAGATCCAGCCTTTGATGGGCCTGCTGGTCCGCGAAGCAGGCAAGACCTTCGCCAACGCCATTGCCGAAGTTCGCGAAGCCGTGGATTTCCTGCGCTACTACGCCGTTCAGGCCCGCAACAATTTCAGCAACGACACGCATCGCCCGCTGGGGCCGGTGGTCTGTATCAGCCCGTGGAACTTCCCGCTGGCGATTTTCAGCGGTCAGGTCGCAGCGGCATTGGCCGCTGGCAACCCGGTGCTGGCCAAACCTGCCGAACAAACCCCGCTGATCGCGGCCCAGGCCGTGCGCCTGTTGCTTGAAGCCGGTATCCCGGAAGGCGTGCTGCAACTGCTGCCCGGACGCGGTGAAACCGTCGGTGCCCGACTGGTGGGCGACGAGCGCGTCAAAGGCGTGATGTTTACCGGTTCCACCGAAGTGGCGCGCCTGCTGCAACGTAACATTGCCGGGCGTCTCGATGCTCAGGGTCGGCCGATTCCGCTGATCGCCGAAACCGGTGGCCAGAACGCCATGATCGTCGACTCCTCGGCACTCACCGAGCAAGTGGTGATCGACATTCTGTCCTCGGCCTTCGACAGCGCCGGCCAACGCTGCTCTGCACTGCGCGTGCTGTGCCTGCAGGAAGACTCCGCCGACCGCGTGATCGAAATGCTCAAGGGAGCCATGGCTGAAAACCGCCTGGGCAACCCGGAACATCTGTCCGTGGATATCGGACCGGTGATCGATGCAGAGGCCAAGGCCGGAATCGAGAAACACATTCAGGGCATGCGCGACAAAGGCCGCACGGTCTATCAGGTGGCAATCGCCAACAGCACGGACCTCAAGCGCGGCACCTATGTGATGCCGACGCTGATCGAACTGGAAAGCTTCGACGAACTGCAACGGGAAATCTTCGGGCCGGTGCTGCACGTGGTTCGCTACAAGCGCAAGGAACTGGACCAGCTTATCGACCAGATCAATGCCACCGGTTACGGCCTGACACTGGGCGTCCACACCCGCATCGACGAAACGATTGCCAAGGTCATCGATAACGTCAATGCCGGTAACGTCTACGTCAACCGCAATATTGTCGGCGCCGTGGTCGGTGTGCAGCCATTCGGTGGCGAAGGCCTGTCGGGCACCGGACCGAAAGCGGGCGGGCCGCTGTATCTGTATCGCCTGTTGTCGACCCGTCCACAGGACGCCATCGAACAATCCTTTGACCGTGGCGACAAGCTGATCGCCCCCGATACTCGTCTGCAGGAAGCACTGGGCAAACCTTTACAAGCCTTGAAAGCCTGGGCCGCCAGCAATCAGCAGTCCGCACTGGATGAGCTGTGCAGCCAGTTTGCCGAGCAATCGCAAAGCGGCATTACCCGCCTGCTGACCGGGCCGACCGGTGAACGCAACAGCTACAGCATCCTGCCGCGTGAACACGTGCTGTGCCTGGCCGATGACGAAACCGACCTGCTGACGCAACTGGCTGCGGTTCTGGCCGTCGGCAGCACCGCCATCTGGCCGGAAACCACGACCAGCAAGCCTCTGCGCAATCGCCTGCCCAAAGAGGTTCAGGCCCGCATCAAGCTGGTTGCGGACTGGAGCAAGGATGACGTGCTGATCGACGCCGTTCTGCACCATGGCGATTCGGACCAGTTGCGTGCCATTTGCGAGCAGGTAGCCCAGCGCTCCGGCGCGATCCTCGGCGTCAACGGCCTGTCACACGGCGAAACCAACGTTGCCCTGGAGCGACTGGTGATCGAACGCGCCTTGAGCGTGAACACCGCCGCAGCGGGAGGTAATGCGAGCCTGATGACGATAGGTTGAGGAAAGCTGCAAGTTTTAAGCGGCAAGTTAAAAGCTTGAAGCTTGAAGCTTTTAACTTGTAGCTTGCCGCTTGCCGCTTGCGCCCAATCGCTCCCCTACCATCACCCTTATCAATCATGCTGGGCAGCACCCCATCCCCGGCCTAGACTCTGCCCACTACAAGACAAAGGGTGAAGGTCATGTCCGAGACGCTGCTCAGTTCCCGCAATCTGGCTTTCGAGCTGTATGAGGTGCTGGATGCCGAAGCGCTGACCCGGCGCGAGCGCTTTGCCGAACATTCCCGTGAAACGTTCGATGCCGCCATCGGTACGGCTCGTACCATTGCCGAGAAGTACTTTGCCCCGCACAACCGCAAGGCCGATGAAAACGAACCTCGCTACGAGAATGGCGAGGCGGTGCTGATCCCCGAGGTCAAACCTGCGGTAGATGCGTTTCTGGAGGCCGGTTTTCTCAATGCAGCGCGGGACTTTGAAGAAGGCGGCATGCAGTTGCCGACGCTGTTATCCCAGGCCTGTTTCGCCCACTTTCAGGCCGCTAATGCGGGCACCACGGCTTACCCGTTCCTGAGCATGGGCGTGGCAAACCTGATCGAAAGCTTTGGCAGTGACGAGCAAAAGCAGCGTTTCCTGAAACCGATTATCGAAGGCCGTTTCTTCGGCACCATGGCGCTGACCGAACCCCATGCAGGTTCGTCGCTGTCAGATATCCGCACCCGGGCCGAGCTCGCTGCGGATGGCAGCTATCGCTTGCGCGGCAACAAGATCTTCATTTCCGGTGGCGATCACTCGCTGTCGGAAAACATCGTGCATATGGTGCTGGCCAAACTGCCGGACGCGCCTGCCGGTGTGAAAGGTATTTCGCTATTCATCGTACCCAAGTTTCTGGTCAACGAAGACGGCACCAACGGCCCCCGTAATGACGTGATTCTGGCCGGGCTGTTTCACAAGATGGGCTGGCGCGGCACCACCTCGACAGCATTGAACTTCGGCGATAACGGGCAATGTGTAGGCTATCTGGTCGGCAAGCCCCATCAGGGCCTGAGCTACATGTTCCAGATGATGAACGAAGCACGAATTGGCGTGGGCATGGGTGCCATCATGCTCGGTTATGCGGGTTATCTGTATTCGCTGGACTACGCTCGGGAACGCCCGCAAGGACGACTGCCCGATAACCGGGACCCGCATAGCGCACCCGTGCCGATCATTCAGCACGCCGATGTCAGGCGCATGCTGTTGACTCAAAAAGCCTACGTGGAGGGTGCATTCGACCTCGGCCTGTATAGCGCTCGTCTGTTCGACGATACCCAAACCGGCGAAACCGAAGAACTGCGGCGCCAGGCCCACGAACTGCTCGACCTGCTGACGCCCATCGTCAAATCCTGGCCTTCGGAGTTTTGCCTGAAAGCCAACGAACTGGCGATCCAGATTCTGGGCGGCCACGGTTATACCCGCGAGTATCCAGTTGAGCAGTATTACCGCGATAACCGCCTGAACCCGATCCACGAGGGCACCCACGGCATCCAGTCGCTGGACTTGCTGGGGCGCAAACTGGCGCAAAATAATGGTGCAGGGCTCAAGCAGTTGATACGGCTGATTGCCGACACCACCAAACGGGCCAGCGCCCACGAAAGCCTCGATGCCTTGCGCCAGCCGCTGGAGCAACTGGTGACGCGCCTGCAAACGGTAACTGTCGGCCTGCTGACCGATCTGGCACAAGGCAGGATCAGTACGACACTCGCCAATTCGGCACTCTATCTGAAAGTGTTCGGCCACACCGTCATCGGTTGGCGCTGGCTGGAACAGGCCATTCGCGCCACGGAAGGACTGACTCGGAATACCCCGTCAGATGACGACTTCTATCAGGGCAAGTTGCAGGCAGCCCGGTACTTCCTGACGTGGGAAGTACCAGGCTGTCATCATGAACTGGTGCTACTGGAAAACCGGGATGATGCCTGCCTTGGCATGCAGGCAGATTGGTTTTAGAACCTCAGCCCCAACGGGTTGATCGGGAAGAACCGGTCAACCAGCCGCCGCCCCTGCTCACCCAGCTTTGCCGCAAAGCGTTCGCGGGTGAAGACTTCCCCGGTGCGCAACTCATAGAGCCTGTGCCAGCTCTTGGGCTCGGAGATTTCAATCAGACGTACCTTGATGAAACGGTAATCGAGGCCGGAGACCTGATGGATGTCATCGATCAGGAAGTAGCGACCCGGCAGGAAAATCGACTCGACCTCCTCAGGATCAGTGGAAAACGGCGCGACAGGGGTTGCACCCAAGTAGTTTCTGGCTGGCAATTCAAAGACAACCGAAGTGTCGTCAAAACTGATGGCAATGCCTTTCCTGGCAAAACTCACTGAATACTCGCCAGCCTGACTGCTGCAGAAAGCCCTCGCCACATAAGGGTTTTCACTGAATGACAGAATGTCGGTACTGACCAGCACATCGCCACTCTTGATCTGCCCGCTACGGAAAAAACGTCCCGAGGTACCACGCAAATCACTGCCGCCACGATAAAGGGTGACGCTGTTGTCGAAACCAACGGTGCGCAGATCGTCGGCCAGTTCATCGATCAGGTCGACCTGGGCCGGGCCGGTGGATGTTCCGGTGCGCAGATACTGGTTGAAGGAGGAGTCCTTGGCCGAATACAGCGGGATACGTCCACCCACATACTGGCCGTCCGACTTTTTGTAGATGTGATGCATGTCCCCCCACTCGTCGATATACACCGGATTACCATTCAGATCCTGAGCGATCAGATCGCCCGGGCTCAGTTCCGGCACATTCATGAGCGCTTTTTGCCGGGCCAGGGCGACCTGCGACAGGCGTTCTTCTTCCCCGAGATTGAACTGCATGTAGACATCCCAGAAAGGCGAACGAACAGCTACCAGCGACCCGCTTGCCACTTCATTACTCACTTCGCCCACCGGCAGAACTTGCGTCGACGAGGCTGAAGGCTCGTTCCACTCCCATTCACTACGGGCATTGAGGCGTACGGCGCGGCTCGCGTCGCTGACCCAGGGGTTGGACGGATCGGTCAGGGTCCAGGCGTTGAGATCATCGTTGAACACGACCCGATACGGCATGTCGTCAAGGCTGATCCAGGTTTCGCCATTGGACAGCATCTGGATGCCACGCATGCGGGTATTGACCCTGACCGGAAGGGGCGCTGGCGGATTCAACTCGACCATGGGAATGGACTGCGGGGTCTCAGGTCCGACAGCCGCACTCGTGCTGCGGTTACGCGCCCCCGTCCTGAGCATTCCCACCAGCATGGCGAGGTTGAACACCAGGGATATCGAACCGTAGATCACACTGATGATCCCGGCCTTGCGTTGACGGGGCTCGCGGGCATGGATGGTCTGATCGACCTTGAGTACCAGGCTGGCGGCACTCACGCCCACCATGAGCAAAGCCATCGGCCAGCCCAATGGCGCCAGAGCGCCTAACGTACTGCTGAACGCATTCAGGTAGCCGAGCCACATCTGCTTGCGCAAGTCGGTATTGGAAGTCAGCAAGGTACGCGCATCCTCGCGCATCTGCTCCTTCGCCAGCCCACGCAGGTAGATGAACGCATCACCCGAGATAGCGAAGTCCCTGCTGTTGATCAGGGTTTGCCCCGCAACCCAGGGCGTGTCCAGAATCTCCCGAGCATGCTCATCGAAGAACTCGCCATGCAACTGCCGGCTCGTAGCCGAGCGAATGAACAATTTCTTGAAGGTGGCTGTGGGCGAGGTATCGAGCAAGCGCTCCTGCACCCATTCATACAGCACCTTATCCGAGGGAAACACATGAAAGGCATCGGTATCGCCGGGTAGATAGAGAAACTGCTGCCCGGAGCCATCAACGATACGGATGCTCTCGGTACATACATAGCCGCCGATATCGAAGGTGCGAAGGGTCAGCCCGGCCTTCGGGATAACGCCTGTACGCAATGCATCGTAGGTCATGACAGGTTGCAGCCTGCCAATGATCGTTTCAGTGACGAGCTTGAACTGCTCGATGTTCAATCGGCCCTTGAGCATTTGCAAACCGGCAGATGCCAGAAACGCAGAGCGGGCCAGGGTGCAGAAATTATCGCGATGCAGCGTCCAGAAGCGCTCCATCCTGGCGGTGAAAATCCCACTGAAATCCAGCGCCCAGAAATCGTCGAGAACCTGCTGGGGACGCAACGCAACCTCGTTACGCTCATCGAACCACGGCTGTTGCGGCCCGCCACGGTAGAAGCCGCCATAGGATGCCAGCTCATCGCTGGCGTTCTGGTCTTCGACGCTGAAACGACGAATCATCAATTCGACGAGATTCATCGACTCCACAGGCGGTCCGGGATGCTGCCAGCCGGTAATGGTTTTCGAGCTACTCACTGCCGTGGAAAAACGGTGCCAATAGATACTCTCCGGATCCATCCATTTGCCGGTATGCCTGAACAACAACTTGCGGGCTTCGGCATAGGCAAGGCCGTGAATATCAGGGTAATCGTCGATGAATGCACGAGCGATGGTCTTGAGTCGGTGCTCATCGTTACCAATCGCGATCCGGGTCACTTCAGTTGTAGGTGTCGACATGGCTTTCTTTTCCGATAGGAGACAAGCCATGCACGTGAGCAGATAGAGAAATTGTAAGGCGTTAATTATTTATAGGATTAGTCTGTAACCTTTTTTGACAGCCAGCCAATTCAACAGGTTAGAATCCCTTGGCATGCGGACTGCATGGTCAGTTTGTATCCTGCCTGTTCACAACCGTTTCTATCTGGAGTACCGCCCTTGGATGCCACGACCATCAACAGCCTGTTCCTGATCGGCGCGTTGCTGGTGGGCGCAAGTATTCTGGTCAGTTCTCTGTCTTCACGTCTCGGCATTCCGATTCTGGTCATTATTCTTGCCGTGGGCATGGTGGCGGGGGTCGATGGCGGCGGGATCATCTTCGACAACTACGCCACGGCTTATCTGGTGGGCAACCTGGCCCTGGCAGTGATCCTGCTGGATGGCGGCCTGCGTACCAGGGTCGCCAGCTTCCGGGTTGCGTTGTGGCCTGCATTGTCGCTGGCAACGGTCGGGGTGCTGATCACTACGGCACTGACCGGCATGGTCGCGGCATGGCTGTTTGACCTGAACATGATTCAAGGCCTGCTGATAGGCGCCATTGTCGGCTCCACCGATGCCGCAGCGGTGTTCTCGCTGCTGGGCGGCAAGGGCCTGAACGAGCGGGTAACCGCCAGCCTGGAAATCGAATCCGGCAGCAACGACCCCATGGCGGTGTTTCTGACCGTCACCCTGATCGGCATGCTCGCCAGCGGCCAGACCGGCCTGCACTGGGGGTTGCTGGGTCACCTTATTCAAGAGTTCGGTATCGGCAGCTTCATCGGCCTGGGTGGCGGCTGGCTGATGCTGCAACTGGTCAACCGCATCAATCTGGCAGCCGGGCTGTATCCGATTCTGGTCATTGCGGGCGGCCTGGCGATCTTTGCTCTGACCAACGCCATTCACGGCAGCGGCTTCCTGGCTGTCTATCTGTGCGGTCTGGTGCTGGGCAACCGGCCAATCCGCAGCCGCCACGGCATTTTGCACATGCTCGACGGCATGGCCTGGCTCGCGCAGATCGGCATGTTTCTGGTACTGGGCCTGTTGGTCACGCCCCATGACCTGCTGCCTATCGCCATCCCGGCCCTGGGCCTGGCGTTGTGGATGATTCTGGTGGCTCGCCCGCTTTCGGTCATGGTCGGCCTGTTGCCGTTCAAGGCGTTCCATGGTCGCGAAAAGGCGTTCATTGCCTGGGTCGGCCTTCGCGGCGCGGTACCGATCATTCTGGCGGTGTTCCCGTTGATGGCCGGCCTGCCCAATGCGCAGTTGTACTTCAACCTCGCGTTCTTCATCGTTCTGGTTTCGCTATTGCTGCAAGGCACCAGCCTGCCGTGGATGGCAAAACTGCTGAAGGTTACGGTTCCGCCTGATCCGGCACCGATTACCCGCTCGGCGCTGGAAGTGCATGTCACCAGTGAGTGGGAACTGTTCGTCTATCGCCTGGGCGCGGAGAAATGGTGCATCGGCGCCGCCCTGCGCGAGCTGAAGATGCCCGAGAATACCCGTATCGCGGCGCTGTTCAGGGATCAGCAACTGCTTCACCCTTCCGGCAGTACCACACTGGAGGTCGGTGACCTGTTGTGCGTGATCGGCCACGAACATGATCTTCCGGCGCTGGGCAAGCTGTTCAGCCAGGCCCCGCAACGTGGTCTGGACCTGCGCTTCTTCGGCGACTTCGTCCTTGAAGGCGATGCGCAACTGGGTGCCGTCGCGGCGCTGTATGGCCTCAAGCTCGACGGTCTGGATACGAATATGCCACTCAGCCAGTTCATCATTCAGAAGAATCGCGGCGAGCCCGTCGTGGGCGACCAGATCGAATGGAATGGAACTATTTGGACTGTTGCGGTGATGGAAGGGAACAAGATCCTCAAAGTCGGCGTCAGATTCCCCGAAGGAAGCCGCCCGGGTCCCGGATTGTTCCTTTAAACTGCCAATCCACTCGTTTTATCAAGCGACCGGTGTCTATGTTTTCCCTGCGTGCCTTTTTTGCTGTCACCCTGCTTGGGCTCTGCCTTTCCACTTTCCCGGCGCTGGCGGCTGATCCGCCAACCAGCGCAGCCGTGCAACAAAGCCTGGACAAGATCGCCGACCGCAAGCTGCCGGAAGCCGACCAGAAAGCCCTGCAACAGGTGCTTGAGCAAACCCTCGCGTTCCTGGCGAGCCAGCAGGACAGCCAGGAGAAACTGGCAGCTCTCAAACAGCAGTTGAATCAGGCCCCCAAACAGACCACCGACAACCAGCGGGAACTGATCCGCCTGAAAGAAAGCAAGGTTATCCCGATTGCCCAACGCTATGGCAGCCTTGATGTGCCGCAACTCGAGCAGATGCTCAGCCAGCGCAGCACCCAGCAAAGCGATCTGCAAAAAGCCCTGAACGATGCCAACAGCCTGACCATCACTGCCCAGACGCGGCCGGAAAGGGCGCAGGCTGAAATCAGCGCCAACCAGACACGCATCCAGCAGATCAACGCCACTCTCAAGCTGGGCAAGGACAACGGCAAAACCCTCAGCGCCGACCAGCGCAACATGCTCAATGCCGAGCTGGCCTCGATCAATGCCCTGAACCTGCTGCGCCGCCAGGAACTGGCAGGCAACAGTCAGCTTCAGGACCTGGGCAACAGTCAGCATGACCTGCTGACCGAGAAAGTGACCCGTCAGGAGCAGGAAATTCAGGACCTGCAAACCCTGATCAACGACAAGCGCCGCGCCCAGTCCCAAAAGACCGTGGCCGAGCTGTCTCTGGAAGCCCAAAAGGCGGGCAGCAGCAGCCTGCTGGCCACCGAAAGCGCCGCCAACCTCAAGCTCTCCGACTACTTGCTGCGCGGCACCGACCGCCTCAATGAGTTGACCCAGCAAAACCTCAAGACCAAGCAGCAACTGGACAACCTGACCCAGACCGATCAGGCCCTGAACGAGCAGATCAACGTTCTGAGCGGCAGCCTGCTGCTGTCCAAGATTCTCTACAAGCAGAAGCAGGCCCTGCCCCATCTGCAACTGGACAAAGGCCTGGCCGACGAAATCGCCAACATTCGCCTGTACCAGTTCGAGATCAACCAGCAGCGCGAACAGATGAGCAGCCCTTCGGCCTACGTCGAAAAGCTGCTGGCGACCCAGCCGCCTGAAGACATTACCCCGCAACTGCGCAGAACCCTGCTCGATCTGGCCATTACCCGTAGCGACCTGCTGGAGCGTCTGAACCGTGAACTGAGCGCACTGCTCAACGAATCCATCACCCTGCAACTGAACCAGAAACAACTGACCAGTACCGCCATCAGCCTGCGCGCCACGCTGGACGAGCAGATGTTCTGGATACCCAGCAACAAGCCGCTGGACCTGGAGTGGTTCCAGAACATCTGGCCACGCCTGAAAAAGCAGCTCGCCACGCTTCCCTGGACATCCAGCCTCAGCGAACTGTCCGACGGGCTGACCCAACGCCCGCTGCTGTTCCTGCCGCTATTGCTGCTGATCGGGGTCCTGACATGGCGACGCAAGGCGCTTTATCAAAAGCTCGGCCGGTTGCATTCCGATATCGGTCACTTCAAGCGTGACAGCCAGTGGAAAACGCCTCTGGCTCTGCTGATCAATGTGCTGCTGGCCTTGCCCGTGGCGCTGGGTCTGGCGTTGTGCGGCTATGCACTGCAGATCGATGCCCGCGGGCAGAACGCCAATCTGGGCGAAGCATTGCTGCAGATTGCCCTGACCTGGCTGGTGTTCTACACGGCCTATCGCGTGCTGGCACCGGCCGGTGTTGCACAACTGCATTTCCGCTGGGAAACGGCTCAGGTCGAATTCCTGCGCGGCTGGGTGCGTCGCCTCGGGCTGGTGGTTCTGGCTCTGGTGGCGGTGGTCGCCGTTGCCGAGCATCAACCGGCAGCACTGGCCGACGATGTGCTGGGCATTGGCGTGGTGCTGACCTGTTATGCCTTGATGGCCTTGCTGCTCAGCCGCCTGCTGCTGTCCAGCCCGACCCATCACAACGCATCGCTGTTTCGCAAAGCCGTCGGTCTTGCGTTCACGGCCCTGCCCATCGCGCTGTTTCTGGCGGTCTGCTTCGGTTACTACTACACCGCACTGAAACTCAGCGACCGTCTGATCGATACCTTGTATCTGATCATGCTCTGGCTGGTGGCAGAGGCCACCTTCGTGCGCGGCCTGAGCGTTGCCGCACGTCGTCTGGCTTACCAGCGCGCACTGGCCAAGCGTCAGGCCGCGCGGGAAAGCGGTGACGGCGAAGTCGCGATAGAAGAGCCGAAGCTGGACATCGAGCAAGTCAACCAGCAGTCGCTGCGCCTGATCCGTCTGGCCTTGCTGGGCGGCTTCATTGGTGGGCTCTATCTGGTCTGGGCCGACCTGATCACAGTGTTCGCGTATCTGGACAACATCACCCTGTACGAATACACCAGCGGCACGGGTGCCAACATCAGCATGGTGCCCATCAGCCTGGGCGACATGATCGGCGCACTGGTGATCATCGGTATCACTTTCGTGCTGGCCGGCAACCTGCCAGGCCTGCTGGAAGTCCTGGTGCTGTCACGCCTGAATCTGGCGCAAGGCAGTGCCTATGCCACCACCACGCTGCTGTCCTATGCCATTGCCGGCATCGGCTTCGTCTCTACCCTCTCGACCCTGGGCGTGAGCTGGGACAAGCTGCAATGGCTGGTCGCCGCTCTATCGGTCGGCCTGGGTTTCGGCATGCAGGAAATTTTCGCGAACTTCATTTCCGGCATCATGATCCTGTTCGAGCGCCCGGTACGGATCGGTGACACCATCACCATCGGCAACCTGTCCGGCACGGTCAGCAAGATCCGCATCCGCGCCACGACCATCACCGACTTCGACCGCAAGGACATCATCGTCCCGAACAAGACCTTCATCACCGGTCAGCTCATCAACTGGTCGCTGACCGACACCATTACCCGCGTCACCCTGAAACTGGGCGTGGATTACGGCTCGGACCTGGATCTGGTCCGCACCCTGCTGCTCCAGGCCGCCCGTGACAACCCTCGCGTGCTGAAGGAACCGGAACCGATCGTCTACTTCCTGAACTTCGGCGAAAGCACCCTGGACCACGAACTGCGCATGCATGTACGCGACCTGGGCGACCGTAACCCGGTACTGGACGAGATCAACCGCTTCATCAACCGTGAGTTCAAGAAGCAGAAAATCAACATCTCGTTCCGCCAGATGGAGGTCTATCTCAAGAACCTCCACGGCCAGGAATACAAGATGGTGCCGATCGAAAACACCGACAAAACCATCCTGCCTGTCGAGCCTGAGACGCCGCCGGTCACGACCAAAGTTAAGCCAGCACCCAAGGATGCACCCGAGCCGCCTGAACTCAGGCTCGACTGACACGACCAATCCCAGCAGAATGCTCGGACATTCTGCTGGAGATGGCCCGTGAAAGCCCTCGACGAACTCATCTTCGACAATCGCTTTGCCCGACTGGGCGATGTGTTTTCAACAGCGGTCCTGCCTGAGCCCATTGAAGAACCGCGCCTGGTAGTTGCCAGCGAGTCGGCTCTGGCTCTTCTGGATCTCGACCCGGCCCAGGCCGAACTCCCACTGTTCGCCGAAATTTTCAGCGGTCACAAGCTCTGGAGCGATGCAGATCCACGAGCAATGGTCTATTCAGGTCATCAGTTCGGCTCCTACAACCCAAGGCTGGGAGACGGACGCGGCCTGCTGCTGGGCGAGGTCTATAACGACGCAGGCGAACACTGGGACCTGCATCTCAAAGGCGCCGGACGCACACCTTATTCACGCATGGGCGACGGGCGCGCCGTATTGCGCTCCTCGATTCGTGAATTTCTGGCCTCGGAAGCCCTGCATGCCCTGGGCATCCCGACCAGCCGGGCAGCCTGCGTGATCGGCTCCAGCACACCGGTGTGGCGTGAAACCCAGGAGCGGGCGGCAATGGTCCTGCGCATGGCTCCAAGCCATATCCGTTTCGGCAGCCTCGAATACTTCTACTACACCAAGCAGCCGGAACGCCTTAAAGAATTGGGCGAACATGTACTGGCCCTGCACTATCCACAGTGCCTGGAGCAACCCGAGCCTTATCTGGCGATGTTCAGGGAAATCGTCGAGCGCAACGCCGAACTGATCGCAAAATGGCAGGCTTATGGCTTCTGCCATGGAGTGATGAACACCGACAACATGTCGATCATGGGTATCACCTTCGACTTCGGCCCGTTCGCTTTTCTTGATGATTTCGATGAGCATTTCATCTGCAACCATTCCGACCACGAAGGCCGCTACTCCTTCAGCAATCAGGTGCCTATCGCGCAGTGGAACCTCAGCGCGCTGGCTCAAGCCCTGACCCCCTTCATCAGCATCGAAGCCCTGCGAGAAACCATAGGCCTGTTCCTGCCGCTCTATCAGGCCCACTACCTGGATCTCATGCGCCGCCGCCTGGGCCTGACCAGCGCCGAAGACGAGGATGACAAACTGATCAGCCGTCTCCTGCAGTTGATGCAGAACAGCGGCGTCGATTACACCTTGTTCTTCCGCCGGCTGGGCGACGAACCCGCTGCAGATGCGCTGCGCAAACTGCGCGACGACTTTGTCGACATCAAGGGTTTCGACAGTTGGGCCGAAGGCTATCAGGCTCGCCAGGCCAGAGAAGACAGCGGCACCGAGCAGGACCGCCAGACACGCATGCATGCCGTCAATCCGCTCTACATCCTGCGCAACTACCTGGCGCAGAACGCCATCGAGGCGGCAGAAAAAGGCGACTACACAGAAGTCCGCCGCCTGCATGAAGTGCTCTGCACCCCCTTCACCGAACAGCCCGGCATGACTAACTACGCGCAGCGCCCCCCGGAGTGGGGAAAGCACCTGGAGATAAGCTGCTCGTCTTGATCCCGGGCCCTGAAGCAGCCGGAGTGTCGGCTTCCTTGGCGTCCAAAGTCTTTTCCTTCTCCTTGTCGTCCTTACCGGGTATCGCGCCTGCCAGGATTTCAAATAACGTTAAGAGTCGCTCGTCTTTTTTTGGGCCAGCGGCTGCTTCAAGCATCCAGCCTTCAACTTTGGCTTCGTAATCGGCGGGAGATTGGGCTTGCTTGATCGGCGGCAGGGACCGGTAATAGATCAAATGCTCTGCATAAAAAAGATGGGGGTCTTGAATAAAATCACCTTGCTGGCTTCGACCGTAAATATCCATCCCCCACTCCAGTTCAATATGGCAAGCGCCCCGATAGGCCGCATGCCGTTCATGCAAGGTGAAGGTGTCGCTCTCGTCGTAAGCAATCACCGTCAATTGCTCATATGACAAACCAGCAAAAGGATTTCTGGCACAGGGATCACGCTGCATATCGCGAATCACATACTCCACCGCCTGCCGATCTCGTTCTCTCAGAAAGGGATCATTTATGGTGGCGTCTGGCAAAACACTCATTGCATCACTGCGATCATAAGGCACAGAACCAAAGTGAGCCTGGAATCTGAGTGCTAGATCTCCCAACGCCTGGCGGCTAAGCGATTGATCCCGAACCTCGGCCCGGGCGGCACTTTCGCTTAGCTGGCGAGACAGTATCGATATATTGGTTGTATCGGGTGAAGGTGCTGAAACTTCGGCAGGCTCATCGATATCTGGAGTAGCAACTGCTTTTATCGCTGATACCGGCGTGACGGGTAAAGGTGCTGCGTGACTTTCTATATTGTTTATCATATACAGCCCTCTCTTTGAGGAAGGAAACTCGTACCGAAAACAGTTCCCTGTTCCCGGTACGAAAACCGGAAGCTCTTATCTCATGACAAATTCAACCGTCCATTCATGCGTAGAGTTGTTGACAGAAACTATTCTGGCATCACAACGCGCTCCACCAGTTGCCACAGCCTCCTTGATCCACTTCGGCGCTCTCACCCCACGGGTATGAGCCATGATGTAAGTCGATTTGAACTTACATTCTTTAACACCCGCCCTGTAGCGAACAAACGCATGACTGGCATCAGGAGAAAGGCGCCCCTTAACAACATATGTATCTGTACCACCTGCAGAAACACTAGCACTGGGAGATTTCACAGCAAAACTCCTTGTCAGCCCCTCATTACTATCAATCGGACTATATAACGCAGCCGACGAACCATTATTCTTGAAAACAACTGTCACCGACGGTCCTGCCTGCGCCATACCTGCAGCAATAAATGTGGCAACAGCAACAACACTTTTAATACCTTTTAAAGTCTTCATTCCTTGATACCTTTTTTGTTAGTTCCTGCAAAAAAGGTTAAAGACATGAAGCGATTCACTCAACTGCCCGATCGGATAACCCGAAAGGATAGTTTTTCAAACAAACACAATCCGTAGGAGCGAATTTATTCGCGAACCAAACGGAATTTACTTATTTATTTGTAGGACCATTCCTTAATATTAATTACCGCCCCTAAAACATGCTTTTTTCGCCTAACCTCCAGACTTTCCAAAAGACAGAGGAAGCAGGCCATGCCATTTGTAGTCAGGGAAGGCGATCCAACCACCACGGGTGGTTTCGTGCTGTCAGCGTCCGCAACAGAATTGATAGATGAGCGCAGGGTCGCGCGCATGGGCGATCCAGTGTGGTGTCCGGCGTGCAAGAGCGTGGGCTACATCGCCCAGGGGAATCCGACCTATATCAATGGCTGTGTTGCCGTCGCCACGCACGGGCATGAAGTGAAATGCGGATGCCCGCCTGGCGACAATCGACTGACAGCCTCTCAGGAACACTCCAGGGCAGACATGGAGGCGACCATCAGCATTCCGCCAGAAATGGCCGAAAAGGCGTTGATGAATGCCGAGCGGATCATCGACTCGATCAAGGCAGGCACTTTTGCTTCCCCACTTTTCAAATCCGATGCGCAAGGCTAAGGCCTTTGGCAATGGGGTCTGGCGCCCCACTCCGGTACATCTTCAAGCCTGGGCTCTGGTTTCCAGCCAGTGGTGCAGGTCAACGAATTGCTGCGTCAACTTGTGGCGAGGGTCGAAATGGATCAAAGGTGTGCTGGCATGATGCGACTCGCGCATTTTCACCGAGGCACTGAGGTGAATCGGCAGGACCGGCAGTCCCTCGGCAATCAGTTCGTCAATCATTTGCTGGGGCAGGCTGGCACGAGGCTGGAACTGATTGACGATAATCCCTTCCACTTCAAGACCGTCGTTATGATCTTCCTTGAGTTCCTCAACCTCATGAAGCAACCCGTAAAGGGCCTGACGCGAAAAACTGTCGCAGTCGAAGGGAATGAGTACACGATCAGCCGCAATCAGCGCCGAAACGGCATAGAAGTTCAGGGCTGGCGGGGTATCCAGATAAATGCGCTCGTAATCTTCGCTCAGCTCATCCAGCAGCTTTCGCAGCTTGTTGATCTTGTGCTTGGCCTCAAGCTTGGGCTGAAGGTCAGCCAGCTCGGCGGTCGCGGTTACCACATGCAGGTTGTCGTAAGGCGTTTCATAGATATCGACATGATTCTTCCTGCCGAACGGTGCGGAAGACAGCGTCTGCTTGAAGAACTCGGCAATCCCCATCGGAATATCGTTGCCCGTCAGGCCGGTGAGGTATTGGGTCGAATTAGCCTGGGCATCCAGATCGATCAACAGTGTTCGATAACCTTCATTAGCGCTGACAGCCGCCAGATTGCAGGCGATGCTGGACTTGCCCACACCCCCTTTCTGATTGAACACCACGCGACGCATGCAATAACTCCTCGTTCAGTGAAGAAACAACCTGCAATGCCGATAAAGGCCTCGCAGGAAGTCCGAGTCTAGGCAATACATATGACAAGGGCGAGTTTTCCACAAGACAAGAGTCCATAGATGCCTCGCACACCGGCAATATGACCGCGATAAAGCATAAAAAAGCGCTAATAGACGTAAAAAAAGCGCCTACAAACAAATAATGTGTAACAAATTTGCTACTCATACGGACCATCAGGATAATGCGCGCAGTCAGTCAAGATGACGCACCAAGGCTGATATCGCTCGCCTGAAGCAGCAACAAGAAGTAGCCCGCAGGGGCGGGAAGAGAAGTGATCACATTCAACATCGCACAATGGCGTGCCTGGGCCCCTGGCCTGGCAAGCGTGGACGACTGGCAGCAGTGGAGCCGGAGTCCGACGCTTTTACAAAGCAGCGATGCCGCGCCGGACGTCTCTTTCCTTCCCGCCATGCAGCGCAGACGCCTGAGCAGAATGGCACGCATGGCCTTCACGGTTGGCTGGCCATTGGCTGAAGGTCATGAGCGACTGCCTCTGGTATTCGTGTCGCGCCATGGGGAAACGCCCCGCACCTTTGATATCTTGCGCGATCTCTCCGCGAACGAGCCGCTATCTCCGACCCAGTTCAGCCTTTCGGTGCATAACGCCGTCATTGGGCTGTGGTCGATAATGCGCGGAGAAACCTGTGAAATGACAGCCCTGGCCGCTGCCGGTGACGGGCTTGAACACGGGGTTTTCGAGGCTGTCACGCTGCTGGCCGAAGGCAATAACGCCGTTCTGCTGGTCGTGACAGAAGAGCAACCGCCAAGCGCCTATGCCCAATGGATCGATGACGTGCCCTTTCCCTATGCCGTTGGCTTGCTGCTGACCAAGGGTAATGACTGGCAGCTGTCTCTCGGTGGCGATACCCAGGCCACCGAACGAACCCAATGGCCCCACGCCCTGAATTTGTTACGCGCCCTGAATACCAACCAATCCGTTTGCCAACATCCCTGGAATAACCGGTTATGGAACTGGCAACGCAACCTCTGAAAAAGGGTCGGGACGCTTACTACTGGCGTCTGCTGGCCACCGGACTCAGTTTTGCCCTGTTCGGGTTGAGCGGGCTATGCCTGCGTCTGTTCGTTTTTCCGTTGCTGGGATGTCTGCCAGGGGATAAAGCCAGCCATCAGCGTCGCGCAAGACGCACCATCAGTCATCTGTTCTGGCTGTTTATTCGCTTCATGGCGCGCATGGGTGTTCTGACTTACGACGTACAAGGTGCCGAGCGACTGGGGCGTGCAGGGCAGATGATCATTGCCAACCATCCTTCGCTGATCGATGTGGTGTTCCTGATCGGGCTGGTTCGCGATGCCAATTGCGTGGTCAAGCGCAGCCTGTGGGACAACCCTTGCACTCGCGGTCCCGTCCGCTCCACCGGCTATATAAGCAATGACGGCAGCATGGACATGCTCGACTCTGCCGTCGACCGCCTGCAGGCAGGTCAGACACTGATCATCTTTCCGGAAGGCACACGCACTCAGCCGGGCATGGCCCCCGCCTTTCATCGAGGTGCTGCCGCCATCGCCCTGCGCGGTGCCAGCATGATTACCCCAGTCATCATCCAGGTCAGCCCGACGACCCTGACCAAGGCCGAACCCTGGTACCGGATCCCGCAACGCCGCGTGCACTTCACCCTGCGCGTTGGCGAAGACATCGACCCCAACAGTTTTACTGCGCTTGGCCCGCCTCCGCTGGCGTCGCGCAGACTCAACGATTACCTGCATGCGTATTTCATTAAGGAGCTCGCCACAGATGAGCGATCTACACCGGGACATTAAGCAACTGATCATCGATGCCCTGGGCCTCGAAGACATCACCCCCCACGACATAGGCAATGACCAGATTCTCTTTGGCGAAGGCCTGGGCCTGGACTCGGTCGATGCACTGGAGCTGGGGCTGGCGATTCAGAAACGCTATGGCATCAAGATCGATGCCGATGCAAAGGACACTCGTAACCATTTCACATGCGTAGACAGCCTTGCGGCCTTCGTCAGCGCCAGACAATCGGCCTGAGGACTGAACATGCAAACCCGCGAAGACATTTTCGAGACCCTGCGCACGTCCATGGTAGAGCTGTTCGAGCTTGAGCCAGAGCGCGTCACGCTACAGGCCAATCTCTATCAGGATCTGGAAATCGACAGCATCGATGCCGTGGACCTGATCGACCACATCAAACGCAAGACCGGCAAGAAAATCGCCGCAGAAGAGTTCAAGTCGGTAAGAACGGTCAACGACGTGGTCGAAGCCGTCTATCGCATGGCCAATCCAGCCGAATGAAACGGCTGATCGGCCCCGGTCTGCTACTGATCGGTGTGCTCTACCCGTTTGCCGTCTACTGGGGCACGGAGCATTTCGCGCCCTGGCAGTTCGCCCTGTTACTGGGTGGCCTGTGGCTGACACGCGCCCTGACGAGCGAAAGACGTGCAGGCACTCTGGCAATGGCAATTGCTGCCCTCGTGTTCTGCCTTTTGCTGGGCGTGCTGGACAGCCCCCTCCTGCTGCGCTGGTACCCGGTACTCATCAGCCTGTTCATGCTGTGCCTTTTCGGCTCAAGCCTGATGTATGGCATGCCCCTGGTGGAGCGACTGGCGCGCTTGAAAGAGCCGGAACTACCCGAAGTTGCCGTCCGCTATACGCGCCAGGTCACCCAGGTCTGGTGTGTGTTCTTTCTGGGCAACGGCCTGATCGCAGCAGCCTTGACGCTTTGGGCACCGCTGTCATGGTGGGCGCTGTATACCGGCCTTATTTCCTATGGACTGATGGGCCTGCTCTTCGCAGGCGAATTGATAGTCCGCCGACGTGTCCGAGGCGGAGCATGAAATGGATCGCATGAACTGGTTAAACCTCGAAAATCTGCTGCTTGAGCCCTCAAAGGATCGGCTGCTGACGCAAGAGCCCGCCCTGAACCACGCACAATTCTGTGAACAGGCATTGCGTCTGGCTGCCGGGCTTCAGGCCCGGAACATCAAACGCCTGGCAGTACACCTTGAGGACGCAGGCGAACTGGCCGTTGCGCTGTTCGGTGCCTGGCGCGCAGATGTAGAGGTATTGCTGCCCGCCGACCTGCAAGGTCAGACCCGCCAACGCTGGGTGAAGCATGTAGACATGTGGCTGACCGATCAGGCTGGCGACACAAAACCAGGCGAATTACAGGACGCAACACCGCTTGCCCCCATGGCGCTGGACCTGGACGAGTGCCGCCTGGACCTTTGTACCTCGGGCTCAAGTGGTGAACCCAAGCTGATCGAAAAGCGCCTGCGACAACTGGCCAATGAAGTCGAAGCACTGGAGCAGCTTTGGGGCGCGGAACTGGGCTCAGCCTGCATCATCGGCAGCGTGGCGTCTCAACATATCTACGGTTTGTTGTTTCGCGTGCTGTGGCCTTTGTGTGCAGCCCGACCGTTCGTTCGCAAACAACTGCCTTTCCCGGAAGACCTGCAACGTGCCAGCCGGGAATATCCGGCATTCGCCTGGGTCGCCAGCCCGGCACTGCTCAAACGAATGGGCGACAACCTGGACTGGGCCAGCCTGAGCGCCGTACGCCGAGTGTTTTCATCCGGCGGGTCGCTACCAACAGATGCAGCACAAGGTCTGCATCAACGTCTGGGGAAATGGCCCACCGAGATTCTCGGCAGCTCAGAAACCGGTGGGATCGCCTGGCGTCAGGGCGAAGACCTCTGGCAAACGTTCGACGGCGTGCAGTTGAGCCAGAACAAAGACGGTGCCCTGTGCATTCGTTCGCCCTATATGCCGCCCGATCATCTCGAACAGACTGCCGATGCTGCTCGCATTGACGAAAATGGCCGTTTCGAGCTGCTGGGACGTCTGGACCGCATCGTCAAGCTTGAAGAAAAACGCATCTCCCTGCCGCTTCTGGAAGAAGCACTGTTGAGCCATGAGTGGATCAACGAGGCACGCCTGGGAGTCATCCAGGAAAGCCGGGCATCGCTGGGCGCCCTGATTGTGCTGAGCCAAACCGGGATGCACGCGCTGCGCAACCAGGGCCGCCGAGCACTGACGCAAGCCCTTCGTCAACATTTGAGCCCACACTGCGAAGCCATCGCTCTTCCGCGCCGCTGGCGCCTGCTGCGACAACTGCCGTTCAACGCCCAAGGCAAGCTCCCGCAGACGCAAATCCAGGCATTGCTCATGGCCCAGCGCCCCAGGCAGCCAGAATTGCTGGAACAACAAACCGTCGATACCGAATTGCATCTGCACCTTCTGGTACCGCCGGATCTGGCTTATTTCAGCGGGCACTTCCCTAGAATCCCGGTGCTGCCCGGCGTGGTGCAAGTCGAGTGGGCGATGCATCTTGGCCAACAACTGTTGGCTGTTCCGCCTGTATTTGCAGGCATTGAAGTGCTCAAGTTCCAGCAACTGGTTCGCCCGGGCGACCAGCTCAAGCTGACCCTGCGCTTCGATGCCGAACGCTCCAAGCTCTATTTCGCTTTCACCAATACCGACGACGCCCCCTGCTCCAGCGGGAGAATTCTCTTGAAGGCCAGCCAGGATGCATAACCCCTGCGCTGTTATTCCGGTCTTCGACCATGAACTGGCCGTGCCCGATGTCGTCAAGGCACTGCGCGCAGCCGGTCTGCCGTGCGTTCTGGTCGACGATGCCAGCAGCCCGAGTTGTGCTGCGGTTCTGCAATCTCTGGCTGAAAACGATCAGGTCTTTCTGGTGTCCCTGTCGGTCAATCAGGGCAAAGGCGGCGCGGTCATGGCCGGGCTTCGGGAAGCCTCACGACTGGGTTTCAGCCATGCGTTGCAAGTCGATGCCGATGGCCAGCATGACCTGAGCGATGTCGCGGTGTTTCTGGACAACTCGCGCCTCCACCCGGAAGCCATCATCTGCGGCTATCCCGAGTATGACGCCAGTGTGCCGAAAGGCCGACTGTATGCACGCTACCTGACCCATGTGTGGGTCTGGATCAATAGCCTGTCATTGCAGATTCGCGATTCGATGTGTGGCTTTCGGGTCTATCCTTTGCCGCCTGTACTGAAACTGATCGATTCCGTGCAAGTCGGCAAACGCATGGACTTCGACCCGGAAATCCTGGTGCGCCTGTCATGGCGCAAGCAACCGATGTACTGGCTGCCGACTCGGGTGCATTACCCGCAGGACGGGCTTTCTCACTTCCGTCTGTTCCATGACAACGCCTTGATTTCCAAAATGCACACCAAGCTGTTCTTCGGCATGCTGATGCGCCTGCCTCTGATCCTCTGGCGGCGGTTGAGGCCATGAGCGAAAACCCGCAGAAGCAGCACTGGGCCAACCACGAAGAACGTGGCAGCTTCCTGCTGATGAAACTCACCGCCTGGGGCGTGCGTGTGCTGGGGCGGCGCGTGCTCAGCCCGGTCTTGTACGGCATCGTTCTGTATTTCTTTCTGTTTGGCCGCCGGGCTCGCCGCAGTATCCGGGAATACCAGCAACGGCTGGCGGACTGGAGCGGCAAGCCGGAACTGCGCCCTACCCAATGGCGGGTTTTCGGGCAGTTCATGGCCTTTGCCGATGCCTTGCTGGACAAGCTTGATGTCTGGAACGGCAAGCTTGGGATCGAGCAGATTGAAATCATCGACCCCGCGCATCTGCGCGATCAGTTGCGAGGCGAACGCGGCCAGTTACTGGTCGGCGCCCATCTGGGCAACCTTGAGGTCTGCCGTGCGCTGGCCGAGCTGGGCGAAAAGGTCACCATGAATGTGCTGGTCCACACCAAGCACGCCGAGCGCTTCAATCGACTGCTGGGGCAGGCCGGCGCAACCAACCTGCGCCTCATACAGGTCAGCGAGCTGGACCCGGCAATCATGCTGCAACTGAGCCAGCGCCTGGACGAAGGCGAATGGCTGGCCATTGCCGGGGATCGCGTCACCCTGCATGGCGGACGCAACGTGCAGGCTGACTTCCTCGGGCAACCGGCCAGTTTCCCCCAAGGCCCATGGTTGCTGGCCGGGCTGCTCAAATGCCCGGTCAATCTGTTTTTCTGCCTGAAAGGCCCGAAAGGTTATCGAGTGATTCTCGAACCCTTCACCGACGCCGTTCAATGGCGCCGCAGCGACCGCGCAGAAGTTATTGCCCATTGGGCCAGCCGGTATGCCGAACGCCTTGGGCACTATTGCCTTGAGGCTCCACAGCAGTGGTTCAATTTCTATCCTTTCTGGAAGTCCGATGACGAATCAAGCTCCTGACACAGTCACGTTTGGCGAACGCGCGCTGCGTATCGAGGACGTTCTGGCCCTTGCCAATCGCCAGGCACCTACGGCCCTGCAAGACGACAGCGCCTTTCGGGAGCGCATCGCCAAAGGCGCGCAGTTCCTTGATTCCCTGCTGGACAAGGAAGGTGTGATTTACGGCGTCACCACCGGCTACGGTGACTCCTGCGTGGTCGCCGTGCCGTTGCAACATGTCGAAGCCCTGCCCCGTCATTTGTACACCTTCCATGGCTGTGGCCTGGGCAGGCTTCTGGATGCACAAGCCACCCGCGCCGTACTGGCAGCACGCTTGCAGTCGCTGTGCCATGGGGTTTCCGGCGTGCGTGTCGAGTTGCTGGAGCGCCTGCAAGCCTTCATCGAACACGACGTATTGCCGCTGATCCCGGAAGAAGGTTCGGTGGGGGCCAGCGGTGACCTGACGCCCCTGTCCTATGTGGCAGCCACCTTGTCCGGCGAACGTGAAGTGATGTTCCGTGGCGAGCGACGTCAGGCCAGCGATGTGCATCGCGAACTGGGTTGGCAACCCCTCAGACTCAGACCCAAGGAAGCACTGGCACTCATGAACGGTACAGCCGTCATGACCGGTCTGGCTTGCCTGGCTTTCGCCCGCGCCGACTACCTGCTGCAACTGGCAACCCGTATCACGGCCCTGAATGTCGTGGCGCTGCAAGGCAACCCGGAGCATTTCGACGAGCGCCTGTTCGCCGCCAAACCTCATCCGGGCCAGACACAAGTCGCCGCCTGGCTGCGTCAGGATCTGGCCATCGATGCGCCCACCGCGCCGCTGCATCGCCTGCAGGATCGCTACTCGCTGCGTTGCGCGCCCCATGTGCTGGGCGTGCTGGCCGACAGCCTGAACTGGTTGCGCTCGTTCATCGAAACCGAGCTCAACAGTGCCAACGACAATCCGATCATCGATGCAGAAGCCGAGCGTGTTCTGCATGGCGGGCACTTCTACGGCGGGCATATCGCCTTTGCCATGGACAGCCTGAAAACCCTGGTTGCCAACGTCGCCGACCTGCTGGACCGGCAACTGGCCTTGTTGGTGGACACTCGCTACAACCACGGCCTGCCGAGCAACCTGTCCGGCGCCAGCAGTGAACGGGCCATGCTCAATCATGGCTTCAAGGCCGTACAGATCGGTGCCAGCGCCTGGACCGCCGAAGCCCTGAAAAACACCATGCCCGCCAGCGTGTTCTCGCGCTCGACCGAATGCCATAACCAGGACAAGGTCAGCATGGGCACGATTGCTGCCAGGGATGCCATTCGGGTACTGGAACTGACCGAGCAAGTCGCCGCCGCTACGCTGATCGCCGCCAATCAAGGGGTCTGGCTGCGCAGCCAGGCAGATGACGCACGTGCATTGCCACCGGCCCTGGCAGCCATGCACGAACAACTGGCACGTGACTTCCCGCCGGTCATCGAAGACCGAGCGCTGGAAGCCGAGCTGCGCCTGTGCCTGAAGCACATCGCCAACCGCCACTGGAGGTTACATGCGCAGTAAGGGTTTCATTCACGTCGACACTGAAGTGTTGGTGCCATTTTTCGATGTCGACATGATGAACATCGTCTGGCACGGCCACTACGTCAAATACCTGGAAATCGCTCGCTGTGCGTTGCTGGACCATATCGGCCACAACTACGCCCACATGCTTGAATCCGGTTATGGCTGGCCCGTGATCGACCTGCAATTGCGCTACATGCGTGGTGCCGTATTCGGTCAGAAACTGATCGTGCGCGCCAGTCTGGTGGAGTGGGAAAACCGTCTGAAGATCAACTACCTGATCACCGATGCAGTCACCGGGGAGCGCATGACACGCGCCAGTACCGTGCAGGTCGCCGTGCATGTGGAAAGCCGCGAGATGCAACTGGCTTCACCTCAGGTCTTTATCGACGCCATTCAAAAGGCCCTGCCATGAACCGTGCTATGCGGGCGTTGTGCCTGCTCGGTCTGATGTGCCTGCCGTCACTGGCTCTGGCGTTCGATCTACAGCAACTGAGCGATCAGTTGGCCAAACCTGTCGTGGTACAAGGCAACTTCGTTCAGGAAAAACACCTGCGCGCACTGCCGAACCCCTTGCTCAGCAAAGGCCGCTTCGTCCTGTCCAGAGAATTCGGCTTGCTCTGGCTGCTGGAGACGCCACTGAAACAGGATTACCGCATCACGACTGCCGGTATCGCTCGCCGTGAAACGCCGGGCAGCGGCCCATGGAAACTCCTGCCGGGCAAAAGCGCAGGAGCCGAGCAGAACCGTCTTTTTCTCGCCGTATTGCAAGGCGACAGCAGCGGCCTGCAACGGGACTTCGAGCTGCAATTGAAAGGCGATGCACAGGCCTGGCACCTCACACTCATCCCGCGCTCGCTGCTGCTGCAACAAGTGTTCAAGCAGATCAATATCGACGGTGGTGAACTGGTGCAACGCATCGAACTACTGGAAACCCAAGGCGACAGCACGGTCCTGAAAATGCTCGACAGCAGCAGCTCCCAGGCCTTGACCGATGTGCAGCGCAATGACTTCGTCAACTGAGCGCCTGCTGCCGCGCCTGTTCCTGCTGATTCTGGCGGGCGTTCTGGCCCTGGCCGGGTGGCAGTGGCATGACCGCTCGCCGCTGTCGGCCAACCTCATGGAGCTGGTCCCCGGCACCAACACCGATGCATTGGTATTGCGTGCCGAACAGCGTATGCAGGAACCGCTCAATCGGGAAATGCTGGTACTGGTCGGGCATGCCGATAGCCAGCAGGCCATCGAACTCGCTCGTCGATTAAGCGAACAATGGCAAGCCAGCGGGCTGTTCGAGAAAGTGCAGTGGACTCTGCAAGCGGATCTGCCTGCCTTGCGCAATCAACTGTTGCAGGGCCGGTTGGCAATGTTGCCAGACACAGACCGTAACCAGTTGATCAACGATCCACAGGCATTCATCGAGCAGCGCGTACAAAGCCTGTTCGATCCATTTGCCGGTTTCAGCCTGGTATCGGGCCAGGACGACTGGCTGGGCCTGACTGGACGAATTCAGAACGGGCTGCCGAAACAAGGCTCGGTCCAGCCGGATCTTGCCAGCGGCGCATTGATTGCGGTGGCCGATGACAAAAGCTGGGTATTGCTGCGCTCACGCACTCGCAGCGATGCATTCGACATGCACCTGCCCACTCAGGTCGCAAGCCTGTTGGACACTGCTCGCGAGCAGGCAAAACAGGCCGATGGCCAGCTACTCGCAGCCAGCGGCCTGTTGTATGCCGCCAATGGCCAGAAGCAAGCCAGCCGGGAGATTACCTGGGTAGGTGGCGGTGCCACGCTGGGCATTCTGTTACTGCTGTTGCTGGCTTTCCGTCGCTGGAAAGTACTTCTGGCATTCGTGCCAGTGCTGGTAGGCATGCTGTTCGGTGCCGTGGCCTGTGTGGCGTTCTTCGGCAGCATGCATGTGATGACGCTGGTGCTTGGCTCCAGCCTGATCGGCGTCGCCGTGGACTACCCGCTGCATTATCTGTCCAAGAGCTGGAGCCTGAAGCCATGGCGCAGTTGGCCTGCCTTGCGCCTCACATTACCCGGCCTGAGCCTGAGCCTGATCACCAGTTGCATTGGTTATCTGGCCCTGGCCTGGACACCCTTTCCGGCCTTGACACAAATCGCCGTGTTCTCGGCAGCCGGTCTGATCGGGGCCTATCTCACAGCGGTCTGCCTGTTGCCTGCGTTGCTCGCCAAGGTCGAAATACGGCCGGCGCAATGGCCTCTTGCTCTGGCACAGCACATGCTCGATTGCCGCGCAGCCTTGTTACGGCGCGTGAGTACACCTGTCCTGCTGGCGGCGCTGATGGCGTTCTGTGCAACGGGGCTTTGGCAACTGACCACCCGCAACGACATCCGCCAATGGGTCTCGGCTCCTCAGGCATTAACGGACGAAGCCCAGGCCATTGCGCGCATCACCGGCTACCAGCCCACCAGCCAGTTCTTTCTTGTTCGCGGCAAGGACGAGCAGCAATTGCTGGACCGACAATCAGACCTCATGCAACGGCTCGATCAGTTGGTCAATGTGGGCAAGTTGCAGGGGTACATGGCGCTCAATCAACTGGTTGCATCGCCTGCCGATCAAGAGGCCACACGTAACGCACTCTCCAGGCTGGAGCCGCTTTGGCAGCCTCTGGTTCAACTGGGCGTTCCGGCCAGCGCCTTGCAAACCGAACTGAGTCGACTGCAAACGCTGCCGACACAAGATATCGACCTCGCGCTGACAGGCCCGCTCAGCGAGCCCTGGCGTACGCTCTGGCTTGGCCATAACGATGATGGCGTGGCTGCCATCGTGAGTTTGCGAGGGCTGAACAACCCCGCTCTGTTACGGGTTCAGGCGCAAGGGCTGGAAGGTGTACAACTCGTGGATCGTCTGGGCGAGCTCAATAGCGTATTCGCTGCCACCCAGATCAGCGCTGCCGAGCTGAAGCTGCTGTCCTGCGTCTTGATCGTCCTGTTGTTGATCGTGCCATTCGGCCTGAACGGTGCCTTGCGCATTGTCGCCCTGCCCTTGCTGGCGGCCCTGTGCAGCCTGGCAAGTCTGGGCTGGCTCGGTCAGCCGCTGACTCTCTTCAGCCTGTTCGGCCTGCTGCTGGTTACGGCGATCAGTGTCGATTACGCCATTCTCATGCGCGAACAGATTGGTGGCGCCGCCGTCAGTCTGCTGGGCACTCTGCTGGCGGCTATCACCACCTGGCTCTCGTTCGGCCTGCTGGCGATATCCAGCACACCGGCAATCAGCAATTTCGGACTGTCCGTCAGCCTTGGGCTGGCTTTCAGTTTCATCCTTGCGCCCTGGGCAAGTCCGAAGAAGGAGCATCGCTCGTGATGATCCTTCTGTTCTGGCTGATGGCGCTATTGGCCTTTGCCCTGGCAACCTGGGCGGGTCAGCGACTGGGCCTGATTCCTATCGTCAGCCAGTTGCTGCTGGCAACCTTTGGCTTGCCGCTGTTGATGTTGTTCTGGATAGAGCCGCACTGGCAACTGAGCGGCGCGCAACTGGTATCGCCGGTATGGCTCAAGACCTTGTACGGCCTGGCCTTCGCGATAGTCCTGGGGCATATCCTCAGTGATGTCATCGACGCCAGACTGGACCGGCACAGCCTGAAAGTGGCAATACCAAGCTTTCTGGTGCCCTTCCTGACAGGTCTGGCCTGTGCGCTATGGCTGTTGCCGGATCAGTCCTGGCTCAGTTCGCTGGCGATTGGGCTGGTGTTCGCCATCACCGCGATCCCGGTGCTTTATCTCTACCTGCAACACATCGGCTACCCGCCCCAGGCGACACGCCGTCTGGTACAAACCGCGATCCTTATCGATCTGGCCTGCTGGAGCCTGTTCGCCCTGGGCCAGGGCAGCCTGAAACCCGCCAGCCTGTTACTGCCGTTGCTGGGAGCCTGCATTCCCTTGCTGTTTCGCCTGCTGGGCCTGCGCCAGCCGTTGCTCTATAGCGTGACCTTCTTCGCGCTGCTGGTGGTAGCAGAACATTACAAACTCAACGCGCTGATCTTTGGCATTGGCTATCTGCTGTGCATGTCACGCCTGGGGCAAACCTGGACGCTGCCGTTGTCTGCAACCGTGTTCAAGCGTTTGCAGAACCAGTTGGCAATCCCGTTGCTGCTGATCTTCGGCATTGTGCAAATCAATATCCACAGCGCCATGAGCACCTTGAGCTGGCTGCAACTGGGCGCGCTGATCGTCGTGCCCATCGTCAGCAAGATGCTGGGAAACTGGATCGGCCTGCGCTGGGCTCCGCCCTCTTTTGCAGGTGCAAGCCGCTGGCGCGAAAGCGTACTGCTGAATATCCGCGGGCTGAGCGAGATCGTTTTTCTCAACCTTCTGCTGCAACAGCAACTCATCAGCCCGGCGCTGTATTTCGCGCTGATGCTGATGAGCCTGCTGGCGACCCTCATGCCCGCACTGGCTGGCATGGGGCGTAAGCCATTGCCGTCTTCCCTTACAACCGACCAACCGATAAGGAACTCTTGTGCCCATCACTGATATGGAAAACCGGCAGGTTGTCGTCATTGGTGCCGGCCCTGCCGGTGCTATCGCCGCCGCTTTGCTCAAACGCAAGGGCCATGACGTTCTGATCATCGAACGCCAGTTGTTTCCACGCTTCTCCATTGGTGAAAGCCTGCTCTCCCATTGCCTGGACTTCGTTGAAGAAGCCGGAATGCTCGAAGCGGTCGAAGCGGCCGGTTTCCAGAAGAAAAACGGTGCTGCCTTTGCTTTCGGTGAGCAATACAGCGATTTCGATTTCGGTGACACATTCAGCAACGGCAAACCCACGACCTTTCAAGTGCAGCGCGCCGAATTCGACAAGCTGCTGGCCGATCAGGCAGCGCTGCAAGGCGTCGAAATCCGCTATCTACAGGAAATCATCAACGTCGACTTCAGCGGCCCGCAACCGACGCTGAACGTTCGTCGTGAAGACGGCAGCGAATACAGCGTGCGGGCTCTGTTCGTGCTCGATGCCAGCGGCTATGGTCGCGTACTGCCGCGCCTGCTCGACCTTGAAGCACCGTCTGGCTTCCCGGTACGCCAAGCCGTATTCACCCACATCGAAGACCATATCGAAAGCCCGCCCTTCGACCGCGAAAAGATCCTGATCAGCATTCACCCTGAGCACCGGGATGTCTGGTTCTGGTCGATTCCGTTCAGCAATGGCCGCTGCTCCCTGGGCGTGGTGGCTTCGGCTGAACGCTTCAAGGACAAACCGCAGGACCTGGACGCCTGCCTGCAAGCATTCGTCGATGAAACGCCACAACTCAAGAATGTGCTGAAAAATGCCGTCTGGGATACTCCGGCACGGACCATTGGCGGCTACTCGGCTAACGTCAAAACCCTGCACGGCCCAGGCTTCGCACTGCTGGGCAACGCGGCGGAATTTCTCGACCCGGTGTTCTCGTCCGGCGTGACCATTGCCATGCGCTCGGCAAGCATGGCCGCAAACCTGTTGAGCCGGCAGTTGCAAGGCGAAAGCGTGGACTGGGAAACCGGGTTCGCCATCCCGCTCAAACGCGGCGTCGACACCTTCCGCGCCTATGTCGAAGGTTGGTATGACAACAGTTTCCAGGACGTCATTTTCTACCCCCACAGCACCCCTGAAATCCGCCGCATGATCAGCGCAATCCTGGCTGGCTATGCCTGGGACGAACACAATCCCTTTGTCAGCGAGTCCAAACGTCGGTTACGGATGCTGGCCGAGTTCTGTTCGAGTAAAGCTTCATGAACCAGCCATTTCTGAGCGACAGCTATGTAGAAGAAACCCGTTTCGGTTTCTGGTTCCTGCGCAGCCACACCTGGCAACATCACGTCCTGCGGGTTGCCATCAATGATTTGCGCACGCTGTTCAATGACCAGCCGCCTGAAGCACCGGTGCTACTCGATGCCGGTTGCGGGCAAGGCAAGTCATTCCAGTACCTGCGTCAGGTATTCGCACCTTCACGCTTGCTGGGCGTGGACGCCGACCCTCACAGTCTGGACATGAGCCATGCAGAGGCTCGCCGCCAGGGCATCGATATCGAGTTGATCGGCAGTGATTGCGCCGCTCTGCAACTGCCGGATGCCAGCGTCGACATGCTGTTCTGCCACCAGACCTTTCATCATCTGGTCGAGCAGGAAAAATCCATTGCCGAGTTCTATCGCGTGCTGAAGCCGGGCGGTTATCTACTGTTCGCCGAGTCCACCGAGGCCTATATCGATACCTGGGTGATCCGCTGGCTGTTTCGCCACCCGATGCATGTGCAGAAAAGCGCTGAGCAGTATCTGGAGATGATTCGCGGCCAGGGTTTCGAGTTTGAAGCGAAAAATGTCTCGTATCCCTATCTGTGGTGGAGCCGCTCCAGGGATTTCGGCTTGCTGGAGCGCTTGAAGCTGCGCAAACCCAAACCGTTCGGGCAGCGCGAAGAAACCCTGGTCAATGTCGTGGCCCGCAAGCCGCTGAACGGCGAGACGTCATGATCCGCGTATGGTTTTTCGTGCTTCTGCTGCTCGGCGGCTGCGCCAGCCAGGCACCGCTGCCCGCAGTCATGCCGGAGTTGCAGTTGCCGATGCAACTGCACATTCAGCGTGAACAGGCCGATCAGCGCCAGGACTGGCTGCTGATCATCCAGCGTGAACAGGCAGGGCTGCGCTGGTCCCTGATGGACCCGCTGGGCATTCCACAAGCGCGCCAGCTGTTGATTGAGGGCAAGTGGCAGGCCGATGGTCTGCTGCCCCCGAACCCTGAGGCGCGTGAGCTGTTCGCGGCACTGCTCTTTGCCATGACGCCGCACGAAAATCTGCCCATCAGTTATCCTGCTGCGCAAAGCCAACAGATGCAGCGCCGCCTCGATGACCGCTGGCGGGTCGACTATCGCTCTGCCAATGTCTTTACGCTGAAGCTCAAGGAAGGGCTGAGTTATGAAATCACCCCCTTGAATGTCGAGACGCCACAATGACTGCCTACCTCAATGCCATGGGGCTGATCTGTGCCTTGGGCAATGGTCCTGAAGAGGTATCGCGCAAGCTGTTTGCCGCCGACAGCTGCGGGATGGTTGCAGAAAGCGGTTGGGTGCCTGATCGGGTATTGCCCGTCGGTGCGATCAAAGATGCACTGGCTCCCATCCCGGCGTCATTAAGCTCACAGGGCAGCCGCAACAATCAGTTGCTGCTGACTGCCGCGCTGCAGATCGAAGACGATATTCGCCAGGCCATCGAACGCTATGGTGCCGAGCGTATCGGGGTAATTCTGGGCACCAGCACTTCAGGCATCGACGAAGCCAGTAGCAGCATGGCAACCTGGTTACGCGACCAGAGCTTTCCCGAGCATTACGACTATCAGCAGCAGGAACTGGGGGCGCCAGCGACCTTTCTGGCGTCCTGGTTACAATTGCGCGGCCCGGCCTACGTGATTTCCACCGCCTGTACATCCAGCGCACGCGCCTTGCTCAGCGCACGGCGGGCTTTGGACATGGGTCTGTGCGATGCCGTTCTGTGTGGTGGCGTGGACAGCCTCTGCAAGCTGACGCTCAACGGCTTTTCGGCACTGGAAGCCGTATCACAACGACGCTGCAATCCCTTTTCCATCAACCGCGACGGCATCAATATCGGCGAAGCGGCAGTCCTGTTTCTCATGACCCGTGAAGCCAGCGGCACACACTCGATTGCCCTGCTTGGTGCCGGCGCCAGTTGCGACGCTCACCACATCTCCGCGCCCGAACCCAGCGGTCGTGGGGCCCGGGAAGCCATGCAACAGGCACTGGACAATGCACAACTCGTTGCGCAGCAAATCGGTTATCTGAACCTGCACGGCACAGCGACCCAGCACAATGACGCCATGGAAAGCCTGGCCGTGCATGCGGTATTCCCCGACGGCGTTCCCTGCTCCTCGACCAAACCGCTCAGCGGCCATACCCTCGGTGCCGCCGGAGCCCTGGAAATAGCGTTCTGCTGGCTCACACTGGCACCGCAGAACAGCGAACACGCCTTGCCTCCGCATCTGTGGGACGGCCAGGCCGATCCATTGTTGCCTGCGTTGCAATGGACATTGCCCGGAGCGCATCTGTCGCCCACTGACTCTCGCTACCTGATGAGCAATTCCTTTGCCTTCGGCGGTAACAACATCAGCCTGATTATCGGAGATGCCCCATGATCGATTGGCCGCTCGCCGAGTTGATCCCCCATGCTGCCGACATGATCCTTATCGATCAGGTCTTGAGCTTTGACGAAGAACAGATCCAGACACGAGTAACCGTGCGCCCCGATGGCTTGTTCAGCCAGCCGGACGGCAGCCTTCCTGCCTGGGTCGGCGTAGAGCTGATGGCCCAGAGTGTTGCGGCCTATGCCGGTTGTCAGGCCCGTCTGCAGGGCGAACCCGTCCAGTTGGGCTTCCTGCTCGGCAGCCGGAAGTTCGAATGCAATGTCGGGCATTTCCCGGCAGGCAGCGAACTGGAGATCCATGCAACACGCTCATTGCAGGACGAAAGCGGCATGGGTGTCTTTGAATGCAACCTGACCGGCCCGGACATCCAGGCCTTTGCCCGCCTTAGCGTCTATTGCCCACCCAATGCTGCCCAATACCTGACCGAAGGAGCCCTGGCATGACTGAATCGATACTGGTCACCGGCTCCAGCCGTGGAATAGGCCGCGCCATTGCATTGCGTCTGGCCCAGGCCGGATATGACCTGGTCCTGCATTGCCGCAGCGGTCGCAGTGAAGCCGAAGCCGTACAGGCAGAAATCATCGCGCTGGGTCGTCAGGCCCGCGTTCTGCAATTCGATGTTTCCGATCGTGCCGCCTGCAAGGCAATTCTCGAACAGGATGTTGAAACCCATGGCGCCTATTATGGCGTGGTGCTCAACGCTGGCCTGACTCGCGATGGCGCCTTTCCGGCTCTCAGCGAAGAAGACTGGGATCAGGTACTGCGCACCAACCTCGACGGTTTCTACAACGTGCTGCACCCGGTCATGATGCCGATGATTCGCCGTCGTGCCGCAGGCCGGATTGTGTGCATCACTTCGGTTTCCGGCCTGATCGGCAATCGCGGACAAGTCAATTACAGCGCATCCAAGGCAGGCCTGATCGGCGCAGCCAAGGCTCTGGCCATCGAGCTTGGCAAACGCAAGATCACCGTCAACTGCGTCGCGCCGGGCCTGATCGATACAGCCATGCTGGACGAAAACGTTCCGGTGGACGAACTGATGAAAATGATCCCGGCCCAGCGCATGGGCACGCCTGAAGAGGTTGCAGGCGCGGTGAACTTCCTGATGTCCGCAGAGGCCGCTTACATCACTCGCCAGGTCCTGGCCGTCAACGGAGGCTTGTGCTGATGAAGCGCGTTGTCGTTACCGGCATGTCCGGCATTACTTCACTGGGCAGCGACTGGGCCAGCATCGAAGCCAACTTTACTGCCAATCGCAGTGGCATCCGGCGCATGGGCGAGTGGGATCGTTTCCCCGAACTCAATACCCGACTGGCCGGGCCTGTCGATGACTTCGCGGTCCCCGAACACTGGACACGCAAGCAGTTGCGCAGCATGGGGCGGGTATCGCGTCTGGCGGTGAGCGCATCGGAAAAAGCCCTGATCGATGCAGGATTACTGAACGACCCGATCATTCGCGACGGGCGCATGGGCACCGCATGTGGCTCATCCACGGGCAGCACCGACGATATAAAAGCGTTCGGCAACATGCTGCTCAACTCCGTGGCAGAGGGGCTGAACGCCAACTCCTATGTGCGGATGATGCCCCACACCACAGCCGCCAATATAAGCATCTTCTTCGGCCTGACCGGACGTTTGATCCCGACATCCAGTGCCTGCACCAGCGGCAGCCAGGGCATCGGCTATGCCTATGAGGCGATCAAGTTCGGGCGCTTGCCGCTGATGCTGGCGGGTGGCGCGGAGGAACTGTGCCCCACCGAAGCTATGGTCTTTGATGCGCTGTACGCCACCAGCCTGAAAAACGACGCACCACACACCAGTCCAAGGCCTTACGACAGCGGCCGCGACGGGCTGGTGATTGGTGAAGGCGCCGGCATGATGGTGCTCGAAGAGCTTGAGCATGCGCTGGCCCGAGGCGCACATATCCATGCCGAAATCGTCGGTTTCGGCAGCAATGCCGATGGTGCCCACAGCACACGCCCGGAGCAGATCACCATGCGTCGCGCCATGGAGTTGGCTCTGGAGGACGCCAACCTGCCACCCGAGGCTGTCGGCTACGTCAACGGCCATGGCACTGCGACCGAACAGGGCGATATCGCCGAAACCCTGGCGACCAGCAGCCTCTTTGGCCCGCGCATGCCGATCAGCTCGCAGAAGAGCTTTTTCGGTCACACGCTCGGAGCCTGTGGGGCTCTGGAATCATGGTTCAGCATCGAAATGCTCAAACGCGACCGTTACATCCACACGCTCAACCTCGACAGCATCGACCCTCAATGTGGCGAACTGGATTACCTGATCGGCGAACCCCGGCAGATGAGCAACGAGTATGTGATGAACAACAACTTTGCGTTTGGCGGGGTCAATACTTCGCTGATCTTCCGCCGCTGGCACTAAACCGATCTACCTACGGAGTAAAGGGAATGAATCTGATCCACCGCATCGTCGCCTTGATGGCCTTGGCCTTGCTGCTCGGGGGCTGTACCAGCAAGCCGGTGTACAACGCCAAGGAAAACTTCGCCAGCGAGATGGGTTTCAGCAACGAGCAGATGAGCCGTGCAATCGTTACTGCACTCAATGACCTCCAATGGGTCGTGCAATCGGTCAAACCGGGGATGATCAAGGCCGCTATCACCGTGCGGGGCCGTCATCATGCCGAAGTCGATATTCCGTACACCCCGACCTCGTTTGAAATCGACTACCGCAGCAGTACCGGCCTGGATTACAAGGACGGCCAGATCCACCGTAACTACAACCGCTGGATCAACCTGCTGCGTGAAAGAATCCTCAAGGAGCTGTCGATCAATCCAGGCATCCAGGACTTCAATGCGGGGCATCGTCAATGACGACGTGATGATCTGGCGCAGGATGAACGCAAATCCTTGTGGGAGGGGGCTTGCCCGCGACGGGGCAAGACGGTATCTACCGGCCAGTCACCAGTTCAAAGAACGCCTTGGCCATTGGTGACTGTTCATCCTTTCTCTGTACCAGCCACACCGCGCTGGTTGCCGCCGGGTCCAGCAAGGTTCTATAGACCACGCCTTCGATGCGCATTCGCTGATAGGGAGCGGGCAGAACCGTTACACCCAGACCGGCTGCCACCAGCCCGATGATGGTCATTACCTCTCCAGCCTCCTGGGTAATCAAGGGGCTGAAACCGGCTTCTCGCGCCAGCTCCAGTATCTGAGCGTACAAACCGCTGCCGTAAGTACGAGGGAAAAACACGAACGGCTCGGCAGCCAGCTCCGACATATAAAGCCCCTGCTCGCTGCCCGCGGCCAAAGGATGGTCTGAACGCATGATCGCTACCAGCGGTTCACGCAGCAGCTCGAAAGACACCAATGAATCCGGCAAGGCAAGCGGACGCATGATGCCGACCTGTATCGACTTGTCCTCCAGTTGCTCGGACACATCCTTGCTGGTCATTTCCTTCAAGGCCAGGTGTACAGCCGGGTAGGTCTGGCGAAAGGCAAAGATCGCCTGCGGGATGCTGGACGTAAAAGGTGCAGAGGCCGTGAAACCGATTTTCAACTCCCCAAGCTCACCCAGTTGCGCCCGGCGCGCCACATCGGCGGCCTTGTCGACCTGCGCCAGCACGCCACGAGCCTCTTCGAGAAACAGCCGCCCGGCCTCGCTCAGTTGCACCCGTCGGTTGGTGCGATCGAACAGGCGCGCGCCAAGCTCCTGCTCCAGCGTCTGAATCTGTTGGCTCAGCGGTGGCTGGGAAATACCCAGCACTTGAGCGGCACGTCCGAAATGCAGCTCTTCGGCAACCGCGATGAAGTAACGCAAATGGCGCAATTCCATGCGGCCTCCGATCAAGTCGTTTTACATATCAAACAGGTCGAACAATATATTGGATTGAATGATTTCAGCGCTATATGCTTTTTTCATTACATGCCTGCCGCACCCCCGAGGTCCATCGTGAACCCTGCCGCTGCCCCGCTCTCCACTGAACAACAGCCCACAGCTGCCGCAGGCGACAGCTATATCGAAAAGAACACACCGGCGTTCACAAGAACGGTGCTGGCACTGTTCGCTGGTGGATTCGCAACCTTCGCCCTGTTGTATTGCGTGCAACCGATGATGCCGCTGTTGTCCCAGGAGTTCTCGATCAATGCAGCGCAAAGCAGCCTGATCCTGTCGGTTGCGACGGCGATGCTCGCCATTGGCCTGTTGATCACCGGACCGATTTCCGACCGGCTGGGACGCAAGCCAGTGATGGTGCTGGCGCTGTTCTGCGCAGCAATCTCGACCATTGCCAGCGCCCTGATGCCCAGCTGGGAAGGCGTACTCATCACCCGCGCTCTGGTCGGCCTGTCGCTCAGCGGGCTGGCGGCGGTGGCGATGACCTACCTCAGCGAGGAAATCCACCCGATGCACCTTGGCCTGGCCATGGGGCTTTATATCGGCGGCAGCGCGGTCGGCGGCATGAGCGGACGGCTGATTACCGGGGTGATGATCGATTACGTAAGCTGGCATACCGCGATGCTGGTGGTCGGCGGTATGGCACTGATTGCAGCAGCTGTGTTCTGGAGAATCCTGCCCGAGTCCCGCAACTTCCAGCCCCGCTCGCTGCATCCGCGCAGCCTGCTGGACGGCTTCGTCGTGCAATTTCGCGATGCCGGGCTGCCGTTGCTGTTTCTGCTCGCCTTTCTGCTGATGGGCGCGTTCGTCACCCTCTTCAACTACATCGGCTATCGCCTGCTGACCGAACCCTACAACCTGAGCCAGGCGGTGGTGGGCGTGTTCTCGGTGGTTTACCTGTCGGGTATCTACAGCTCCGCACAGATCGGCGCACTGGGCGACAGACTGGGGCGGCGCAAAGTGCTGTGGGCAGTGATCGTCATGATGCTGATCGGCCTGGCCCTGACCCTGTTCACCCCGCTGGCAGTCATCATTGTCGGTGTCTTGATCTTCACCTTCGGCTTCTTCGGCGCTCATTCGCTCGCCAGCAGTTGGGTCGGGCGCAGAGCCGTCAAAGCCAGAGGCCAGGCCACTTCGCTGTATCTGTTCTGCTATTACGCCGGCTCAAGCGTGGCCGGAACCGGCGGTGGCGTGTTCTGGCATTACGCAGGCTGGAATGGCATCGGGCTGTTTATTGGCACACTGCTGCTGATCGCACTGGGCGTAGCCTTGCGGCTGTCGAGGTTGCAGCCGCTGGCGGCAAAGGTCTAGACACAGACTGAACGCTGGCAGACACGGCAAGCCAAGGTACACTGGCGCATCTGCCAGACTTGGTAAAGGAAACCAGCATGCGCCTCGACCATCTCCACCTACAGAATTTTCGTTGTTACGAAGATGCCCGCTTTGACTTCCAGCCGGGGTTCAACCTGGTGGTTGGGGTCAATGGGAGTGGGAAGACGTCGTTGTTGCAAGGGGTGGCGGTGTCTCTTGTGCCGTTTGGCAACTCGATGGGATGTGACGAAAAGAACTTACCTGCCGAAGATGTTCGCTTCGCTATTGATAAATACGAAGGGCGAAGCCGGTTTGAACGCAAACTTCCTGTTTTCATAAAAGCCGAGGGTGATATTTTTGGCCTTCCGGACTGGGGAGCGATAAAGCTGGCTGATATCTGGGAAGCAGGTATCAACCCATCATTCCTGACGCATATGGAAGAAGTACATGCCAAGTGGAATGCGGGTGAGCGTATCGATCTACCGGTACTGGCTTTTTATCGCGCCAATCGCCGGTGGAAAAGCGCCAACGTATCGGCAGAGTTTTCGGCACAACAGAAAATATCCCGTTTCGATGGCTACCTGAACTGGTTTGACGCCGTAGCCGATCTACGCGACTTTGAAAGCTGGTTGATTGCCAGAACCCTCGAACGTCTTCAGGACCGGTTGGACTCGCACTCTAACAGCGAACCCGATGATGAACTCAAGTGGGTGAACCAGGCGATACGGCTTGCACTTCCGGATGCGCTCGACCTCAGATATGACTTGAGGCTGCAAAGTCTGGTAGTAGATATGGGGCCGGGCAAGACCGTCCCGTTCCAAGATCTGAGTGATGGGCAGCGCAGTTTGATTGCTCTGATAGCCGATATTGCGCGCCGGATGTGCATCCTTAATCCACAGATGGGTAAAGATGTTCTGGAGAACACCAATGGCATCGTGATTATCGATGAATTGGATATACATCTTCACCCAGCCTGGCAGCGCAATATTGCCCCTACGCTCAAAAAAGCGTTCCCGAAAGTGCAATTCATTGCCACCAGCCATTCCCCCCAAGTCATCGGCAGCCTGCAACCAGAAGAAGTCATTCTGCTGCATAACGGCGACAGCTCTCATCCAAGAGTGACCTATGGGCTGGACTCCAGCAGCATCCTGGCGGAGGTCATGGGCGTAGAGCAGCGCCTGCCTGAGATCGAAGAGCTACTCAACGAGATGTTTACCTCTCTGGAAAACAACGAACTCGAAAAGGCCAGGCAACAACTCAAGGCACTAAAGAAAAAAGCACCCGACCTACCCGAGTATGCGGGTGCTGAAGCGTTGCTCAGGCGCAAGGAGATCATTGGTCGATGAAGCGTGTAGTCAAAGGAACTGAACCTGCTTCGTTTACCCAATGGAAGGCCAGCGCAAACGAGGATTGGACACCCACTTACCCAATCCTGCAAAACCCGCAAAAACGGGATTTGCATAACAGCTTGCTGGAAGAGCAAAACTTCTTTTGCTGTTACTGCGGCACAGAGATAGGCCTCGATAGCAGCCACATCGAACATTTCAGGCCACAAGAGGATTACGGCCCTCTGGCCCTGGAATATAAAAATCTCCATGCATCCTGCCTGCGAGAAACCAAGCCGGGAAACCCGCTGCACTGCGGCCATCACAAGAGCAACTGGTTCGATGAAAACCTGCACATCGCACCAACAGATAAAAACTGTGAGCAACGTTTCCGTTACCTGCTGACGGGCGTAATTCAGGAAGCACACGTCACAGACCTGGCAGCGGCAAAAATGATCGAGAAACTTGCCCTTGATATCGCTTACCTGAACCAACGACGGCAGGCAGCCATAAGAAAAGTCTTCGATGACCAGTTCCTGGATGATGTCAGCGATATGGAGCTACAGAAAATCGTTAGCGCACTACGCTCGGCAACCAATGACAAACAGATAGCTTTCGATCATGTGATTGCACGTTATGCAGAGCAATTGCTGCCGTAATAACGAACCGCATGCCTGCACATGAAAACGCCCGGCAAAAACCGGGCGTTTTCATGACCGCAATAACGAATTACTGGTGATACTGCGCCGAAAGCTCATGTACGGCTTCAATAAAGGCGCCCGCATTGGCCGGGTCGACTTCAGGGGTGATGCCGTGGCCGAGGTTGAAGACGTGGCCGGTGCCGCTGCCGTAACTAGCCAGAATGCGGGCCACTTCCTGACGGATGGCTTCAGGGCGTGCATAGAGGACGGTCGGGTCCATGTTGCCTTGCAGCGCAACCTTGTTACCGACGCGCTGACGGGCTTCGCCAAGGTCGCAGGTCCAGTCCAGGCCCAGTGCATCGGCGCCGGCATCGGCGATACTTTCCAGCCACAGACCGCCACCCTTGGTGAACAGAATGACCGGAACCTTGCGGCCGTCGTGCTCGCGAATCAGGCCACTGACGATCTTGCGCATATAGGCCAGCGAGAACTCCTGATAAGCCGCTGCGGACAGACTGCCACCCCAGCTATCGAAGATCTGCACTGCCTGAGCGCCCGCCAGGATCTGGCCATTGAGGTACGAAGTCACCGACTGCGCCAGCTTGTCGAGCAGCAGGTGCATGGCCTGTGGGTTCTCGTAGAGCATGGCCTTGGATTTGCGGAAGTCTTTCGAGGAGCCGCCTTCGACCATATAAGTGGCCAGCGTCCATGGGCTGCCAGAGAAACCGATCAGCGGGACGCGACCATTAAGCTCGCGACGGATGGTGCTGACCGCATTCATCACATAGCCCAGGTCTTGCTGTGCATCGGGAATCGGCAGGGCTTCGATGTCGGCCAGAGTGCTGACAGTTTTCTTGAAGCGTGGGCCTTCGCCCGTCTCGAAATACAGGCCCAGGCCCATTGCATCGGGAACGGTGAGGATATCGGAGAACAGGATCGCAGCATCCAGCGGGTAACGATCCAGAGGCTGCAACGTGACCTCACAAGCGAATTCGGCGTTCTTGCACAAGCTCATGAAATCCCCCGCCCTGGCGCGGCTGGCGCGGTATTCAGGCAAGTAGCGACCGGCCTGACGCATCATCCAGACAGGCGTGACGTCTACGGGTTGCTTGAGTAGGGCACGAAGGAAACGGTCGTTCTTCAGGGCAGTCATGTCGGCATCCGCAAAAAAAGTGCGGGCATTTTCTCAGAGCTCGACACAAAAGGCACGGCAAGAGCCGTTTCTTTTCTCTATTGGGGTGATCAGCTTTAAGCTGCAAGCTTTAAGCGGCAAGCTAGAAGCAGAAAAGCCTGCCTTTGCTTACCGCTTGTAGCTTACAACTTGAAGCTGCCGCCATCAGACGCCCAGATAATCCAGAATCCCTTCAGCCGCGTTGCGGCCTTCAAAGATTGCGGTGACCACGAGGTCGGAGCCGCGCACCATGTCGCCGCCTGCGAAGATTTTCGGGTTGCTGGTCTGGTGCTTGAATTTCGCCTGTTCCGGGGCAATAACGCGGCCCTGGCTGTCGGTGTTGATGCCGAACTGCTCGAACCATGGCGCCGGGCTTGGACGGAAACCGAAAGCGATGACCACGGCATCTGCCGGGATGATTTCTTCGGAGCCCGGAATCGGCTCAGGGCTGCGGCGACCGCGGGCGTCAGGCTCGCCAAGGCGAGTCTCGACCACTTTCACACCTTCAACCTTGCCTTCGCCAACAATGGCAATTGGCTGGCGGTTGTAGAGGAACTTCACGCCCTCTTCCTTGGCGTTCTTAACTTCCTTGCGCGAGCCCGGCATGTTTTCTTCGTCGCGACGATAGGCGCAAGTTACCGACTTGGCACCCTGACGGATCGACGTACGGTTACAGTCCATCGCGGTGTCACCACCGCCCAGCACCACAACTTTCTTGCCTTTCATGTCGACGAAATCTTCAGGCGACTTCTCGAAGCCCAGATTGCGGTTGACGTTGGCAATCAGGAAGTCGAGCGCATCGTGTACGCCCGGCAGCTCTTCGCCGGCAAAACCGCCCTTCATGTAGGTGTAGGTTCCCATGCCCATGAACACGGCATCGAACTCTTCAAGCAGTTGATCGACGGTGACGTCCTTGCCGACTTCGGTATTGAGGCGGAACTCGATACCCATGCCGGTGAACACTTCACGGCGATTGCTCAACACGCTTTTCTCAAGCTTGAACTCGGGAATACCGAAGGTCAGCAGACCGCCGATTTCCGGGTTCTTGTCGAAGACCACCGGCGTCACGCCGCCACGTACCAGAACATCGGCACAACCCAGGCCAGCCGGGCCTGCGCCGATGATCGCGACGCGCTTGCCGGTCGGCACGACGCGGGACATGTCCGGACGCCAGCCCATGGCGAACGCCGTGTCGGTGATGTACTTCTCGACCGAACCGATGGTCACGGCACCAAAACCGTCATTGAGGGTGCAGGCACCCTCGCACAGACGGTCTTGCGGACATACGCGGCCGCAGACTTCCGGCAGGGTATTGGTCTGGTGAGACAGCTCGGCGGCCGCCAGGATATTGCCTTCGGATACAAGCTTCAGCCAGTTGGGGATGAAGTTGTGTACCGGGCACTTCCACTCGCAATACGGATTACCGCAACCCAGGCAACGGTGAGCCTGATCGGCCGACTGCTGGGGTTTGAAAGGTTCGTAGATCTCCACGAACTCTTTCTTGCGCTGGCGCAGCAGCTTCTTCTTCGGATCTTTACGCCCGACATCGATGAACTGGAAGTCGTTACTGAGACGTTCAGCCATACTCTGGAACCTCTACACGGCAGCCTCAAGCTACAAGCCTGAAGCTGCAAGAATCATGATCGCAGGCAATTCGCGCACTGCTGTTAACTTGCGGCTTGAAACTTGCCGCTTGCAGCTACGTTTATTGCGGATTCGCCCGGGTGCTGGAGAGCAGCGATTTCAGGTTGGCAGCCTTGGGCTTGACCAGCCAGAAACGGCGCAGGTAGTCGTCCAGGTTTTCAGCCAGGTTACGACCCCACTCGCTGTCGGTTTCGGCGACATACTCGTTCAGCACGCTTTGCAGGTGAGTGCGATAAGCCTCCATCGCCTCGCCGCTGATGCGCTGAATCTCGACCAGCTCATGGTTGACCTGGTCAACGAAGGTGTTGTCCTGGTCGAGCACGTAAGCAAAACCGCCAGTCATGCCGGAACCGAAGTTGTAGCCGGTCTTGCCCAGCACACAAACGAAACCGCCGGTCATGTATTCGCAGCAGTGGTCGCCAGTGCCTTCCACGACTGCATGAGCACCCGAGTTACGCACAGCGAAACGCTCACCCGCAGTACCAGCGGCGAACAGCTTGCCGCCGGTCGCGCCGTACAGGCAGGTATTGCCCACGATGGCGCTTTCGTTGGTCTTGAACGGGCTGCCTTTAGGCGGAACGATCACCAACTTGCCAGCGGTCATGCCTTTGCCGACGTAGTCGTTGGCATCACCTTCCAGGTACATGTTCAGGCCACCGGCGTTCCACACGCCAAAACTCTGTCCGGCAGTGCCTTTGAAACGGAAAGTGATCGGTGCCTTGTTCATGCCCTGGTTGCCATGCAGCTTGGCGATTTCACCGGAAATCCGCGCGCCGATGGAACGGTCGCAGTTGCAGATATCCAGCTCGAACTCACCGCCACTCAGGGATTCGATAGCCGGCTTGGCCATCTCCACCATTTTCTCGGCCAACAGGCCCTTGTCGAACGGCGGGTTGCGGTCCACAAGGCTGAACTGCGGCTTGTCGGCAGGCACGTGGTCGCTGCCCAGCAGAGGCGTCAGGTCCAGATGCTGCTGCTTCTCGGTTTCGCCCGGCAGGATGTCCAGCAGGTCGGTACGACCGATCAGTTCTTCCAGGGAACGCACGCCCAGCTTGGCGAGCCATTCACGGGTTTCTTCAGCCACGTACGTGAAGAAGTTGATCACCATATCGACGGTGCCGATGTAGTGGTCCTTGCGCAGTTTGTCGTTCTGGGTCGCTACGCCGGTGGCGCAGTTGTTCAGGTGGCAGATACGCAGGTATTTGCAGCCAAGAGCGATCATCGGCGCAGTACCGAAGCCGAAGCTTTCAGCACCGAGGATGGCGGCCTTGATCACGTCCAGACCGGTTTTCAGACCACCGTCGGTCTGTACCCGGACCTTGCCGCGCAGGTCGTTGCCGCGCAGGGTCTGGTGAGTCTCGGCCAGGCCAAGCTCCCACGGCGCACCGGCGTACTTGATCGAAGTCAGAGGCGAAGCGCCTGTGCCGCCGTCGTAGCCGGAAATGGTGATCAGGTCGGCATAGGCCTTGGCCACACCGGCAGCGATGGTACCAACGCCTGCCTCTGCTACCAGCTTGACCGAAACCAGCGCCGACGGGTTGACCTGTTTCAGGTCGAAAATCAGCTGCGACAAGTCTTCGATGGAATAGATGTCGTGGTGCGGCGGAGGCGAGATCAGGGTCACGCCCGGTACGGCATAGCGCAGTTTGGCGATCAGGCCGTTGACCTTGCCGCCCGGCAGTTGCCCGCCTTCACCCGGCTTGGCGCCTTGAGCGACCTTGATCTGCAACACATCGGCATTGACCAGATATTCAGGCGTCACGCCGAAACGGCCAGTGGCGATCTGCTTGATCTTGGAGCTGCGGATGGTGCCGTAGCGCGACGGATCTTCGCCGCCCTCACCGGAGTTGGAGCGAGCGCCCAGGCGGTTCATCGCCTCGGCAAGTGCTTCGTGAGCTTCCGGCGACAGCGCGCCGAGGGAAATCCCGGCAGAGTCGAAACGCTTGAGGATATCGCTCAGCGGCTCGACTTCGTCGATGCTCAGCGGCTGGTCGAGGGTCTTGACCTGGAACAGGTCGCGAATCATCGACACCGGACGCTTGTCCACCAGCGTGGTGTATTCCTTGAACTTGCTGTAGTCGCCCTGCTGCACGGCAGCTTGCAGGGTGCTGACCACGTCCGGGTTGTAGGCGTGGTACTCGCCACCGAATACGAACTTGAGCAGGCCACCTTGCTGAATAGGCTTGCGCGGGCTCCAGGCTTCGGCAGCCAGAGCCTTCTGTTCGGCTTCGATATCGACAAAACGGGCGCCTTTCAGGCGGCTCGGTACGCCACGGAAACTGACGTCGCAGACTTCCTCGGACAGGCCGATGGCCTCGAACAGTTGCGCGCCACGGTAGGACGCAACGGTGGAGATACCCATCTTCGACAGAATCTTGAGCAGGCCCTTGGTGATGCCTTTGCGGTAGTTCTTGAAGACTTCGTAAAGGTCACCCAGCACTTCACCGGTACGGATCAAATCGCCCAGCACTTCGTAGGCCAGGAACGGGTAGACCGCCGAAGCACCGAAACCGATCAGCACGGCGAAGTGGTGCGGGTCACGGGCCGTCGCGGTTTCGACCAGGATGTTACTGTCGCAACGCAGCCCTTTTTCGGTCAGACGGTGGTGAACCGCGCCGACCGCCAGGGAAGCGTGAGCAGGCAGTTTGCCTGGAGCGATATGACGGTCGCTCAGCACCAGCAGTGTGCGACCGGCACGTACGGCCTCTTCAGCCTGATCCGCGATGTTGCGAATCGCCGCTTCCAGACCGATGTTTTCGTCGTAGTTCAGGTCGATGATGTGACGCTCGAAGCCTGGACGCTCCAGGTTCATCAGCGAACGCCACTTGGCCGGGGAAATGACCGGCGAGCTGAGGATCACACGTGAAGCGTGCTCAGGCGATTCCTGGAAGATATTGCGCTCGGCACCGAGGCAGATTTCCAGCGACATGACGATGGCTTCACGCAGCGGGTCGATCGGCGGGTTGGTCACCTGCGCGAACTGCTGACGGAAGTAGTCGAATGGCGAACGAACACGGCGCGACAGCACAGCCATTGGCGTGTCGTCACCCATGGAGCCGACCGCTTCCTGGCCCTGCTCGCCCAGCGGGCGCAATACCTGATCACGCTCTTCAAACGTGACCTGATACATCTTCATGTATTGCTTGAGCTGGTCACTGTTATAGAAAGCAGAACCGTGGTCGTTGTCTTCCATGGTCGCCTGAATGCGCAGAGCGTTCTTGCGCAGCCATTGCTTGTACGGATGACGCGACTTCAAGCGGTTGTCGATGGCGTCGGTGTTGAGGATCTGACCGGTTTCGGTATCCACCGCGAAAATCTGCCCTGGACCGACACGGCCCTTGGCAATGACGTCTTCAGGCTTGTAGTCCCATACGCCGATTTCCGACGCCAAGGTGATGTAGCCGTTCTTGGTCGTGACCCAGCGAGCCGGACGCAGACCGTTACGGTCGAGCAGGCAGACCGCATGGCGACCTTCGGTCATCACGACCCCGGCCGGACCATCCCACGGCTCCATGTGCATGGAGTTGTACTCATAGAACGCCCGCAGATCGGGGTCCATGGTTTCGACGTTCTGCCACGCTGGCGGAATGATCATCCGCACACCACGGAACAGGTCGATACCACCGGTGACCATCAGTTCAAGCATGTTGTCCATGCTCGACGAGTCGGAACCGACACGGTTGACCAGCGGGCCGAGTTCTTCCAGATCCATCAGATCGTTGGTGAACTTGGTGCGACGCGCCTGTGCCCAGTTACGGTTGCCGGTGATGGTGTTGATCTCGCCGTTGTGGGCGAGGAAGCGGAACGGCTGCGCCAGCGGCCATTTCGGCAGGGTGTTGGTCGAGAAGCGCTGGTGGAACACGCAGATCGCGGTTTGCAGGCGCTCGTCGCTCAGGTCCGGGAAGAATGCCGTCAGGTCGCGCGGCATCATCAGACCTTTATAGATGATGGTCTTGTGCGAGAAGCTGCAGACGTAATGGTCGGCATCAGCGGCGTTGGCCACCGACGAACGGCGACGCGCACTGAACAGCTTGATAGCGAATTCCTGATCGCTCAGGCCTTCACCACCGATGAATACCTGTTCGATCTTCGGCAGACGCTCGAGAGCGAGACGACCCAATACGCTGGTATCGACCGGCACCTGGCGCCAGCCGACCAGAGTCAGGCCTTCAGCGAGGATTTCGCGATTCATGTTCTCGCGAGCGATATCGGCCTTGGCGTCGTCCTGATTGAGGAACACCATGCCCACGGCATATTGGCGGGGCAGATCGACACCGAAGTGATCCTTGGCGACAGCGCGCAGGAATGCATCGGGCTTCTGAATCAACAGACCACAACCGTCACCGGTCTTGCCGTCGGCGTTGATACCGCCACGGTGGGTCATGCAGGTCAGGGCCTGGATAGCCGTCTGCAACAGGTGATGACTGGGCTCGCCCTGCATATGAGCGATCAGGCCGAAGCCACAGTTATCCTTGAATTCATCTGGTTGGTATAGACCTGCTTTCATAGACACTTTCTCACCAGGCTGCCTCTATGCGAGGCATATTTCTTTTCAATTCAATCAATTACCTGTCACGTCGAACGTACGCCGACTTTGGAGAGGCAAAACGGAGGTCATTGTACACAGCGACACAAAGGCCCACAAATTTAACGGCGAAAAGCCGAAAATTAATGTCGCATTTATGAAGGTTTTATAGGCGGACACCGTGCTAGTCAAAGTATTTTTCAATATTCTGACCGAAGCGACCGAAACGTCATGGCGTTTGTAACGCAGACACCGCAAGGCGCGCCGCCCAAAAACGGCGCGTTCAGGCAGGTAAAATCAGGGTTGCCGGGTGAGCGGCCTGGATAAGGCCGCTGCGACTTCAGCGAGTGGCGCCCAGCTCCTGTTGGATGCTGGCGACAGTACGGGGCCAAGGTTTACCAGCCTGAACCTTGGCTGGCAAGACTTTGATGGCTGCAAGGGCAGCAGCGCGGTCTGCAAAATTACCGTATGTCACTACATACAGGGGCTTGCCCTGCAATGTTTTCTTGAAGTACCGGTACTCGCCACCTTGCTCGGCAACATAGGCCTGGGCTGTCGCTTCCGAGCTGGTGCCCAGGATCTGCACGACATAATGCCCCGGCGCCTGACCGCTGTACCAGTTGCCGCCAGCAGCCGGTTTGGCAGCGGCAGCGGCTGGTTTTTCAGCAGGCTTGGCAGCAGGAGCAGCCGGTGCCGGCTTGGCCGTTGCGACCTGAGTCGGCGCTGCGGCTGGCGCAGGAGCAGGCGTAGGCCTGGCTGCCGGTGCCACAGGCGTTGCAGCCGCAGGAGCCGGAATGGAAGAACGAGGCACCGCACCGGCCTGTGCGCCCGCAGGAGGCGCAGTAGTGGTGACAGTGGCAGGCTGGGCTGGCGAGCCCATTGGCACTGCATCCTCGTCGCTGTCACCGGCACCTGCCGCTTCGGCCAGAGGGCCGCGCATCACAGGCTGCGAATTACCCACCAACGGCAGAGGCATCGGCTGCGAGTTACCTGCGAACTCGATTGCCGGACCACCATTATTGGATTGTTGATTCGCTGGCGTGCCCTGTCCCAGCGGCAATTGCGCCTGGGCCGGAGCATTGGCTGGCGCGGCAGCCTTGTCGCCACGGCCAGGGATCAGCACTGCGGCTGCCACTGCGACCACGACAACTGCGCCCAGGGCCAGTACGTGTTTTTTCGGCATGTTGAACCCCACACTTGGGCGTTTGACCGCAGTACGACTAGCGATCATCGCCTCGATCATTGAATCGCGGGCAACCTGGTTGATATTCCCAGGCCAGCCATCGGACTGCTCATGGATATCGGTAATCTGCTCGGCAGTGAACAACGCGATTCCTTGCCCTGCACCTTCCAGACGTTGAGCCAGATATTCCCGGGTTTCTTCTTCGGTATAAGGTTGCAACTCAATGACATGAAAGCGCTCGCCTTCGACATCACCCTGCAGGTCGGCGCACAGTTGATCGAGACGGTCGATCAGCGACGGCTCGCCAAACAGGAACACATGCGGACGACCTTCCGGCGTGCCTGCGGCCAGACCCAGCAACGCTTCGAGCGCCGAATCGCCAAGTTGTTCCGCATCGTCGACCAGCAAATAGACTTCCTGACCGGTCAGCGCGAGTTGCACGACCTGCGCCAGAATCGCCTGCATTTCGGCCTGGGCGACAATCAGCGCCTGCGCGACCTGCTGCAGTACGCCTGCCGCATCACTGGCGCCACGCGCCGAAATGACCACGCTCTGCACTGACTGCTTGTTGGTGCTGGCCACCAGAGCCTGACGCAGCAAGGTCTTGCCACTGCCCTGAGGGCCGGTCACTGCAAGCAGCAACTGGCTATAGCGGGCCAGATGATGGAGCTGACCCAGCACCGACTTGCGCTGGGCAGGGAAAAACTTGAAGCCAGGTACCCGCGCTGCAAAGGGGTCATGACTCAACTGATAATGGCCGAGGAAAGCCTCGTCGGCATGCAAACTAGTCATGGGTTTTCCGTTAACCTCTAAGCTGATCCACCAGGGCGCGGTAATCCGCAACCAAAGTGGCCTGTAGTACTTCTTTTGGATAATCGTCCGTGATAACCGCTTCACCCATCTGACGCAGAAGCACCAGACGCAGGCGACCATCGATCACTTTCTTGTCGATCGCCATGTGTTCAAGGAAATCGCTTTCCGTCATGTCCTGCGGCGGCACAACCGGCAAACCGGCACGCTGGAACAGGCGAATACCGCGATCGCGCTCCTGGGTAGTGATCCAGCCAAGACGCGAAGACATTTCCAGGGCCATGACCGTACCGGCGGCAACCGCCTCGCCATGCAGCCAGACACCATAGCCCATATGCGTTTCGATGGCGTGGCCGAAAGTGTGACCCAGATTCAAGGTTGCCCTTACACCGGACTCGCGCTCATCGGCACCGACCACCAGCGCCTTGGCGGCGCACGAACGCTCGATGGCGATGGTCAGGGCTTTCTGGTCAAGACCACGCAACCGGTCGACATGATCTTCAAGCCAGGTCAGGAAGGGCTCGTCGCAGATCAGGCCGTACTTGATGACTTCAGCCAGCCCCGCGGACAGTTCACGCTCGGGCAGGGTGTTGAGGGTGGTGGTATCGATCAGCACGACGCCCGGCTGATAGAAAGCACCCACCATGTTCTTGCCCAGCGGGTGGTTGATGCCGGTCTTGCCACCCACCGACGAGTCCACCTGGGACAGCAGGGTGGTCGGGATCTGGATGAAGTTCACGCCGCGCTGATAGCAGGCGGCAGCGAACCCGGCCATGTCGCCGATCACACCGCCACCGAGGGCGATCACTGTCGTGCGGCGATCATGCCGTGCCGTGAGCAGGCCATCGAAGATGGTTTGCAGGGTTTCCCAGTTCTTGAACGCCTCGCCATCGGGAAGCACCACCGACACAACGTTGTAGCCCACCAGAGTCCGCGTCAATCGCTCGAGATAAAGAGGAGCCACCGTGGTATTGGAGACGATAGCTACCTGCCGCCCGACGATATGCGGGATCAGAAGCTCCGGCTTGTCCAGAAGGCCTTCGCCAATATGAATCGGGTAGCTACGCTCACCAAGCTCGACCTTAAGTGTCTGCATGTGTCCCCACATTGATTACCGATTGGGCATTGCGCATGTTTTTTCGTGCGCCAGGACAGCAAATGGCTGTCGCTGTTTTGATGGTCGCCGAGGATAGCGCATTTTCGTCTGCGCTTTAACGGGGAGGAAGCTCTGCCAGGCGGGCAAGTATGTCAAGAACGACCATACGAGGTGGCCGTTCATCGGTTTCAACCACCAGATCGGCGATTTCCCGATACAGCGGGTCACGAATGGCCAGCAACTCGCCCAACACACGAGCCGGATCGGCGGTGCGCAGCAATGGGCGATTACGGTCACGTGCGGTGCGTCCGACCTGCTGCTCGACCGATGCATGCAGATACACCACGCGCCCACCGGCATGCAGTGCCTGACGGTTTTCGCTGCGCATGACGGCTCCGCCGCCCGTCGCCAGAACGACGCCATCGGCTTCACACAACTCCGCAATCATCGCCTGCTCGCGGTCACGAAAACCCGGTTCGCCTTCCTTGTCGAAAATCCACGGAATATTTGCACCCGAGCGCAGCTCGATTTCCTTGTCGGAATCCTTGAACGGTAGACGCAGCTCTTTGGCAAGCAAACGGCCGATGGTGCTTTTACCAGCCCCCATCGGCCCTACAAGTATTAAATTTCGCACAGAATCAACGACTCACAGCAATCGCCTGGTTGTTCATGATACGCGGAGTCAGAAATACCAACAGCTCGGATTTCGCTTCTGACACCGTATCTCGACGGAAAAGGCGGCCAAGATACGGTACATCGCCAAGAAATGGCACTTTCTCTACAACTTTACTTTGCGTATTGGAGAACACGCCACCGATCACGATGGTCTCGCCATCGGAAACCAGCACCTTGGCGTTGACCTCGTTTTTCCTGATCGGAGGCACGCCGAGCACCGCATTGAGGTAATCCGGCTCATCCTTGGTGACCTTGACCTCCATGATGATGCGGTTATCCGGCGTGATCTGCGGTGTCACCTCCAGCGACAGGGACGCCTCCTTGAAACTCACGGTTGTCGCGCCGCTGGAGCTGGATTCCTGGTAAGGGATTTCCGTACCCTTGAGGATCTTGGCGGTTTCCTTGTCGGAAGTGACCACCTTCGGCTGAGAGACGATTTCACCGTTGCCGGTCTTCTCCATCGCGCTCAGTTCAAGATCGAGCAAGGTGTTGTTGGTGACGAAGGCGATCCCGATACCGGAGGTCGCATCGGCAGCGCCCAGGTCGACGAACGGCGTGTTGGCACTCAGGTCAGAGCCGGTATTGCCCGCTTCGTCGCCGTTATCGTCCAGGCCGTAGGTATTCCAGTTGCCGCTGCCGACCTTGGTTCCACCCCAACGCACACCCAGCGCCTTGTCATAATCGACGTTGGCCTCAACGATGCGTGCTTCGATCATTACCTGACGCACAGGAATATCCAGTTGAGACACGATACGGCGCAGTTCGTCGAGCCGGTCCTGGGTCTGGTAGGCAATGATGTTGTTGGTGCGCTCATCCACAGTGATCGAACCACGCTCGTCGGCTTTCGACTCGACGCTGGTCACTGACTGGAACAGCTTGGCGATATCCGCCGCCTTGGCGTAGTTGACCTGCAAAAGCTCGCGACGCAACGGCGCCAGCTCGGAAATCTGCTTGAGGGATTCCAGCTCCTGACGCTCACGGGCGGCAATCTCATCGGCTGGCGCAACCAGAAGAACACTGCCGACCTTGCGCTTGTCCAGCCCCTTGGTCTTGAGCACCAGATCCAGCGCCTGATCCCACGGCACGTTCTGCAAGCGCAGGGTAATACCGCCCTGAACCGTGTCGCTGGCCACCAGATTCAGGTTGGTGAAGTCGGCAATCAATTGCAGCACCGAGCGCACATCGATGTCCTGGAAGTTCAGCGACAGCTTTTCACCGGTGTAGACCGGTTTGTCGGCGGCACGGCGATCCAGGTCTTCATTGGTCAGAGGGCGCACGCTGATGGTCAGCTTGTTTTCGGTCTGGTAGGCCGAGTAATCGAAGGCTCCCGAAGGCTCGATGCTGATACTCGCCTTGTCGCCGGAAGTCGTGGCACTCACGAACTGCACAGGCGTGGCGAAATCCTTGACGTCCAGCCTGACCCGCAACGGCTCAGGCAACTGGGTCTTGGCGAAGTCGACACGAATCTTGCCGCCCTGCTCCTGGATATCAGGAGAAATGCCCGGGCTGCTCAGATCGATGACCACATTGCCTTCGCCCAGCTCACCACGCTGGAAGTCGATATTCTTGATGGCTTTCACGCCAGCCGGCACGTAAGGCCGGGCGGGTGCCGGAGCGGGTGCCGGGACCGCGACTCGCGGTGTTCCCATGGCCGTGCTCGGCTGGGAGGACTGCGCAGCGGCAGCGCCCTGGCCGACGACCACGAACAGGTTGTTGCCTTCGACACGCGAACTGTAGGGCGACAGCGTCGTCATGTTGATGATGACGCGCGTACGATCCTGGGCCTGAACCACCACGACACTGCGCGCATTGCCCGATCCCAGATCACGACTCTTGGTAGCCAACTGACTGGTCACACCCGGCAGATCCAGCGCGATGCGTGCTGGCTGCTCGGTGGTATAGCCGCGCGGCGCAGGAACCGGAGAATCGAAGGAAAGCTTCAGTTCGATCCGGTCACCCGGCAAGGCTGCGACATCCAGCGTTTTGAGATTGGCTGCCTGGAGAACCGGCGAAAGCATCGCTATCCCTAGCGAAACGCCGATAATCGAGAGAATCCTGATCATGATGAATTTCCGTTGTGCGGTGTTATGCATGCTTGGCCTTGCCCACTTCATGAGCGTTCTTTGAGGGAAATACTGCGTGGCCTTTCAAGCCAGGCCCCCTCTCCATCAGGAACTATTTCAATGACATCGACCTGCGCATCGCTGACCGACACAATCCGGCCGTTATTGCGGCCCAGATAATCGCCCACTTTCACGCGATGAACGCCTCCGGCGCCGCGCAACAAGGCGAATGTACCCGATTCGTTGCCAATGGTTCCGACCATCTCGAACGATTCGATATTGAACCCCTCAAGAAACTGTTTGACCCGCGTCTCATCAGGCTTGACCAGCCGCGAGCCTTTCTGGCGATTGAGCAGGTCGATCTTCACCGGAGGCTGGAACGGACTGCGCAGATTGGCCGCGTTATAAGTAAAGGTTTCATAGGGCCGGAACTTGGGCAATGGATCGATATTGCCTGAAGGACGCGCCTTGACCTCATTGACGAAGGTGCTGAGGTCCGCGAACTCCTGATCGTTATCACAGCCGGCGAGCCCCATCACAAGCATACTGACGCACAACAGTCGCGCCGCCCTCATTTCTTCAGCCCTTCATCGTTGTAGCGGTAAGTCTTGGCCAGAATGTTCATGCGCAGCTTGGTCTGGGATTTCGGATCGACCGGCTTTATCTCAAAATCATGCAGCGTCACGATACGCGGCAGGCTGGCAACGCCACTGACGAACGTCGCAAGGTCGTGATAGCCGCCCACGACAGTGATCTGAATCGGCAATTCGATGTAGAACTGCTGGACAACCTCGGGCAACAGCTTGATTTCCTCGAACTCCAGACCGCTTCCAAGACCTGTGCGCGTAATGTCTTCGAGCAGACCCGGCACTTCGGTATCGCTGGGCAATTGCCGCAACAACGCACCGAAGGTGTTCTCCATCTCCGTCATCTGCTTCTTGTAAGGTTCCAGATTCGCGGCCTGGAAGGCCTTGGTCGACACCTGTTCGCGCAGCATCAGCTCGTTGGCCTGAGCCACTTCGAGCCGGGTTTCCAGCTCCTGGATGAAAAAGAAATAACCCAGCGCAAACACCAGCAGCATCACCAATACACCGGAGATAGCCTTGACTGCGGCAGGCCAGGAGCCCAGGTTGTTGAGGTCCAGATCGTTGATGTCGACCTTGCGAAGCCCTTCCAGCCATTCGGAAAAATTCATGGCTTGGCTCCTTCAACAACGACAGCAGCAGGCTGGGTCTGACGCACGGTCAACTGAAAGACGTTGGCCTGATCCACCGCGCCGGCCGTGGTCGCCTTGACCTCGGTCAGGCTTGGCGACTCCAGCCAGTCGGAAGCGTCCAGGTTACGCATCAGGTCCGAAACCCGGTTGTTCGACTCGGCAGCTCCGCTGATCGAAATCAATTTGTCGGTCATTTTGACATCTGAAAAATAAACGCCATCCGGCAAGGTCCGCGCCAGTTGATCGAACATCCGGCCAATGATCGGGCGATTGCCCTGCAAGTCCTGAATGATCTTCATCCGCTCCAGCAACTGTTTGCGCCGGGCTTTCAGGTCGCTGATTTCCTTGATGCGGATATCGAGCTGGGCAATTTCCTTCTGGATGAATGCGTTACGCGACTCCTGATAGGTGATCGAATTACTGACGTAACGATCAATCAGAAACAGGGTACCTACCGAGAAAACCAGCACACCGACCAGCGCGGTCAGGAAGCGTTTCTTGCGCTCTTCGCGAAGCTCTTCACGCCACGGTAAAAGGTTGATCCGTGCCATTAGTCGAAGCTCCTCAAGGCCAGACCGCAGGCGATCATCAAGGCAGGAGCATCACTGGCCAGGGCACCGGCGTTGACCTTGGAACTCAGAGCCATGTCGGCAAAAGGGTTGGCGACCATGGTCGGTGTCCCAAGACGTTTCTGGATCAAATGTTCAAGCCCTGGAATGGAAGCCGTACCGCCTGCCAACATGATGTAATCCACGGTGTTGTACTGACCGGCAGCAAAGAAAAACTGCAGCGAGCGCGAAACCTGCTGCACCAGGGCATCCTTGAAAGGGTTCAACACTTCACTGACGTAATCGTCGGACAGCCCGCCCTGCTTCTTCGCAAGACCCGCCTCTTCCATGGACAGGCCATAGCGACGCTGGATTTCCTCAGTCAGTTGCCGACCGCCGAACAGTTGCTCGCGTGTATAGATGATACGCCCGTGATGCAGGACGCTGAGGGTGGTCATGGTCGCGCCGATGTCCACCACAGCCACCGTCAGTTGATCGTGACCATTGCCCAGTTGTGCAGACAGCAGACCGAAAGAACGCTCCAGCGCATAAGCCTCTACATCGACGACACGGGCCGTCAGCCCGGCCAGCGCCAATGCAGCCTCACGCACTTCCACGTTTTCCTTTCGGCAGGCAGCCAGAAGCACTTCGACACGCTCGGGGTTGCGCGCCGAATAGCCCTGGACTTCAAAATCGATGGCGACTTCTTCGAGGGGGTAAGGAATGTACTGGTCAGCTTCAAGCTTGAGCTGGTTTTCCATATCGTCATCGGACAGACCGGCGTCCATCTCGATGGTCTTGGTGATGACCGCCGATCCTGCAACGGCGACCGCCACTATTTTGGCGCTCGTCTTGGCCTTGACCAGCACACGAGACAACGCATGGCCGACACCTTCAAGTTCGGCAATGTTCTTTTCGACTACGGCATTGGCCGGCAGCGGTTCGACCGCATAAGACTCGACCTTGTAACGAGTGCCGGAACGACTCAACTCAAGGAGTTTTACCGAGGTAGAGCTAATATCGATCCCTAGAAGGGTGTTGGCCTTCTTACCGAAGAGTTCGAACACAACCTGATTCCTATGAGTTTTCCGCCACTTACGGAGTAATTTTTGGTCAACGTCACTGTCAACAGCCTTGACAGTAGCGCAAATCACGCTTGGAGACGAAAAATGCTTATAATGCCCAGCGGTTTTTTCGTTTAACAAAGCTTCAAGGCGTGTTCATTTGTAAATGCCTGTGCTTAACCCATTCTTTTTCGTGGAAATCCAAAAGCCTTGATACGCTTGTTGAAGTTTCTCTGGTGGTCTCTCGTTGCAGTGTTCTGCAGCCTGCTGCTCGGTCTGAGCGGCGCATTCCTTTATCTGAGCCCGAATCTGCCTTCTGTCGAAGCGCTGAGAAGCATTCAGCTGCAAATCCCCCTGCGCGTCTACAGCAGCGACGGCAAGCTGATCGCGGAGTTTGGCGAGATGCGCCGTACCCCAATCCGCTTTGCCGAAATCCCGCCCAACTTCATCAACGCCCTGCTGTCGGCCGAAGACGACAACTTCGCCAATCACTACGGCGTCGACCCAAGCAGCCTGATGCGTGCCGCTACCCAACTTGTAAAAAGCGGCCATATTCAATCAGGCGGCAGCACCATCACAATGCAGGTCGCGAAAAACTTTTTCCTGACCAGCGAAAGAAGCTTTTCACGTAAAACCACCGAAATTCTTCTTGCCTTGCAAATCGAGCGCCAACTGACCAAGGATGAAATCCTTGAGCTGTACGTCAACAAGATTTATCTGGGCAACCGCGCCTATGGCATCGAAGCAGCGGCGCAAGTCTACTATGGCAAATCGATTCGCGATGTAAGCCTTGCGCAAATGGCCATGATTGCCGGCTTGCCCAAGGCTCCGTCACGCTTCAACCCGCTGGCCAACCCGGCCCGCGCCAAGGAACGTCGCGACTGGATTCTTGGGCGCATGTACCGCCTGGGCAAAATTGACCAGAACGCTTACCAGACGGCCTTGAACGAGCCGATCAACGCCAGCTACCACGTTCCGACGCCGGAAGTTTACGCGCCTTACATCGCCGAAATGGCCCGCGCCGAGATGGTCGGCCGTTACGGCAGCGAAGCCTATACCGAAGGCTTCCGCGTCACCACTACTGTTCCAAGCGACCTTCAGGAACATGCCAACACAGCCGTGCAGCAAGGCCTGATCGAATACGACCAGCGCCATGGCTATCGCGGGCCGGAAAGCCGCTTCCCGGGCATGACACATGCCGGCTGGGCTCAGGAACTGACCAAGCAACGCACGATCAACGGCCTGGAGCCTGCAATCGTCACGCAGATCGACAAGAACGGCATCCGCGTCCTGACCCGCAATGGCGAGAAAGAAGAAAGCGTCGACTGGAGCAGCATGAAATGGGCTCGCCCTTACCTGAACACCAACAGCCTGGGGGCAAATCCGCGCCAACCTGCTGACGTTGCTCATGTGGGTGATCTGGTTCGCCTGCTGCGTCAGGCAGACGGCTCGCTGAAATTCAGTCAAACTCCCGCCGCACAGAGCGCGCTGGTTTCACTGGACCCGCAAAACGGTGCCATTCGCGCCCTGGTCGGTGGCTTCGCGTTCGAGCAAAGCAATTACAACCGTGCCATGCAGGCCAAGCGTCAGCCGGGCTCCAGCTTCAAGCCTTTCATCTACAGTGCAGCGCTGGACAACGGCTACACCGCCTCCAGCCTGGTGAACGATGCACCGATCGTGTTCGTCGACGAGTATCTGGACAAGGTCTGGCGCCCGAAGAACGATACCAACACCTTCCTTGGCCCGATCAGGCTGCGTGAAGCGCTCTACAAGTCGCGCAACCTGGTTTCGATCCGCCTGTTGCAGGCCTTGGGCATCGACAGCACGATCGACTACATCACCCGCTTCGGGTTCGCCAAGCAGGATCTGCCACGCAACCTGTCGCTGGCACTGGGCACGGCAACCCTGACGCCGATGGAGATCGCCACCGGCTGGAGCACATTTGCCAACGGCGGCTACAAGGTCAGCCCGTACCTGATCCAGAAGATCGAGAACCGTGACGGCCAGACACTGTTCGTGGCCAATCCGGCCAGCGTACCGGCCAACGATGCCAAGACAGCACCTGACACCTCGACATTCGCGGTACACGACAGCCCGATTGACACTGCCTCACCGACTTCACCTGCCGAACCTCAGGCGCCAGTCGTTGCAGAACGCATTGTCGACGGCCGCACCACTTACATCCTCAACAGCATGTTGCAGGACGTGATCAAACGCGGCACCGGGCGGCGCGCCCTGTCCATGAACCGGCCGGATATCGCGGGCAAGACCGGTACGACCAACGAATCCAAGGATGCGTGGTTCTCCGGCTATAACGCAGATTACGTGACGACAGTCTGGACAGGCTTCGACCAGCCGGAAAGCCTCGGGCGCCACGAGTTTGGCGGCACGGTCGCCTTGCCGATCTGGATGGATTACATGAGCGCCGCGCTCAAGGACAAGGCACCTCACCAACAGGCTGAACCGGATGGAATCCTGAGCCTGCGGGTTGATCCTGTAAGCGGCCGCGCAGCAACCCCAAGCACGCCCAATGCATTCTTCGAGCTGTTCAAGAGCGAAGACACGCCTCCAAGCGTGAACGAACTGGGCGGCAGCGTACCGGGCAGCCCGCTGCCAGCAGACGAATCGGCACCGATCGATTTGTTCTAAAGATAGCTGGAAGCGGCAAGCAAGAGCAGTTGCGCGCTCTTCTCTTGCAGCTTGCAGCTTGAATCTTCCCCATAAAAAAACCGGCCCAAAGGCCGGTTTTTTTATGGGCTGCTGTTAACCCTTAAACACATCATCCACGCTGGTCAGCGGGTAGTGCTTCGGATACGGCAGGGTAGCAACGCCGCTTTCGATAGCAGCCTTGGCCACTGCGTCGGAGATCAGGCCCAGCAGGCGAGCGTCCATTGGTTTCGGAATGATGTACTCACGACCGAATTCCAGCTTGATGCCGCCGTAGGCGTCGCTGACTTCCTGAGGGACAGGCAGCTTGGCCAGTTCGCGCAGGGCGTTGGCAGCAGCGATTTTCATTTCTTCGTTGATGCGCTTGGCGCGAACGTCCAGAGCACCACGGAAGATGAACGGGAAGCCCAGCACGTTGTTGACCTGGTTCGGGTAGTCGGAACGACCGGTCGCCATGATCACGTCGTCACGGGTAGCGTGAGCCAGCTCTGGGGAGATTTCCGGATCAGGGTTCGAGCAAGCGAACACGATCGGGTCTTTGGCCATCAGCTTCAGGTTTTCAGCGCTCAGCAGGTTAGGACCGGACAAGCCAACGAAAACGTCAGCGCCGTCCAGAGCTTCGCTCAGGGTACGCTTCTCGGTTGCGTGAGCGAAAACAGCCTTGTACTGGTTCAGGTCGGTACGGCCGGAGTGAACCACGCCAGTACGGTCAACCATGAAGATGTTCTCGATCTTCGCGCCCATGCTCACCAGCAGCTTCATGCAGGAGATGGCCGCTGCACCAGCGCCCAGGCAGACGATCTTGGCGGTGTCGAGGCTTTTGCCGACGATTTCCAGAGCGTTGATCATGCCCGCGGCGGTCACGATAGCGGTGCCGTGCTGGTCATCGTGGAAAACCGGGATGTCGCATTGTTCGATCAGAGCCTTTTCGATTTCAAAGCACTCAGGTGCCTTGATGTCTTCCAGGTTGATGCCACCGAAGGTGATGGAGATGCGCTTTACGGTGTCGATGAAAGCTTGCGGGCTTTCGGAGTCGACTTCGATATCGAAAACGTCGATACCGGCGAAACGCTTGAACAGAACCCCTTTACCTTCCATGACCGGCTTGGAAGCCAATGGACCCAGATCGCCGAGGCCGAGAATCGCGGTGCCATCGGAAATAACTGCTACCAGGTTGCCTTTGCCGGTGTACTTGTAGGCAAGCTCGGGATCACGGGCAATTTCACGCACAGGTTCAGCAACACCAGGGCTGTAGGCCAGGGACAGGTCACGAGCAGTTGCGGTCGGCTTGGTGAGTTCGACGCTCAATTTACCAGGACGTGGATTGGCATGGTATTCGAGCGCGGCAGTTTTCAGATCTGACATTTAGGGATTCCGCTTTTTTTACTGTGGGACAGACGGACCGCCGAGGATACGCAAGATGCATAGTCCTAACAAGACTGACCAGTCACTGCTGTCAATAGGCGCGGGTATAGACTTTACGCTTAGAGCCTTGGAATACAAAACCCGGACCGCTCATCAGCAAGATGCCCGCGTCAGGGCTTTGATGACTAACGGTTCGACAGGCTCAGCATGGCAGGATGAGTAATCGGCATCATCCAGCGTGCCTGCCCTGACTCTAGACCACCGCGCCGGGAACGATCCACCACCCAGCCACGCGCCTCGACCTGCTTGCCTTGCAGGCGTTCGAGCATCGCGCTGTCGAATTGCGAAAGCAGGTCGGGGGCGATGCGCAGCACCAGCGAACCCTGCAACTCGAGCCAGACACCGCCGCGGTTGCTCTGTACGCTGCGAACCTGCCCGGAAATCAGGGCAAAGCCGCCTTTGTCGATCTGCCCGGCGGACTGGACCGGCGAACTGCGCCACACGCCCAACCCGGCCTGACGTGCCTTGAGTTCCGCGCCCTTCTGGCAGTCGACCAGCGCCACGTTGGGCGCAACTGCCACCAGATAACCCAGCCCTTCGCTCAGCATCTGCGCCTCAAGGTTGGCGCCATTGCGGCCATAGACATTGGCCAGCATACGGCCGTAATGATCTTCGGCCTGCTGACCGACCCGCAGACTGACCTGACCGCCGCTCTCATCCACCAGAACCTGCAAACGACGCTGTGCGGCCACGGCAAAAGGCTCGGCTGAGCGGCCGCTCTTGCCGGTTTCGGGGGTATTGAGGCCGATCATGCGTACATTGCGCCCATCGACAAGACGCAAGGTGTCGCCATCCACTACCCGTTGCACCTGGGCGACCGGCAACCCTTGAGGCGCCGGGCAGAAGGCCTGGGCAGCAGGTAGCCAGATCGCGGCCACAAAAAAGGCACCCACAAGGGGTGCCTTTTCAAGCTGCCTGGAGTAGCGCATACGCCAGCCCAGAGCGGCCAACATTACTTGGCTTTGGTTGCGCCGAACGCACCGAAACGCGACTTGAACTTGTCGACGCGGCCGCCAACGTCCAGAGTCTTTTGCTTACCGGTGTAGAACGGGTGGCACTCGTTGCAAACGTCCAGGCTCAGAGGCTGGGCGAGAGTCGAACGGGTTTTGATGACATTGCCGCAGCTGCAGGTTGCGTCAATGGCTTCGTAAACTGGATGGATATCTGCTTTCATGGGGTACTTCCTCGGTCTAGCGAGCCGCCACCCAACACTATTGTTGAATACCGCACGCAATTAGGCCGCGGATATTACCAGACAATCCATCTGACGCAAGCGAACCTTTAAACCGGTCGTCTGCTAAGATCGCGCATTCTTCGCCCTCCACCACAGGAAGCATCGCTTGCCAAACGCCATCCTGCGCCTGGCCCTGCCCTCGCCGCTTCGACGCCTGTTCGACTATCGCGCTCCGGCCGGAGTATCGCGTAGCGCCTTGCAGCCGGGCATGCGTTTGCGGGTGCCATTCGGGCGGCGGGAAATGATCGGTATTCTGGTGGAAGTGGTCGATCACAGCGAAGTCCCCGACGAAAAGCTCAAGCCCGCCATCGCCCTGCTCGACAGTCAGGTACCCTTGCCGCCATCACTGTTCAAGCTGTGCCTGTGGACAGCCCAGTATTACCAGCACAGCCTGGGCGATACCCTGAGTTGGGCGCTGCCGGTTCTGCTGCGTCAGGGCGAACTGGCCGAAACACGCCAGGAGCGCTTCTGGCACGTGACACCTGGCGCAAGCGTCGACGACCCGCGTATCGCCCGTGCGCCCAAGCAGCGGGAAGCCCTGACCACCCTGGCCCAGCATCCGCACGGTGTAGCGCATCAATTGCTCAGCAAGCTGATGCTTAATAAGGAAAGCCTCAATCTGCTGCTGGCCAAAGGGCTGGTAGAGGTTGAGGTCCGCAGTCATGCACCGGCAGCGCGCCATGAGCACTGGCTGGCGCAGCCGGAACTGCCGCTCAATACAGAACAGCGCGCCGCTTGCGAAGCCATTCGGGCCGGTTTCGGCAGCTTTCATGCTTTCTTGTTGGCAGGCGTTACGGGCAGCGGCAAGACCGAAGTCTATTTGCAGTTGATCCGCGAAACGCTGGAAGCAGGCAAGCAGGCTCTGGTGCTGATCCCGGAAATCAACCTCGGGCCGCAAACACTGGCGCGTTTCGAGCAGCGTTTCAATGCCCGGATCGCCTTGCTGCACTCGGCCGTCAATGACCGCGAACGGCTGGACGCCTGGCTGGCGGCACGGGATGGCGAGGCCGATATCATAATCGGTACACGTTCGGCGCTGTTCACCCCGATGAAGAATCCGGGACTGATCATCATCGACGAAGAGCACGACGGCTCCTATAAACAGCAGGAAGGCCTGCGCTATCACGCCCGCGATCTGGCGCTGGTCCGCGCTCGACAAGAAAACATCCCGATTGTGCTGGGCTCGGCCACACCGTCTCTGGAAAGCCTGCATAACGCCTATACCGGCCGCTACGGCCTGCTGCGCCTGAACCAGCGGGCTGGCGGCGCACAGCAACCACGCTTCCTGCGCCTGGATGTGAAAAGCCGGCCGCTGGACAGCGGAATCTCAGGGCCGATGCAGCAAGCCATCGGCCAGACTCTCGCGGCCGGCCAGCAAGTACTGGTCTTCCTCAATCGTCGCGGTTTCGCGCCCACCTTGCTGTGCCACGACTGCGGCTGGCTGTCGGGATGCCAGCGCTGCGATGCGCGCATGACCGTGCATCAGCGCTCCGGCGAGTTGCGTTGCCATCATTGCGGGCATGTCGAGCGCGTGCCGCGCCAGTGCCCTTCATGCGGCAAGGTGGATTTGCGGCCAGTGGGCGCAGGCACCGAGCGGGCCGAGGAACGACTGGCGATTCTGTTCCCGGATTACCCGGTGCTACGGGTCGACCGTGACAGCACGTCGCGCAAGGACGCGATGAATCAGTTATTCGCCACCATTCAACGCGGGCAGCCGTGCATTCTGGTGGGCACGCAAATGCTCGCCAAAGGGCATCACTTCCCCCGCGTGACGCTGGTCTCGATCCTGGACGCCGATGGCGGGTTGTTCTCAGGTGATTTCCGCGCCAGCGAGCGTATGGCGCAGTTGATCGTGCAGGTGGCCGGGCGTGCTGGCCGCGCCGAAGAACCGGGCAAGGTGATTATCCAGACCCATCTGGCCGATCATCCGCTGCTGATCCAGTTGACCGAGCAAGGCTACTTCGCCTTTGCCGAACAGGCCCTGAGCGAGCGTCGTGCTGCCGGTCTGCCGCCCTTCTCGCATCTGGCCCTGCTGCGCGCCGAAGCCCACAAGCCGGGGCAGGCAGAAGAGTTTCTCGATCAGGCCTGCGCCGAGGCCGAGCAATTGCTGGCCCAAATGAATCTGGGCGGCGTTGAACTACTTGGCCCGGTCCCCGCTCCCATGGAACGGCGCGCCGGACGCTACCGGGCGCAATTGCTGGTCCAGGCCAACGCCAGAGCACCACTGCATCGCATGCTCAACAGTTGGCTGCTGATACTGGAGCAGATGCCCAGCGGCAGGCAGGTGCGCTGGTCGCTGGATGTGGACCCGGTGGATCTTTATTAAGCAGGTGGGTGTGCATTTTCGCGAATGAATTGGCTCCCACACCGTACGCAGCCGGATAGGAGCGAATTCATTCGCGAAGCCCACAGGCTAAGAAGGTTGGCAAGCTTGCCCCGGCAACGGATAATGCCCAGTTTTTCCACCCGCGCATCCCGGCGCCACCGCGCTTGCGGTTGAAGAGAGCATCATGAAAGACACCATTCGCCAGCTGATTCAACAAGCCCTGACCCGTCTCGTCACCGAGGGCGTCTTGCCAGAAGGGCTGACGCCGGCGATTCAGGTGGAAAACGCCCGAGACAAGACCCACGGCGATTTCGCCAGCAATATCGCGATGATGCTCGCCAAACCGGCCGGCATGAAACCCCGCGATCTGGCCGAAAAACTCATCGCCGCCCTGCCTGCCGACGAGCAGGTCAGCAAGGTCGAAATTGCAGGCCCGGGCTTTCTGAACTTCTTCCAGAACACTCAGGCACTGGCTGCGCGCCTGGATGCCGCACTGGCCGACGCGCAACTGTCGGTACGCAAGGCCAGCGCATCCCAGCGCGTGGTCGTTGACCTGTCGGCCCCGAACCTGGCCAAGGAAATGCACGTTGGCCACTTGCGCTCGACCATCATCGGCGACGGCGTGGCCAACGTTCTGGAGTTTCTGGGCGATACCGTGATTCGCCAGAACCACGTGGGCGACTGGGGAACCCAGTTCGGCATGCTGCTGGCCTACCTTCAGGAAAAACCCGCCACCAGCGACGAACTGTCGGACCTGGAAAACTTCTACCGCGCCGCCAAGCAGCGCTTCGACGAATCCGAAGAATTCGCAGAGCGCGCTCGCGGTCTGGTGGTCAAGTTGCAGGCGGGCGATGCCGATTGCCTCGCTCTGTGGAACCGCTTCAACGAGATCTCGCTGTCTCACTGCCAGAAGACCTACGAGCGCCTCAACGTCAAACTGACACCGGCTGACGTCAAGGGCGAAAGCGCCTACAACGACGATCTGGCCAACGTGGTCAGTGACCTGAAAGCTTCGGGCCTGCTGGTTGAAAGCAACGGCGCGCAGTGCGTCTTCCTCGAAGAATTCCGCACCGCAGAAGACACGCCACTGCCGGTCATCGTGCAAAAGGCCGGTGGCGGTTACCTGTATGCCACCACTGATCTGGCGGCCATCCGCTATCGCAGCAAGATCCTGAAAGCCGACCGCGTGTTGTACTTCGTCGACCAGCGTCAGGCTCTGCACTTCCAGCAAGTGTTTGAAGTCGCCCGTCGCGCCGGTTTCGTTCATGACGGCATGCAACTGGAGCACATGGGCTTCGGCACCATGAACGGCGCCGATGGCCGTCCGTTCAAGACCCGCGATGGCGGCACCGTCAAACTGATCGACCTGCTCGACGAAGCCGAAGAACGCGCCTACACGCTGGTGAAAGAGAAAAACCCGGAGGTCGCCGAAAGCGAGCTGCGCACCATCGCCAAGGCCGTGGGCATCAGCGCGGTGAAATACGCCGACCTGTCCAAGCATCGCACCAGCGATTACAGCTTCAACTTCGATCAGATGCTCAGTTTCGAGGGCAACACCGCGCCGTATCTGCTCTATGCGTACACCCGCGTTTCCGGCGTATTCCGCAAACTGGGTACGCCGTTTGATGCCACTCAAGGCCAGATCGTTCTGCAAGCACCGCAAGAGCAGGAACTGGCTGCACGCCTGGCTCAGTTCACGGAAACCCTGAATAACGTTGCAGAAAAAGGCACGCCTCACGTTCTTTGTGCTTACCTGTATGACCTTGCGGGTCTGTTTTCCAGCTTCTATGAAAACTGCCCGATCCTTGGTGCGGAAAATCCCGATCAACAACAGAGCCGTCTGCGTCTGGCGGCCCTGACCGGTCGCACTCTCAAGCAAGGCCTGGATCTATTGGGTCTGGAAACTCTGGAGCGTATGTAAGTTGGCAGTTGCGAAGAAGAAACCGGCTCCCAAGCGGGGCGCCAGCCGTTATCAGGCACCCGCGAAGAAGCCGATTCCAGGATGGTTATGGCTGGCGATTGGCTTGACCGTGGGTGCATTCATCGTCTTTCTGATGAAGCTCGAACCCGGCGGTGAAGACGTAAAACGTGCCAAGGCCGAGGCCAAGGCAGCAAAAATCGCCGAAGCGAACAAGACGCCACCGAGCCCGACGGCACCGGTCAAGCCGAAGTACGACTTCTACACGCTGCTGCCGGAATCGGAAGTTATCGTGCCGAACGAAGCGGTACCGGAAAAGACGCCACCGCCCGTGACCCCGATTGCACCCGTGTCGCCTGAGCAGGCGGCAAAGATCGACACCGCACGCGCCCAGGCGGCCCTCAGCGGCCTGACACCGCCACCGGCACCACCTGTAGCGACCGCAAAACCGGCGCCAGTGACCCAGTTCTTCCTGCAAGCGGGCTCGTTCCGCAAGAAAGAAGATGCTGACAAGGTGCGCGCGCAGATCATCCTGCTAGGCCAGACTTCGACAGTGGAGTCCGGCACGGTCAAGGAAGAAACCTGGTACCGGGTTCTGGTCGGCCCGTTCAGCAACCGCGAACAACTCACCACCGCCCAGAAGCAATTGGCGAGCGGCGGATTTAGTAACCTGTTGTTGCAACAGCGCAGCAAGCAATAACACAGGCTTCTGACCTCTTCGCGAATAAATTCGCTCCCACGGAAGCACACAGCAGCCCCGGTAGGAGCGAATTCATTCGCGAAAGCTTCATCACTGGCTTTTTCGCAAATGAATTCGCGGTTGAAATACCCAACCCCACCCCCATATGAGTCTGCATCAGGGCATTTTCGCCCCGCTGCGTGGAGACTCTCCCTTGACCACCATCGTTTCAGTGCGCCGCCACGGCAAAGTCGTCATGGCTGGCGACGGCCAGGTTTCCCTGGGCAACACCGTCATGAAAGGCAACGCGAAGAAAGTACGCCGCCTGTATCACGGTGAAGTTATCGCCGGTTTCGCCGGGGCCACGGCTGACGCTTTCACGCTGTTCGAGCGTTTCGAAGGCCAGCTGGAAAAGCATCAAGGCCATCTGGTACGTGCTGCCGTCGAACTGGCCAAGGACTGGCGTACCGATCGCTCCCTCAGCCGCCTGGAAGCCATGCTGGCCGTCGCCAACAAGGACGCCTCGCTGATCATCACCGGTAACGGCGATGTCGTGGAACCCGAAGATGGCCTGATCGCCATGGGCTCGGGTGGCGCATTCGCCCAGGCTGCTGCCCGTGCGCTGCTGCTCAAGACCGATCTGTCGGCCCGCGAGATCACCGAGACTGCATTGCACATCGCTGGCGATATTTGCGTGTTCACCAACCACAACATCACCATTGAGGAGCAGGACCTCGCTGAATAAGCCGTTGTCCGGCTGCGTAACCCGCACCCCTGCCGACTTCTTTATGCCTGAGGACCATCAATTACCATGTCCATGACTCCCCGTGAAATCGTCCACGAACTCAATCGCCACATCATTGGCCAGGACGATGCCAAGCGCGCCGTCGCCATTGCCTTGCGAAACCGCTGGCGCCGGATGCAGTTGCCAGAAGAACTGCGCGTCGAAGTAACGCCAAAGAACATTCTGATGATCGGCCCGACCGGCGTCGGTAAAACCGAAATCGCCCGTCGTCTGGCCAAGCTGGCCAATGCGCCGTTCCTGAAGGTTGAAGCCACCAAGTTCACTGAAGTGGGCTATGTGGGCCGTGACGTGGAGTCGATCATTCGTGATCTGGCCGACGCCGCCATCAAGCTGCTGCGCGAACAGGAAATCGTCAAGGTCCGTCACCGCGCAGAAGACGCTGCCGAAGACCGCATCCTTGATGCCTTGCTGCCACCTGCTCGCAACGGTTTCAGTGAAGAACCGGTTTCGACCAGCGATTCCAATACCCGTCAGCTGTTCCGCAAGCGTCTGCGCGAAGGCCAACTGGACGACAAGGAAATCGAGATCGAGGTCAACGACACCGTGGGCGTCGATATTTCCGCGCCGCCCGGCATGGAAGAAATGACCAACCAGCTGCAAAGCCTGTTTGCCAACATGGGCAAGGGCAAGAAGAAGAGCCGCAAGCTCAAGGTCAAGGAAGCGCTCAAGCTGGTGCGCGACGAAGAGGCCAGCCGCCTGGTCAACGATGAAGAGTTGAAGGTCAAGGCTCTGGAAGCCGTCGAACAACACGGCATCGTGTTCATCGACGAGATCGACAAGGTCGCCAAGCGCGGCAACTCCGGCGGTGTCGATGTTTCCCGTGAAGGCGTACAGCGCGACCTGCTGCCGCTGATCGAAGGCTGCACCGTGAATACCAAACTGGGCATGGTCAAGACCGACCACATCCTGTTCATCGCTTCGGGTGCGTTCCACCTGAGCAAGCCAAGCGATCTGGTGCCCGAGCTGCAAGGCCGTCTGCCGATTCGTGTCGAACTCAAGGCCCTCACGCCTCAAGATTTCGAGCGCATCCTCAGCGAACCGCATGCCTCGCTGACCGAGCAATATCGCGAACTGCTCAAGACCGAAGGCCTGGACATCGAGTTCAAGCCTGACGGCATCAAGCGTCTGGCCGAGATTGCCTGGCAGGTCAACGAGAAAACCGAAAACATCGGTGCCCGCCGCCTGCACACCCTGCTGGAACGCCTGCTTGAAGAAGTGTCGTTCAGCGCAGGCGATCTGGCTGGCAGCCCGGATGCCTCGCCGATACTGATCGACGCCGACTACGTCAACAGCCACCTGGGCGAACTGGCCAACGACGAAGACCTGTCGCGGTATATTTTGTAAGAAGCTGCAAGTAGGGAGCTGTAAGCTGCAAGCTGATTGTGCTTGTAGCTTGCAGCTGCTTTCACTTGAAGCTTGTCACTTGTAGCTTGAGGCTCCCCACCGTGCCCCCCATCCCAACCGCCATCCAGCTCCACAAAGCCTCGAAAACCCTGACGCTCAAGTACGGGCCGGATGAGGCATATCATTTACCTGCGGAGTTTCTGCGGGTGCATTCGCCTTCCGCCGAGGTTCAGGGCCATGGCAAGCCGATCCTGCAATTCGGCAAGCTGGGGGTAGGTCTGACCAAGATCGAGCCTGCGGGCCAGTACGCGCTGAAACTGACCTTCGATGATGGCCATGACAGCGGCCTGTTCACCTGGGAATACCTCTACGAGCTGTCCAGACGCCAGGAGTCCTTGTGGGAGGATTATCTGCTGGAGTTGCAAAAGGCAGGTAAATCCCGCGACCCTTCCGAGCAAGTCATCAGGCTTATGCTCTAGTCATCAGAAAAAATGACGACACACGCTCGTCAGTTTTTCCAGCAGCCCCAGACAACGCATATATCTTCCAGAAAGCTCTAGCCTGCCGTTTGACGTATTAGGAAGCGCTTTCTAATCTGTTTTGTTTCAATGTCCCGCGCAGCGGTCAATGACTGACGCTGCTTGCGATTTTTTGAAATCTCGCGTAACCAATGACTTTGGTAAATTCCCTGCATCCCTTCGATGCGCGAATAACAAGCAGTATGCAAAGCAGTGGTCACATGAAGCGCAGCTGTTCAGGCGCCTTCGCGGTAGCTTGCATAAACCACGGGAATTGGCAGCCAAGCCATCATCGGTCACACGAGCAGTAGTACTGACGACTCGCCTGTGTCACTGGCTCACAGGGAAAGTCAGTACTCGTCTCAGGACAATGGAGCGTCGTAGATGAGTAGCAAGAACAACGATGACCTGCAGCAACAAGCCTCTGAACACACCTTGGGTTTGAACCCGGTGGTTGGCTTGCGCCGCAAGGATTTACTGACCACCGCTCGCATGGTTCTGCGCCAGGCAATCAAGCAGCCGTTCCACAGCCTCAAGCATGTCGCCCACTTGAGTGTTGAAATAAAGAACGTGATGTTCGGCAAGTCTGCCCTGCAGCCAGCCGCTGACGACAGACGCTTTGCGGACCCGGCATGGAGCCAGAACCCGCTGTATCGTCGTTATTTGCAGAGCTACCTGGCCTGGCGCAAGGAGCTGCATGACTGGATCGACGGCAGCAACCTCACCCCTCAGGACATCAGCCGTGGTCATTTTGTGATCAACCTGATGACCGAAGCCATGTCTCCGACCAATACGGCCGCCAACCCGGCTGCGGTAAAGCGTTTCTTCGAGACTGGCGGTAAAAGCATATTCGATGGCCTGGCGCACATGGCCAAGGATCTGGTGCATAACGGTGGCATGCCGAGCCAGGTCAACATGGACGCCTTTGAAGTCGGCAAGAACCTGGGGACCACCGAAGGTTCGGTGGTGTTTCGCAACGATGTGCTGGAGCTGATCCAGTACAAGCCCATCACCGAGCAGGTCCATGAACGGCCATTGCTGGTGGTGCCGCCGCAGATCAACAAGTTCTACGTCTTCGACCTGAGCCCGGAAAAAAGCCTGGCGCGCTTTTGTCTGCGCAGCAACGTACAGACCTTCATCGTCAGTTGGCGTAACCCGACCAAGGCGCAGCGTGAATGGGGCCTGTCCACTTACATCGAGGCCTTGAAGGAAGCGGTCGATGTGGTGACAGCCATCACCGGCAGCAAGGACATCAATATGCTCGGCGCCTGCTCGGGCGGCATCACCTGCACCGCATTGCTTGGGCATTACGCCGCGCTGGGCGAGCAGAAGGTTCATGCACTGACGCTACTGGTCAGCGTGCTGGATACCACGCTGGATACCGAAGTTGCCCTGTTCGTCGATGAACAGACCCTGGAAACGGCCAAGCGCCACTCCTATCAGGCTGGCGTGCTGGAAGGTCGCGACATGGCCAAGGTCTTCGCCTGGATGCGCCCCAACGACCTGATCTGGAACTACTGGGTCAACAACTACCTGCTGGGTAACGAACCGCCCGTGTTCGACATCCTGTTCTGGAACAACGACACCACTCGCCTGCCGGCTGCCTTTCACGGCGATCTGATCGAGATGTTCAAGAACAACCCTCTGACCCGCCCCAATGCCCTTGAGGTCTGTGGCACTCCGATCGATCTGAAGCAGGTCACCAGCGATGTGTTCTGTCTGGCGGGCACCAACGACCACATCACGCCTTGGGCATCGTGCTACAAGTCGGCCCGTCTGTTCGGCGGCAAGACCGAGTTCGTGCTCTCCAGCAGCGGCCATATCCAGAGCATTCTCAACCCGCCGGGCAACCCCAAGGCCCGCTACATGACCAACACCGAACTGCCGGCCGAACCTTCGGCATGGCAAGAAAACGGCACCAAGCACACCGATTCATGGTGGCTACACTGGCAGGCCTGGAAGACCGAGCGCTCGGGCAAACTGAAAAAGGCCCCTGCGACACTGGGCAACAAGGCCTACCCTGCAAGCGAAGCTTCACCCGGTACCTACGTTCACGAACGCTAAGCGGATTGGATACGAGCGAATGCGCGCTGCCGGGTCCAGGATGGAAGTACCGGCGGCAAACGTTACGCAAACATGACCGGCGCACCTCGGTCGATCTGGTAAAAGCGCAGGACGGCTTTCCCAGCGGTTTAACCAACAGGGCTTAGCGTATGCCTCAACCGTTTGTTTTCCGTTCCATTGACCTGGACGGTCATACCATTCGCACAGCTGTGCGACCCGGCAAGAGTCATCTGACGCCCTTGCTGGTGTTCAACGGCATTGGTGCCAACCTTGAGTTGGTGTTTCCGTTTGTTGACGCCCTGGACCCGGATCTGGAAGTCATCGCCTTCGATGTGCCGGGCGTCGGTGGCTCCTCGACACCCAGTCGCCCCTATCGTTTTCCGGGGCTGGCGAAGCTGGCGGCGCGTATGCTCGACTATCTGGATTACGGCCAGGTCAATGCGATTGGTGTGTCATGGGGCGGAGCACTGGCTCAGCAGTTCGCCCACGATTACCCGGAGCGTTGCAGGAAACTGGTCCTGGCGGCCACTGCGGCAGGCATGGTCATGGTGCCGGGCAAGCCCCGTGTTTTGTGGTTGATGGCCAGCCCGCGGCGTTATATCCAGCCGTCACATGTGATCCGCATTGCGCCGGAGATCTATGGCGGGGCATTCCGGCGAGATCCGCATCTGGCCGCCAACCACGCAGCCAAGGTACGTTCGTCCGGCAAACTCGGCTACTACTGGCAACTGTTCGCAGGCATGGGCTGGACCAGCATCCACTGGCTGCACAAGATTCATCAGCCGACACTGGTTCTGGCCGGTGACGACGATCCGTTGATCCCTTTGGTAAATATGCGCCTTTTGGCTTGGCGTATACCCAATGCCCAGCTACACATAATCGATGACGGTCATTTGTTCCTGATTACCAGGGCCGAAGCCGTAGCCCCCATCATCATGAGTTTTCTGCAGCAGGAGCGCCAACGCGCTGTCATGCATCCACAGCCCACACCACCCAAAGGGCACTGATCAGACCTGTAGTACTCAAGGAAGCAGGAAAGCTTCGAGAACTATTCGCTTCACCGACTGCGCCGCGTACCGGAGTGTCGCACAGCGCAGAACGACGCACGCTGCCATGACAGGCACTGCGTCAGTCTATTGGTTGATGGCTTGACGAAGGAGTGTTGCCCTCATGCGAGACAAATCAACGAAGGTTGCCGCCACTACACCGGCGACCTTCATAAACGCACAAAGCGCCATTACCGGCCTGCGTGGTCGCGACCTGTTTCATACGCTGCGAAGCGTCGCCTCCCAAGGCTGGAAACACCCCCTTCGTAGCGCCCGACATGCCTTGGCGTTAGGTAGCCAGTTAGGCAAAGTCATGCTTCTGGGAGAAATGCCTCATACACCCAACCCGCGTGACAGCCGCTTTGCAGACCCGACCTGGAGCCTGAACCCGCTGTATCGCCGTGGCTTGCAGGCTTACCTGAGCTGGCAGCATCAGACCAGGCTCTGGATCGATGAAAGCGATCTGTCCAAGGATGACCGGGCACGGGCGCACTTTCTCTTCACGCTGATCAACGATGCGCTGTCGCCGTCCAATACCCTGCTCAACCCGCTGGCCATCAAAGAGCTTTTCAATTCAGGCGGCAGCAGCCTGTTCAAAGGCCTGGGCCACATGGCCGATGACCTGCTGCACAACAATGGCCTGCCTCGCCAGACCACCAAGGACGCCTTCGAGATCGGTCGCACTGTCGCCACCACGTCCGGAGCCGTGGTGTTTCGCAACGATATTCTGGAGCTGATCCAGTACAAGCCGATGAGTGAAAAGCAATACTCACGGCCATTGCTGATCGTGCCCCCGCAGATCAACAAGTTCTACATCTTCGACCTCAGCCCCAACAACAGCTTTGTGCAGTACGCCCTGAAGAACGGCCTGCAGACCTTCGCCATCAGTTGGCGCAACCCCGATGTGCGGCATCGCGAATGGGGGCTGTCCAGTTACGTCGAGGCGACCGAAGAAGCCATGAATGTCTGCCGGGCGATTACCGGCGCCCGCGAGGTCAATCTGTTGGGTGCCTGTGCAGGCGGCCTGACCATCGCCGCCCTGCAGGGGCATTTGCAGGCCAAGCGACAGATACGCCGGGTTGCCAGCGCTACCTATATGGTCAGTCTGCTGGACAGCCAGATCGAAAGCCCTGCCACCCTGTTCATCGACGAGGAATCGCTGGAAGCTGCCAAGCGGCGCTCCTACCAACGCGGCGTGCTGGAAGGCAGCGACATGAGCCGGATCTTTGCCTGGATGCGCCCCAACGATCTGATATGGAGCTACTGGATCAACAACTACCTGCTGGGCAAGGCACCGCCACCGTTCGACATCCTCTACTGGAACAACGACACCACTCGCCTGACGGCGGCCCTGCATGGCGACCTGCTGGACTTCTTCAAGCACAACCCGCTCAGCCATCCGGGCGGGCTGGAAGTGTGCGGCACGCCTATCGACCTGCAAAAAGTGACCGTAGACAGCTTCAGCATTGCCGGTATCAACGACCACATCACGCCATGGGATTCGGTCTATCGCTCTACGCTGCTGCTGGGCGGCGAGCGACGTTTCCTGCTCTCCAACAGCGGTCATGTGCAAAGCATTCTCAATCCACCGGGCAACCCGAAAGCCAACTTCGTCGAGAACGACAAGCTGAGCAGCGACCCGCGAGCCTGGTATTACGATGCCAAACACAACGATGGCAGTTGGTGGCCAACCTGGCTGAAATGGATTCACGAGCGCTCAGGCACCCAGCACGAAACCCGGATCGAGCTTGGCAACGCCAATTACCCTTCGATGGAAGCCGCGCCGGGAACCTATGTGCATATGCGTTGAAGGTATAAACAGGAAACCTGCGACCACATCGGCGCCACGCTGTTGCATAACAAACAGGTAGGAGCGCGCTTGCCATTCATGCTGTGGCGTCCGAGCCATAACCCAAACAAGAAGACTGGATGAAAACCCGCGACCGAATACTTGAATGCGCCCTGATACTGTTCAATCAGCAGGGCGAGCCTAATGTGTCCACCCTGGAAATCGCCAACGAACTGGGCATCAGCCCCGGTAATCTGTACTACCACTTCCATGGCAAAGAGCCGTTGGTGATGGAGTTGTTCGAGCGTTTCCAGAACGAACTGACTCCACTGCTCGATCCGCCCTCCGATGCGCGACTCAATGCCGAAGACTATTGGCTGTTCCTGCACCTGATCGTCGAGCGCCTTGCGCACTACCGATTCCTGTTTCAGGACCTGTCCAACCTGGCCGGGCGCCTGCCCAAGCTGGCACGCGGCATTCGCAACCTGCTCAACTCGCTCAAGCGCACCCTGGCTTCGCTGCTGGCACGACTCAAGGCTCAGGGACAATTGATCAGCGAAACACAGGCACTGGGCCAACTGGTGGAGCAGATCACCATGAACCTGCTGTTCTCACTGGACTATCAGCGCATTCTGGGTCGCGAAGGTGAAGTGCGGGTGGTGGTCTATCAGATCATGATGCTCGTGACACCGCATCTGGTGCCGACATCAAGGCAGGCGGCCGAGGAACTGGCCATGCAGTATTTGAGCAGGTAAACCCGGCCTGTGGAACAGGCCGGGCTGGATGTAGCAAACTGTTATCAGGCCTGACCGGTTGTTGGCGCCGACGCAGCGGGGGTCGACGGCGCAGCAGCCGGAGCAGCAGCTGGTGCTGCCGAAGCCGCTGGCTTGGCAGCAGGTTTTGCAGCCGGCTTCCTGGCAGCAGGTTTTTTCGGCGCAGGCTTGGCCGCAGACTTGGCTTTGTCCGCAGTTGCAGCCGCAGCTTTGCTTACAGCATCAACCGGCTTGGCGGCCGCTTTCTTGACTGCCGGTTTGGCCGCTGCAGTTTTAGTCGCAACCTTGTTCGCGGTCTTCTCTACAGTTTTGGCTGCAGCCTTGACCAACGGTTTAGCGGTGCTTTTGGCAGGTGCAGTCGAGCGCGACGCAACCGGCCTGGCCTTGGTACCGGTCAGCAGCTCGATCTGGCGGGTCAATTCATCGACCTTGCTGTGCAACGCCTGCACTTCATTACGGCTTGGAACACCCAGGCGCGAAATGGCACTGTTCAGACGCTTGTCGAACGCGCCTTCGAGTTCATTCCATTTGCCCAGCGCAAGATCCTTGACGTCACCTACACGGGACTTGGCCGCCTTCGCGGTATCCTTGGCATTGTCGAGTTGCTTCCCGGCTTCCACCTTGGTCTGCTTCTCGGCCTTTTCGCCGTCTTTTACCAGTGTTTCAAATAACTTACTGCCGTCATTGCTGATCTTGGAGTAAGCGCCCAAACCAGCCAGCCAGATCTGGCGAGAGTACTTCTCAACCTCGCCAATCCAGGAGCTGCCTTCTTTTTCAACTTTTTTCTTGCCAGCCATCCTGCTCTCCTTAATGTTCAGGCTCGATACGTTCGAGCTTTTTGGGCTCGTTACGTTCGAGCTTTTTAGGCCCGACACGTTCAAGCAATGCCGTCAGCTCATCGAGCTTAGCAGAGAGTGTCTCAACATCATGTTTAGATGGAATGCCGATCCGGTTCAAGCCCTTGGCAACACGACGATCAAAGGCGCTTTCGATCTTGTCGAGCTGAGCCTCGACACGGCCCTTGACGCCTGAAACCTCGCCCTTGATCGAATCGATTTCGCTGTTGGCCGCTTCAAGCTTTTCATCGACAGCCTTCTTGGCGTCTTTCTCCACTTTTTCGCCAGTCTTGATCAGCTCTCTGACGTACTCGGTGCCTTCCTGATTGGCCTTGGCATAAGCGCCCAGGCCAGCCAGCCAGATTTTGCGGGCATACAGTTTCACTTCGGAAAACGCTGTTGCCTGCTCGTCTTCAATTTTTTTCTTCAGGGTAGCCTTGGCCATGGTGCACCTCACTCTCGAAAGTTCAAGGAACCGCCCTTGTCGGGGCATGACTCAAAAGTACGGAGAAAAATTAGAATGCACACCCTAGGTAACAGGTTATGAATGACTCGTGCAGCCTGCGCAGTCATTTCCCTTAACTTTTCAGGGTCTTGTCTCTATAAAAATCAAAGGGTTAGCGCATGAAAGCAAGCGTTCCAAGGCATCAAGAAAGTATTGGACGTACCATGAAATTCAATAGCGCCACCCTGTTTCTCGCTCTCGTCCTGGCAGGATGCGACGAAGAGCCACAACCTGCGCAGATGCCTGCTTCAGAAGACGCACTGGCCCAGTATCAAACAATTCGCATCGGCAATGAGCGGTTGAGCCTGCCCACCATTGCATTGCTCTCCTCGACCACGAACAGCAACCTGATACTGAACGACGGCACAGAGGTGCCTGCAAAAAAGGTGTTATCACACAGCACACATGGCACATATGTCTCGCTGATTCAGTTGGACCTTGATGCTTATAGTCAGTTACAAGATTTCGCCCTCGATACACATGCTTATGTTTCCAGGGCTTTTTGCGAGAAGCTGTTGACGCATTGGGAAAGGAGTCAATGCAAAACGGGCCTCTATGATGGAAAGCATGTGTTCAGCCCTCACACGTTCAGTGTTGTCGAACGCAGCTACCTCATCGACTCGAAAGAACAGCTATTTGCATTCGCTGGCAAGGGGCCGACCGGTGGCGATGCGGCCCGGAAAATGATCGCAGAGGGATCTGGGTCGCAGATTACGTGCGTCCCCACGCAACAGCCGCTGTGCACAGCGCTCATGCCCATTCGGGACGATCTTCTGGTCGTCTGGGCCACTCGACAGGAGTCGGTGGAAGAGGATCGAAAGAACGTCCGCTGGATCGTGGAAAAGTACCTGGGCAAGTAGCCTCACGGCAGCAGGAGTGAATTCATTCGCGAAGGGGCGGGACCTGCAGAGGAAATGCGTCGGTCGGAGTGACGTCATCACGGATGAATCCGCTCCTACGGGCGACGTGTAGGAGCGAATTCATTCGCGAAAAACCAGAAACATCGAGTTCAGGCAACCAGCGCCTTGTCCAGCACCCGCTCCACTTCTGACTTGATCGAACCGCTCATGGCCGACAGGATGAAGTTCAGTTCGATGCTGACCCGGATAAGCGCATCTTCAACTTCAACCTTGCCTTTGGCGCCCTTGCCTTCGAGTTTTACGGTATCGCCGGCCCATTCGTGAGCCAGTCCGTATTTCTCGGCCAGTTTCTCGACCAGTTGCTCAGCCCTCTCCCGCGCCTTGTCACGGCCCAGAGTGTGCGGGCGCTCAACAGTTATTTTCGCCATTGGAGAGTTCCTTTTCTGTCGGTTGAATCGCGGCGCAACTATAACAGTCGCTCGTCCCGAAGAAAGCCCTGACGATGAGCCTTGTCAAGACAAAGCCAGCCCTGGCGATTAGAATGATCGGCATTCTATTCCGGCGGCAGCGATATGAACGATCAGCGCAAAGGTAGCGATACCGAACCCACCACTCATTTCGGCTACAAAAACGTACCGGAAAGCCAGAAGGCCGAGAAAGTCGCTGAGGTTTTCCACTCCGTAGCGGCCAAATACGACCTGATGAACGACCTGCTGTCCGGTGGCATGCACCGGCTGTGGAAGCGTTTCGCTATTGAGCTTTCCGGTGTTCGCACGGGCAACCGGGTCCTGGATATCGCGGGCGGCACGGGCGACCTGACCCGCAAGTTCTCGAATCTGGTCGGCCCGACCGGTCATGTGGTCCTGGCAGACATCAACGCTTCGATGCTCAAGGTCGGGCGCGATCGCCTGCTGGACCTGGGCGTTTCGGGCAATGTCGAATTCGTACAGGCCGACGCCGAGAAGCTGCCTTTTCCTGACAACCATTTCGATTGCGTGACCATCGCTTTCGGTCTGCGCAACGTGACGCACAAGGAGGACGCCCTGCGCTCCATGCTGCGTGTGCTCAAGCCCGGCGGTCGTCTGTTGGTGCTGGAATTTTCCAAACCGACCAACAAGCTGATGTCAAAAGCCTATGACGCCTACTCGTTCGCGTTCATGCCGTTCATGGGCAAGCTGGTGACCAATGATTCGGAAAGCTACCGCTATCTGGCAGAGTCGATCCGCATGCACCCGGATCAGGAAACCCTCAAGTCGATGATGGTAGACGCCGGCTTTGACCGCGTGACCTATCACAACATGACCTCGGGCATCGTCGCCCTGCATCGCGGTATCAAACCCTGATGCTCCTGCGCGGTCTGCTCGCCAGCGTCGAGCACGGCATCAATCGCGTGTTGCGTCTGGACAGCACGGCTGCGCCACGTCTCGCCGAACTGGCTGGCAAGGTGATAGCCATCGATTGCCGCGACCCGGCGCTGCAACTGTTCATCCTGCCCAGCGACGAAGGTCTGCTGCTGGCGGCTGACTGGGCAGCGGATGCCGATTGCATCCTGCGCGCTCCGGCAGCCAGCCTGCTGCGTCTGGCGCTGAGCCAGGACAAGACTGCCGTGCTCCACGGCCCGGAAGTCGAGCTGGACGGTGACAGCGCCGTCTTGCTGGAGCTGGTCGGCATCCTTCAAGACCTGGAGCTGGACTGGGAGCATGAACTCTCCCGCTGGCTCGGTCCGGTAGCCAGCCAGTTGCTCAGCGGCCACCTGCGCAGCCGCGCACGCTGGACCCGCGATAACTTCGCCAGCCTCAGCCAGAATGTGGCCGACTACCTGAGTGAAGAATCGCGTACTCTGGTCGGCAAACACGAGGCCGAAGCCCGCTTTGCCGAACTCGATCAGATCAAAATGGATCTGGAACGTCTTGAGGCGCGCTTTGCACGTCTCACCCAATCCCTCAATTCCAGCGATAACGCATGAAGCTGCTTGCCGTCCGCCGTCTGTTTCGTATCCAACGTGTCGTGATCCGCTACCGCCTCGATGACCTGCTCTTCGCCCTGCCGCTTCCTTGGTGGATGCTGGCCGTGCGATTCGTCCTGCCCTGGCGCTGGTTGCCACGCAAGACTCTGGACCTGAGTCGTGGTGCCTGCCTGCGTCTGGCGCTTCAGGATCTGGGGCCGATATTCATCAAGTTTGGGCAGTTGCTTTCGACCCGCCGCGACCTGCTGCCCGAAGACATCGCCGACGAACTGATGCTGCTGCAAGACCGCGTACCGCCGTTCGATCAGCAACTGGCCGTGAACCTGATCGAAGAGCAACTGGGTGCAAAAATCAGTGAGGTCTTCAGCCGCTTCGACGTGACGCCTCTGGCGTCGGCCTCCGTGGCGCAGGTCCATGCCGCACGCCTCAAGACCGGCGAAGAAGTGGTGGTCAAGGTCGTGCGCCCTGGCCTCAAGCCAGTCATCGGTCAGGATCTGGCATGGCTGTTCATTCTGGCCCGCACCGCCGAGCGGCTGTCGGCCGATGCCCGGCTGCTGCATCCGGTGCAGGTGGTCAGCGACTACGAAAAGACCATCTACGACGAGCTGGACCTGCTGCGTGAAGCCGCCAACTCCAGCCAGTTGCGCCGCAACTTCGAGGGCTCCGATCTGCTGTATGTGCCACAGGTCTACTGGGACTGGTGCCGTCCGAAAGTGTTGGTCATGGAGCGGATCTACGGCGTTCAGGTCACCGATCTGGCCACCCTGGCCGATCAGCGCACCGATATGAAGCTGTTGGCAGAGCGCGGCGTGGAGATCTTTTTCACCCAGGTATTCCGCGACAGTTTCTTCCATGCCGACATGCACCCGGGCAACATTTTCGTCAGCACGATCAATCCATGGCGTCCGCAGTACATCGCCATCGACTGCGGGATCGTCGGCAGCCTGACGCCGCAGGATCAGGATTACCTGGCCCGCAACCTGTTTGCCTTCTTCAAGCGCGATTATCGCCGGGTGGCGCAATTGCACATCGATTCAGGCTGGGTGCCCGCCGAAACCAAGCTCAACGAGTTTGAAGCCGCGATTCGTACCGTATGCGAACCGATCTTCGAGAAGCCGCTCAAGGACATTTCATTCGGTCAGGTGCTGATGCGCCTGTTCCAGACTGCACGCCGCTTCAATATGGAAGTCCAGCCACAACTGGTGCTGCTGCAAAAGACCCTGCTCAATATCGAAGGTCTGGGCCGTCAGCTCTATCCTGATCTGGACCTGTGGAGCACCGCTCAACCCTTCCTGGAGCGCTGGATGCGTGAGCGGGTCAGCCCCAAGACGCTGGTTCAGAACCTGCAAACCCAGGTCGAACAGTTACCGCATATTGCAGGCATGACCCGCGACCTGCTGGAGCGCCTGTCCAGGCCCCATGCGAACGACCCGCCGCCACGCTCTGGCCCCAGCGATAACTGGGCCTTGCGCCTGCTGGGCGCGGCGCTTTTGAGTGGCGGCGTGGTTCAGGTCTGGGCGCTGAGTGCAGCCGGCCTTCCGCTATTGACGCTGACCGCCTGGCCGGTTGGAATCATGCTGGTGTCAGGGCTGTATCTGATCGTTCGCCGATAGCCAGCGACGCATGTGACTGGCACACTGTTCAACCCGCCGGGATTATTGAGGCCCGGCTGCCGGAGTAGTTATGAAAGACTGGCTGGACGAGATTAAGTGGAACAGCGACGGTCTGGTGCCTGCAATCGCTCAGGATCACAAGACTGGCCGTGTATTGATGATGGCCTGGATGAATCGCGAATCCCTGAGCCTGACTGCAAAAGAGAACCGTGCAATATATTGGTCGCGTTCGCGTGGCAAACTCTGGCGCAAGGGAGAGGAATCCGGCCACGTTCAACAATTGCATGAGCTGCGCCTGGATTGCGACGCCGACGTCATCATCCTGATGGTCGAGCAGATCGGCGGCATTGCCTGCCATACCGGACGCGAAAGCTGCTTCTACCGGGTTTATGAAAACTCGGGCTGGAAGACGGTCGACGCGGTGCTCAAAGACCCGGATGCCATTTATCACGCAGGACACTGAACATGACTGATACCTTGTCCCGTCTGGCCCAGGTGCTGGAATCGCGCAAGGATGCCGCTGCCGACAGCTCGTATGTCGCCAGTCTGTACCACAAGGGTTTGAACAAGATACTGGAAAAGATCGGTGAAGAATCGGTCGAAACCATCATCGCTGCCAAGGATGCCGCCATCAGCGGCGATTGCAGCGATGTGATCTACGAAACCGCTGACCTCTGGTTTCACAGCATGGTAATGCTGGCTGCACTGGGTCAGCATCCACAAGCCGTGCTTGATGAACTGGACCGCCGCTTCGGGCTGTCCGGACACGCAGAAAAAGCTGCACGCACAGCGGATTAACTACCTGTCTTTCAGGTTCGAATTTTCTACGAGGAATGCTTCATGGGTATTTTTGACTGGAAACACTGGGTCGTCATCCTGATCGTTGTCGTGCTGGTTTTCGGCACCAAGAAACTCAAGGGCCTGGGTAGCGATATCGGCGAATCGATCAAGGGCTTTCGCAAGGCCATGAACGACGACGAAAAACCTGCCGAACAACCTGGCGCTCAACCGCAACAGGCGCAGGCGGCACCCCAGACTTCTCCGCTGAACCAGCCACACACCATCGACGGGCAGGCGCATAAAGTCGAAGAGCCGACCCGCAAAGACCAGGTTTAAGCCATGTTCGGTATCAGCTTCTCTGAACTGCTGCTCGTAGGGCTGGTGGCCTTGCTGGTGCTTGGCCCTGAGCGCTTGCCGGGTGCGGCGCGCACCGCCGGTCTGTGGATCGGCCGGTTGAAGCGCAGCTTCAATGCGATCAAACAGGAAGTTGAACGTGAAATCGGTGCCGACGAAATCCGTCGGCAACTGCACAACGAACACATTCTGTCACTGGAAGAAGAGGCGAGAAAGATTTTCTCGCCTCATTCCGAGCCTGAGCCAGAACCTGTCGCCGAGTCGCAGAGCGAACCGCAAGCAGCACCCACCCAGGAAATCGGCCCGGCAGAGCCGGCACCCAAGAGCCAACTGTCTCTGGAAAAGCGCCCTAAACAAACGGCGTCCCCGGTCCCCGTCACGCCGCCTTCCGCCCACGATTCGTCACTGCCCCCACGAGCCCCATGAGCGATATTCCGGAAAACGATCAGCAAATGCCGCTGGTCTCGCACCTCACAGAATTGCGTACACGCCTGCTGCGCTGTGTTGCGGCGGTGTTCCTGATTTTTGCCGGCCTGTTCTACTTCACCCAGAAGATCTACACGCTGGTTTCGGCTCCGCTACGGGTGTACCTGCCCGAAGGCGCGACGATGATCGCCACCGACGTGGCCTCACCGTTCATCACACCGTTCAAGCTGACCATGATGGTGGCGCTGTTCCTGTCCATGCCGGTCATCCTGCATCAGATCTGGGGCTTTATCGCGCCGGGCCTTTACAAGCATGAGAAGCGCGTTGCCGTTCCGCTGCTGGTATCGAGCATCATCCTGTTCTACGCAGGCATGGCGTTCGCTTACTTTCTGGTCTTCCCGCTGATTTTCCACTTCTTCGCCAGCGTGACTCCCGAAGGCGTGTCGATGATGACCGACATCGCCAGCTACCTCGACTTCGTCATGACGCTGTTCTTTGCCTTCGGTGTGGCCTTCGAGATTCCGGTAGCCGTGGTGCTGCTGGTCTGGATCGGCATCGTCGACGTCAAATACCTGAAAAAGATTCGTCCCTACGTGATCATCGGCTGCTTCGTGGTCGGCATGATCCTCACTCCGCCGGACATCTTCTCCCAGACCTTGCTCGCCGTGCCCATGTGGCTGCTGTTCGAGCTGGGCATCCTGTGCAGTTCGATGATCAGGAAGCGTGGCGAACACCCGGACGACCAGCCCGACGACGCTGACAAGCAAGACCAGCCGCCCGCGACCCTGTCGTGAACCTGCTGCTACTTGAAGAGGCCGACTTCATTGCGGCCGACAGAGTCATCCTGCGCGACCGGCGCCTCACGCACATGCAAGAGGTGCATCGCGCAGAGGTCGGCGACAGCCTGCGCGTCGGTCGCGTAAACGGCTTGCTGGGCACTGCCGAGCTGATTCGTCTGGAAAGCCACGAAGCCGAGCTGCGCATCAGCCTCGACAGCGCGCCTCCCGCCAAGCTGCCATTGACCCTGTTACTGGCACTGCCACGCCCCAAGATGCTGCGCCGGGTTTTCCAGACGGTCGCGACCATGGGCGTGCCCAAGGTCATCCTGCTCAACAGTTACAGGGTTGAAAAAAGCTTCTGGCAGACGCCGTTTCTGGAGCCTGAAGCCATTCGTGAACAGTTGATCCTGGGGCTTGAACAGGCACGCGACAGCGTCCTGCCCGAGATCGTGATCGAAAAGCGTTTTAAACCGTTCGTCGAAGACCGTCTGCCGCAACTGGCCCAAAACACACTCGGGCTGGTGGGTCATCCTGGCGAATTTCCCGCCTGCCCACGCGCAGTCGAGCAACAGGTCACACTGGCAATCGGCCCGGAAGGTGGCTGGATCCCTTATGAAATCGACCTGCTGCGCAAGGCCGGCCTGCAACCGGTACAACTCGGCGAGCGAATACTGAGGGTCGAAACCGCTGTGACCGCCCTGCTGGCCCGTCTGTTCTAAGCCTTTCTTTTATCAGAGCAATGACTACAGTTTCTCAATCAGGAGCCGATGTAAAAGCGGATCTATAAAAATAGAGATTGAGGAGTTGTCATGTATCGCTGGTTCGCTCGAAGTCTCGCCAATGCGAGTGTAAGTTTGAAATTAGCGATCGGCTTCGGTCTGGTCCTGGCATTGACCCTGATGATTACGGCTACGGCCTGGTTAAGCACCCAGGGCCTTATCTCTCGCGGGGACAGGGTTGCGGCGATCACCGATGTCAACGTGCTGACGCTTGAGCTGCGTATCAATCGCATGCGCTACGAGACACTGTACAACGCCGAAACAGCGTCCGCTGTAGTAGCAAATCTGGACAAGCTCGATGCAGCCCTCAAGGCCGCCAGGGCTTTGCTGCGTTCCGCCGAGAACATCAAGCGCCTCGACTCCCAGATCCAGAGCGCCAACGAATATCGCCAGGCATTCGGCGAAATGACCAAGGCCATCGAAACCCGGGAAGGCACTCGCAGCCTGATGGGCGACAATGCCGACAAAGCCGTTGCCGAAGTCGGCAAGATCGAAGCCGAACTGCTGAAGGCCGACAACATTCTGGCCTTCAACAATATCGTCGGTGCCAGCAAACAGATCCAGCAGGCCCGCTTTCAAGTGCGCGGCTACACCTACAGTGGCCGTGCCGAGTTCGAGAAGAACGCCAATGCGGCCATCGATGAAGCGATGACCGGCATCAATACTCTGGCAGGTGATATCTCTTCCTCCTACCTGCCCATGCTGCAACAGGCCATTGCAGGCCTGAAAGGCTATCGCGCCGCCGTTGGGCAATATCGCGATGCCCAGGCAGCCAGCAAGGCAGCACTGGAGAAAATGACGGCGCTGGGCACCAAGATGCTGACCGTCAACGATGAAATGATCGATGCACAGACCGCCAGCCGCGATGCCGAAAGCGCAAAGTCGGTCATGATGATTGCCATCGCAACAGCCCTGGCACTGGTCTTTGGCATTCTGGCGGCCTGGGTCATCACTCGCCAGATCACCGTACCGCTGCAAAAGACACTCGACGTGGTAGAACGTGTTGCCTCCGGTGACCTGAGCCAGAATCTGGTCATTGATCGCAATGACGAACTGGGCAGGCTGCAAGGCAGTATCCAGCGCATGACGGTTTCCCTGCGCGAGCTGATTGGCGGCATTCGCGATGGCGTGACACAGATCGCCAGCGCGGCCGAAGAGCTGTCCGCCGTCACCGAGCAGACCAGCGCCGGAGTCAACAGCCAGAAGGTCGAGACCGATCAGGTCGCCACCGCCATGCACGAAATGACCGCAACGGTGCAGGAAGTCGCACGCAACGCCGAAGAGGCCTCGGAAGCGGCCGTAGCAGCCGATCAGCAGGCTCGCGAAGGTGAGCGCGTAGTGAAAGAAGCTATTTCCCAGATCGAGCGTCTGGCCTCGGCAGTCGGTAACTCCACCGAAGCCATGGGCGCGCTCAAGCTGGAAAGCGACAAGATCGGCAGCGTCCTGGACGTGATCAAGTCGGTTGCCGAACAGACCAACCTTCTGGCCCTCAACGCCGCTATCGAAGCGGCACGCGCAGGTGAAGCCGGTCGCGGGTTTGCGGTAGTGGCGGACGAAGTTCGCAGCCTGGCGCAACGTACCCAGAAGTCCACCGAGGAAATCGAAGCGCTGATCGCCAGCCTGCAGAACGGCACACAGCAAGCCTCAAGCATCATGGACAGCAGCCGCGACCTGACTGCCAGCAGCGTGGACCTGACGCGCCGTGCCGGTACTTCGCTGGAAAACATCACCCAGACCGTTTCCGCGATCCAGTCGATGAACCAGCAGATCGCCGCTGCGGCCGAACAGCAAAGCGCTACCGCTGAAGAGATCAACCGCAGCGTACTCAACGTGCGTGACGTCTCCGAGCAAACCTCCGCAGCCAGTGAAGAAACAGCCGCCTCCAGCGTTGAGCTGGCGCGTCTGGGCAATCATCTTCAGGTGCTGGTAGGTCGCTTCAAAATCTGACGCGAGCAGGAAGCGGTGCAGGCCACCGCTTCCTTCCCGCCATTGGCCACGCGCATAAACGTGACCCGCTTCACCCGCCCACTCTCCCCGGAAATCTCCTACGACCTCTTCAGGTCCTGCAATACCCGCTTCCTGCCGATGCGCTCATGACGCATGCCCTGCAACGTTCAGGGCCTGCTTTTGTTCGCTTACAGCAGGAGAAGTCCGATGTTTCGATGGATCAATCACTCGCTCGATAACATGAGCGTCAAACTCAAACTGTCGCTGGGCTTCGGCCTGGTTCTATTACTGACTCTCGCCATCACGCTGACCGGCTGGCATGGCCTGGACGCGATGATCGAGCGCTCCGAGTCCATTTCCTCCATCGGCCAGCTCAGCAACCTGACCAAGGACCTTCGCACTGAACGCATTGTTTTCCGCTCAGAAAACACTCATGAAAACGCAACCAGAGTTGTAGAGCGGCTCAATGAACTGGAGGCCCAACTGGTGACGCTGCGCAGGGAAACCGACGATGCCAAAAGCCTTGCTCTGCTGACCGAGCAGAGTCAGGTCATCAGCCGTATGGAAAAGACCTTCACCGACCTTGGCCTTGATCGCAAGGCCCGTGACCAGTCGCGCATCGAGCTGGAACAGCAATCGGAGCAGGCTGTGAAAGCCGTGGAGCAGGTCGAAAGCGAAGTGCTCAAGGCAGTGAGCCAGGAGCAGGACAACAGCGAGCGTCTGGATGAATTCACCAATATTTCCCAGCTCAAGCAGCAGATCCAGATTGCCCGCTCTCAGGTCCAGGCTTACACCTTCACCAACAAGGAAGCCGATGAAACCGCTGCGATTGCAGCCATCGACGAAGCCCTCAAGGAAGTGCAGCAGATATCCCAGGATCAGGCCGATGACAATATCCAGGGGCTCAAACCCGCCAGCGAGGCTTTGCGGCGCTATCGCGAACAACTGAACCGCTTCAAGGACATCCAGATCAAGGTCGAGGCCCTTCAGGAAACCATGGAGGAGCTGGGTGACAAGATGCTGGATCTGGTTGCACGGCTGATAAACCTGCAAGGCACCCAGCGCGATGTAGAGGCCGCTGGCTCGCGAACCCTGTTGAGCGGTGTTGCCGGGCTGGCCTTGCTCATCGGCCTGTTGGCCGCCTGGGTCATGACGCAGCAGATCACACTGCCGCTGCAACAGACCTTGACCGCTGCCGGGCGTATCGCCCAAGGCAATCTGAGCAAGGATCTGGATATCCAGCGTCAGGATGAAATGGGCCAGCTTCAAGACAGCATGCAGGCCATGACCTTGAGCCTGCGCGATCTGGTCAGCGGCATTGGCGATGGTGTCACCCAGATCGCCAGTGCCGCCGAACAGCTCTCGGCGGTGACGGAGCAGACTTGCGTCGGGGTCAACAGCCAGAAGGACGAAACCGATCAGGTCGCCACCGCCATGAATCAGATGGCAGCCACCGTGCAGGAAATCGCCCGCAATGCACAGCAAGCCTCTCAGGCAGCGGTCGCTGCAGATCAACAAGCCCGCGACGGCGATCAGGTGGTCAGTCAGGCCATCAGTCAGATCGAGCAACTGGCCAGTGAAGTCGCCAATTCGACGCTGGCGATGAATCAGCTCAAGCTGGAAAGCGGCAAGATTGTCGGGGTGCTCGATGTGATCAAGTCCGTCTCCCAACAGACCAACCTGCTGGCTCTCAATGCAGCCATCGAAGCGGCACGTGCCGGCGAGGCCGGGCGCGGGTTTGCGGTAGTTGCCGATGAAGTGCGCGGCCTCGCGCAGCGCACTCAGGAGTCCACAGAGGAAATCGAGGAACTGATCGCCGCCTTGCAGAGCGGCACCCAGCAAGTCGCCACGACTCTGGACAGCAGCCGTAACCTGACCGACAACAGCGTAGAACTGAGTCGACGTGCAGGCTGTGCTCTGGAGCAGATCACCCGGACCGTGGCCACCATTCAGGACATGAACCAGCAGATCGCGACTGCCAGCGAGGAGCAGAGCGCAGTGGCCGAGCAGATAAACAGCAATGTGCTCAGGGTGCGGGATATTTCGGAACAGACCGCTGCGGCAAGCGACGAGACGGCAGCATCAAGTGTCGAGCTGGCCCGGTTGGGCACTCATCTGAGGGAATTGGTGGGGAAATTTCGGGTTAATTAAGAGCTTCGCGAATAAATTCGCTCCTACGGGGATTTACAACACCGTAGGAGCGAATTCATTCGCGAAAGGACAGTGCAGCTTTACGCCAACACTGGCTCCGCATCCTGCTTGACCGGCTGAAGCGGCAGCAGAGGTGCATGGGGATCGGCTTCGATGGAAGCACGCCACGCAGCCAGCCACTCAGGGTGGCCTGCATTCCAGACCTGATCGTGCAGACGCCCCAGGGCGACAGGGTCGCTCAGCAGCATCAGACGCTCATGGTTGCTGAGCTTCTCGGGACCGACCTTGAGTGCATGCTCGACGCGCTCATGACGAACCGTCTCGACAGGCTGGGCCAGACGGTGACGGGAAGTCGCCAGCGCACACGCCAGGGCGTTCTGCTGAGGATCGACCACGGCACGAATGAAGCCGTCCTTCAACGCATGCCAACGGTTCTCGTGGGTGTACTGATCGGTAGAAATCAGCTCCTGAGGCGTGTCGTACTCTTCCGGAATCAGGAAGAAGCTCTCGTCACGCGCCTTGAGACCCAGCTTGGTACGGCTGGAAATCACCGATACCGGAATCGACAGCATCAGGGAAACCACAATCGGCGCAAGCCACCACAGGAAGCTTGGGTTCAACCAGGCCACCAGCAAGGCCCAGCAGGCACCCAGCAAGGTCTGCGGACCATGGCGCTTGACCGCCTCGATCCATGGCGTGGAATCGTCGTCACGCTGCGGAGAATTCCAGGTCGCCGCCCAGCCCAGGAAAGCAGCCAGCACGAAACGGGTATGGAACAGCATGCGCACCGGAGCCAGCAGCACCGAGAACAGCATTTCCAGCAGCATCGAAACCGTGACCTTGAACTTGCCGCCAAATGCCTTGGCGCCCTTGGCCCAGATCAGAATGACGCTGAGCAGTTTGGGCAGGAACAACAGGACAATGGTGGTCGAGAACAATGCGACGGCTTTTTCCGGGTGCCATTGTGGCCACAGCGGATACAGCTGACGCGGTTCAAGGAAGTAGGTCGGCTCCATCAGGGTGTTCACTGCCAGCAAGGCCGTGGACAACACCAGGAAGAAGAACCATAACGGCGCCGATAGATACGACATCACGCCTGTCAGGAACACTGCACGGTGAACCGGGTGCATGCCCTTGACCAGGAACAGCCTGAAGTTCATCAGGTTGCCGTGGCACCAGCGGCGGTCACGCTTGAGTTCGTCCAGCAGGTTGGGCGGCAACTCTTCGTAACTGCCCGGCAGATCGTAGGCAATCCATACGCCCCAGCCGGCACGACGCATGAGCGCAGCCTCGACGAAGTCGTGGGAAAGAATCGCACCGGCGAATGCCCCCTTGCCCGGCAACGGCGCCAGGGCGCAGTGCTCGATGAAGGGTTTCATGCGGATGATCGCGTTGTGACCCCAGTAATGGGATTCACCCAGTTGCCAGAAGTGCAGACCGGCAGTGAACAGCGGACCATAGACGCGGGTCGCGAACTGCTGCATGCGCGCATACAGCGTGTCCATACCCGAGGCACGTGGCGCAGTCTGGATGATACCTGCGTCCGGGGTGGCCTCCATCAGGCGTACCAGACTGGTCAGGCATTCACCGCTCATCACGCTGTCGGCATCGAGTACGACCATGTAGCGGTAATCGCCACCCCAGCGACGGCAGAAGTCATCGAGGTTGCCGCTCTTGCGTTTTACGCGACGGCGACGACGACGATAGAAGATCTTGCCGAAACCACCGGTTTCGCGACACACGTCTAGCCAGGCTTGCTGCTCGGCCACCGCGATGTCGGTATCGTTGGTATCGCTGAGCACGAAGAAATCGAAACGGTCCAGATCGCCCGTTGCGGCAACCGACTCGAACGTCGCACGCAGACCGGCAAATACCCGTGGCACGTCTTCGTTGCAGATCGGCATGACCAGTGCGGTACGCGCACCGGCTTCGATCGGCTCGTTACCGGCGCTGGCACCAGAGATGCGGTACTTGTCGCGGCCCGTGAGCAATTCGAGAAAGCCCATCAGCGCCGTCCAGAAACCGGCCGAAACCCAGCAGAACAGAATACCGAACAGCAACAGAATGCTGGTCTGCAAGGCGTAAGGCAGTACCTGCCACGCCGTCTGCACAAAGGTCTGGCGAGTGATTTCGTCCAGCGAAACCAGCGACCAGCCCTGATACGGCAGTATGCCTTTCATGTACCAGCCAGCCACGATGGTCTGACCAAGCATCAACAGCAACAGAATGTAACGACGAATCGAGCCGACCGTACGCCAGCGCGCCTTGGGCAGATCACGGGGCAAATCGCTGTGATCGGGCTTGGGCGGGTTGGTCTTGCCGGTCAGACGCCGCCAGCCACGCACCAGAATGTTGGTGCGCCATGGCTCTGGAACAACCTTGGTCCGGCGGATCGGTGGCGTAGCCTTCAGACGAATGCGACCGCTGGCATCGACGTCGAGAAGCTCGGCGTCCTGCAATTCTTCAGCCGTGGACAGCGTCAGGCGACGGCCGACGGACGCCTGGGCGACCTCGGCCTTATCGCTTACCGGCTGCGCGGAAAGACGTTCGTGCAATTCAGCGAACGACTTGCAGCTGGCAAGTTCTGCCCGCTGCTCGTCACTCATCGGCAGGTGTGCCAGGTACTCGTTCAGAGACTCTGGCACGGGTAGAGAATTACTCATCGCTTGGCAACTGGTAGCTCCAGGTCTCGGTCATGACTTGCAACGTCTTGGCCGGCTCCGGATGGGTGGGTGCGGCCTCGGCTTCAGGCTGCTTGATCTCTTTACCTTCAGCATCTTTGGCCACGTCGGCTTTCGCTACGTCAGCCTTGTCAGCTTTTGCTGCATCAGCCTTGGGTGCATCGGCTTTCTTGGCTGGATCAGCCTTGGCGGCGTCAGTCCTGGCTGCATCGGCTTTGGCGACTTCAGGCTTGGCATCACCAGTCTTGGTCGCATCGGCCTTGGCTACGGCGGCGTCAGCCTTGGCAACTTCCTTGGCGGCTGCAGGTTTTGCAGCTTCCTTGGACGCTGGCTTCTTGTCTTCTTTGTCAGCAACAAGCAGCGCAGGTTCCTTGCCCGGCTCGGCAGGAATTTCACGCAACAGGTAGGCACGCATCTCGGTCGGCTTGTTACGGTCCTTGACCTTCACACGCAGAGTCAGGCGATAGCCCTTGGTAACCGGGTTGTAGCGCAGGTTGTTCTCGACCAGTTCGACGTTGTCATCGGTGGTCACCTGGCTGCGGATGGTCTTGTCTTCAGGCAATGCGGCCAGCACCGGACCGACGAAGTCGACCAGGAATGCCAGGCTGCCGTCCGGCTGACGAACCAGGTTGGACTGCCTTACGTCACCGATGGAGCGCTGGGTCTGCTTGACCCAACCCAGATCAGGCGAGTGAATGGCGTTTTCCTGCATGGTCCAGTGCAGACGGTAGTTGAACTCCATCGGCTCACCCGGCGCGGCCAGGGTGTCAGGCTTCCAGAACGCAACGATGTTGTCGTTGGTTTCGTCGGCAGTCGGGATCTCCACCAGATCGACGGTGCCCTTGCCCCAGTCGCCTTTCGGCTCGATCCAGGCGCTTGGACGCTTGTCATAGCGGTCGTCGAGGTCTTCGTACTGGCTGAAATCACGGCCACGTTGCAACAGCCCGAAGCCACGCGGGTTCTCGACCGAGAAGCTGCTGACGGACAGGTGTTTCGGGTTGTTCAGCGGACGCCATACCCACTCGCCATTGGCTGCCTGGATCGACAGGCCGCTGGAGTCGTGCAGTTCACGACGATAGTTAGGCACACGCGACGGCTGGTTGGCACCGAACAGGAACATGCTGGTCAGCGGAGCAACACCCAGCTTGGTGACGTTTTCACGCAGGAACATGCGCGATTTGACGTCGACCAGCGTGTTGGTGCCAGGACGCAGGGTCAACTGGTAAGCACCGGTGGCGCGAGGCGAATCGAGCAGGGCAAAGATCACCAGATGGTTGTCATCCGGGCCTGGCTTCTCGATCCAGAACTCTTTGAAACGCGGAAACTCTTCGCCGGACGGCAAGGCGGTATCGATTGCCATACCGCGAGCGGACAGACCATAGACCTGACCCTTGCCGATAACGCGGAAGTAGCTCGCGCCCAGCATGGTCATGATTTCGTCCTGCTTGTCATCCTTGTTGATCGGATACAGAACGCGGAAGCCCGCATAGCCAAGTTTTTCGGTGGCCTTCGGGTCGACCTTGCTGTCGCCGAAATCGAAACGGCTCGCGTCGTACTTGATCTCTTCGACGGTTGTGGCCGTGACTTCATTGATCTTGACTGGTGTGTCGAAGTGCATGCCCTGGTGATAGAACGACAGCTTGAACGGGGTCTTGTCGGTCGCCCACTCAGCCTTGTCTTCACGGAAGCGGATTTTCTGGTAGTCCGCGAACTTCATGTCGCGCAACTCGGTGGGCAGATTGCTCTTGGGAGCCTCGAACTTCTGCCCGGCCATTTCTTTGGCCTTTACCGCTACATCATCAAGATTGAACGCCCATAGCTGGCCTGAACCCAACAGGCAGACAAGAGCCGAGCTTGCCAAAAGCGCACTACGCAACCGCTTGACAGGTGTCTTTGGAGCATCACAGGGACTAACAATCACGAGCAACCCTCGCCGAAAACAGATGAAAAAACCAACGGCCAGCTATCAGATGCCGGGTTGGCGAGCATTGTTCCGACTCCGAATGGGCTTAATGATTCCCCAATCAATGTCAGAACCCGCTTCTGAATACGCAGTGGACCAACTCTCGTCGGTCCCCGTAGCGCGCGATTATCCAGTAGCTCGCGTCACAACGCATCAGTTATGACAAAGAATTTCTCACGCGCAGGACTAATAAATCCGGGGCAGGCAGAGAATTCATCTTGTCAGGTATCAAGCAAAAATGTCACAGGGCCATCATTCACTAAATGAACCTGCATGTCCGCACCAAATTGGCCCGCAGCAACCACCGGATGCGCGATCCTGGCCTGTGACAATAAATAGTCGAACAACTCGGCACCCAATGCCGGTGAGGCGGCCTTTGAAAAGCTCGGGCGCATGCCGCTTTTGGTATCCGCCGCCAGAGTGAACTGCGAAACCAGCAACAATCCGCCGCCTACATCACGCAATGAAAGGTTCATCTTGCCTTCATCATCACTGAACACTCGATAGTTGAGCAGCTTATGCAGCAACTTATCGGCACTGGCCTGTGTGTCTTGAGGCTCTACACCCACAAGGACCAAAAGTCCTTGATCGACAGCCCCCACAACTTCCCCAGCTACTTCCACACGCGCACTTTGCACGCGCTGCAACAAGCCTTTCATCAATAAGAATCCGTTATTCAGGCTGTGTTGGAGCGACTTCAGTCGAGAAGAAAGCAGAGGCCTCTTCGCGGATGAATCCGCTCCTACAGGGGTTATGCCTCTTCTGGCGGCAGGTCCAGCAAGCGGCGGGCGATCTGCGAAGCCGCACGTACCAGCGCGTCGGTAATGCCTGGCTCGGACGCCGCATGCCCGGCATCACGAATGACCTGCAACTCACTGTTGGGCCACGCCTGATGCAGCTCCCAAGCGTTATCCAGCGGGCAAATTACATCGTAGCGGCCATGAACGATGATGCCAGGCAGATGCGCGATCTTGGGCATATCGCGTATCAGCTGGTTTTCTTCCAGGAAGGCATTGTTGGTGAAGTAATGACATTCGATGCGCGCAATGGACAAGGCACGTTGCGGCTCGGAGAAGCGGTCGACGACCTGCGGGTTGGGCCGCAAGGTCGCGGTGCGGCCTTCCCAGGTGGACCACGCCTTGGCGGCATGCATCTGGGCGATCTGATCGGCACCGGTCAGGCGCTTGTGAAAGGCCGCCAGCAGGTTATCGCGTTCATCCAGCGGAATCGGCGCCACGTAATCCTGCCAGTAATCAGGGAACAGGCGGCTGGCGCCGGACTGATAGAACCACTCGATTTCCTGCGCACGGCACAGGAAAACACCGCGCAGTATCAAGGCATGTACACGCTCGGGATGCGTCTGGGCGTAGGCCAGCGCCAGGGTCGAGCCCCACGAGCCGCCGAACAGCACCCATTTATCGATCCCCAGATGTTCGCGAATGCGTTCCAGGTCTTCTACCAGATGCCAGGTGGTGTTGCTCTCAAGGCTGGCATGCGGAGTCGAACGACCGCAGCCGCGCTGATCGAAAGTGATGATGCGGTACAGGTTCGGATCGAAATAGCAGCGACTTTGAGCATCGCATCCCGCACCCGGCCCGCCGTGAATGAACACAACTGGCAAGCCTTCTGGAGAGCCGCTTTCATCGACATAGAGCACATGCGGCTGTTCCACGGCCAGATCGTGCCGGGCGTAGGGTTTGATCTGCGGGTACAAAGTCTGCATACATGCTCCATAAGTCCAGTTCAGAGGCGTCTATTATTCTGCCGTTGGGCATCATAAACCCGAAACGATGAATGAGCATGCTGCACATTCAAGATCAGGCTGGAACGATCAATGCAAGCGTTTTGCCAATTGCACAGGTTCGCGAACCAGCGCCTTGCGACCGGGTCGAAACGTTTGCGTTCTGCCTGGTTATTTAAAATTTTTTCAGGAAATAACTGACGACACGCCTACAGTCAAAGAACCCACTTTTCACTCGTCTGACTACTTGAGGTCGTACCGATGTCTCAGGAACCACTTGTTCGTGACGCTGATGTGGCCGCTTTTCGCGCCGCTGTTCTTGCCAAACTCACCTATGCAGTGGGCAAGGACCCTGACCATGCGTTTGAGCATGACTGGTTTGAAGCTGTAGCACTGGCTGCTCGCGACCATATGGTCGAGCACTGGATGGACCATACGCGGCAGATTTATCGCAAGGTCCAGAAGCGCGTTTACTACCTGTCCCTTGAATTCCTGATCGGTCGGCTTCTGTACGACAGCCTGAGTAACCTCGGGCTGCTGGAAATCGCTCGCGAGGCGATGACCGAACTGGGCGTGGATATCGAACGCATACGCCTGCTGGAACCGGATGCAGCCTTGGGCAATGGTGGCCTGGGTCGTCTGGCAGCCTGCTTCATGGAAAGCATGTCGACACTGGGCATCGCCGGTCATGGCTATGGCATTCGTTACGAGCACGGCCTGTTCCGTCAGGCGATCGTCGACGGCTGGCAGCAGGAGCAAACGGAGAACTGGCTGGACTTCGGCAACCCATGGGAGTTCGAGCGCCCCGAGGTGGTCTACTCCATCGGCTTCAGCGGCAGCGTGGAAACCGTACTCAATGAGTCGGGTGAAGCGCGGCAGGTATGGCGTCCGGCTGAAACCGTGCGCGCCATTGCCTATGACACCCCCGTTGTGGGCTGGCGTGGCGCCAGCGTCAACACCTTGCGTCTGTGGCGTGCGCGGGCAGTGGAAGATCTGCATCTGGAGCGCTTCAACGCAGGCGACCACTTCGGTGCGGTTGCCGAAGTAGTGCGGGCCGAAAGTATTTCCCGCGTGCTCTACCCCAACGATGCAACGGAGGCGGGCCAGGAACTGCGCCTGCGTCAGGAGTACTTCTTTGTATCGGCGTCGCTGCAGGACCTGCTGCGTCGCCATCTGAACATGCATGCAACCCTGACGGATCTGCCGGAACACGCCGCCATCCAGATGAACGATACCCACCCGTCGATTGCCGTGGCCGAGCTGATGCGCCTGCTGATCGACACCCACGGTATCGCCTGGGATGCAGCATGGAAAATCACGGTCGGCACGCTGAGCTACACCAACCACACCCTGTTGCCCGAGGCACTGGAAACCTGGTCGGTGGGCCTGATGGAGCGCATGTTGCCGCGCCACATGCAGATCATCTATCTGATCAACGCTCAGCACATCGACACCCTGCGCGCCAAAGGCGTTCATGATTTCGACGTCTTGCGGGCCGTGTCACTGATCGAGGAAGACAATGGTCGCCGGGTACGCATGGGCAACCTTGCGTTCCTGGGCTCCCACAGCGTAAACGGTGTTTCTGCGCTGCATACCCAACTGATGCGCAAGACCGTGTTCGCCGAGCTGCACAAGATTTACCCGGAACGGATCAACAACAAAACCAACGGCATTACCTTCCGCCGCTGGCTGTACCAGGCCAACCCGAAGCTGACCGAAATGCTGGTCGAAGCTCTGGGCGAGGATGTACTCGACAATGCCGAGACACGCCTGATCGAACTGGAGCCGTTCGCGGAAAAAAGCTCGTTCCGCAAACAGATGGCAGACCAGCGCCTGCACAGCAAGCGCGCACTGGCAGCCATCATCCATGAACGCCTCGGGATCGTGGTCAATCCGGCTGCGATGTTCGATGTGCAGGTCAAGCGTATCCACGAGTACAAGCGCCAGTTGCTCAACCTGTTCCACACCGTCGCGTTGTATCAGGCCATTCGCGCCGAACCCGGCACGGACTGGGTGCCTCGGGTGAAGATATTCGCCGGTAAGGCAGCAGCCAGCTATCACTCGGCCAAACTGATCATCAAGCTCACCAACGACATCGCCCGTACCGTCAACAACGACCCGACCGTGCGTGGCCTGCTCAAAGTGGTGTTCATGCCCAACTACAATGTCAGTCTGGCCGAAAGCATCATCCCGGCAGCCGACCTTTCCGAGCAGATATCCACTGCCGGCCTGGAGGCCTCGGGTACCAGTAACATGAAGTTCGGCCTCAACGGCGCCCTGACCATTGGCACGCTGGACGGCGCCAACGTGGAAATGAGTGAGCAGGTCGGCCTTGAGCATATGTTCATTTTCGGCATGACATCGCAGCAGGTCGGAGCCCGCAAACAGACCGGCGATTTCAGTGCCTACGCCGATGTGGCCGCATCCGGTCGCCTCAATGATGTGCTGCAAGCGATTCGCGGCGGCGTGTTCTCGCCGGACGATCCGAACCGCTATGCGGGCTTGATCGATCAGTTGCTGGCGTACGACCGCTTCCTGGTCTGTGCCGACTTCGACTCGTACTGGGCCGCCCAGGCCAAGGTCGAAGAACGCTGGCACGACTCCAAGCAATGGTGGCGTTCGGCAGTCCTCAATACCGCGCGCATGGGCTGGTTCTCGTCAGACCGCACCATCCGTGAGTACGCAGGCGAAATCTGGAAAGCGCTGGACTGACCGGACCAAGACCGCCCATAACCCCCGTAGGAGCGACTTCAGTCGCGAATGAATTCGCTCCTACGCAACTTTTGCCCCTGACTCACTTCCTTTTACTCACAGGTATTGGCATATCGCTATCGGTGGTGGGATATTTCACACACTACCGCGGAAACATTCCGATCAAAAATCGGCGCGGAAACAGGCTCAGACTCTGACATAGAGCCTACCCAACCGTGAGGAACACGTTCGTGAGTCGTCCGCTCGTCATCAAAATCGCTGTGCTCGGCGCAGCCCTGTGTGCGGCGATGACCGTCAATGCTTTGGAAAAACCGGCGGATTTCACCAGCAAGACGCCCTTGACCCTGATCGGCCAAGGCCCGCTGTATCGCATCGAATTACCTCTCGCACTGCAATTGAATGCGCTTCAGGGCAATCTGAACGATCTGCGAGTATTCGATGCCGCCGGCCAGGCTCAAGCCTATGCTCTGGTCCGCAAACAAGCGCCACGTGAAGAAGATCCAGCGTTGACGCCTGTGAACTGGTTCCCGCTGTACACCACCGCCGAGGCGGGCGATGCCGTACCGATCATTCGCAGCGAACGGTCGAGCGACGGTGCAATCATCGATGTCCAGCCACAGAGCGACATCGAAGCGGGTGAAGAAATACTGCGCGGCTGGCTGCTGGATGCAACCACGGTCAAGGCGCCTCTTGAACAGTTGCTGATCGACTGGAGCGCCGAACGCGAGGGCTTCCAGCACTTCAGCATCGAAGCCAGCGATGATCTGCAGAACTGGCAGGCCTGGGGCGAAGGACAAGTGGCGCGGCTGACGTTTTCCGATGAAATGGCCGAGCAGCGAGAAGTCGGCCTGCCCGGCCAGAACGCCCGTTATCTGCGCCTGCTGTGGCGCTCGCCACAAAGCGCACCCACTCTGGTTTCTGCGTACCTGCTGAGCGCCAGCCCCGAGAACGCTCCGGCGACATTGACCTGGTCGCCATTGATCAGCGGTGTCGTTGAACAACCCAATGAATATATCTGGCAGTTGCCGACCGACCTGCCAGTGGAGCGGGTGAAAGTTGATATCACCCAAGACAACAGCCTGGCACCCGGCACGCTTTATGGACGACTCGATGCAGGGCAGGAATGGCAGGTCATCAGCAATGGCTTGCTGTACCGACTGACTCAGAACAATGGAGAGATCGTTCAGGACCAGTTGCAACTCACGGGACACAAGGTCCGGCAACTGAAACTGGTCGTCGATGATCGCGGCGGCGGACTGGGAGCAGAAGCGCCCAGATTGAGCGTTGCCGTTCCTGCAATCCAGGTGGTGTTCCAGCCTGTGGGCAACGGGCCGTTCACCCTCGCCGTCGGTAATGCATCGGCTCCGGCTACAGGCCTGCCAGTGACGGCACTGATTCCCGACTTCAATCCGCAAAGACTGGCAGCCCTGGGCAAGGTCAGGCTGGCGACTGCACCTGCAGCCAACGCAGCCGTTCCTGTGCCGCCAGTTGCCGAGAGCATCGACCTCAAACGCCTCGGTCTGTGGGCTGTGCTGGTACTGGGTACGCTGTGTCTGGGCTGGATAGCCATCAGTTCTCTGCGCGCCTCAAAACATTGACACATCGCAGCTTTAACCCCGGTTTTGCAGCTACGCTGAGCTGGCGTATGAACTCAATTACCCATAAGCCAGTCTGATAGCAGTATTACGTCGCCACTCGCGTTAAACTGCGCGGGTTTTTTCATCCCCCATTTTCGGAGCTATCCATGTCCCGCGTTACACTGAGTCGCTTTTTGATTGAGCAGACCCGCAGCAACAATACTCCTGCCGATCTGCGCTTCCTGATCGAAGTAGTGGCGCGAGCATGCAAGGAAATCAGCCATGCCGTCTCCAAAGGCGCGCTGGGTGGCGTACTGGGCAGCATGGGCACCGAAAACGTACAGGGTGAAGTGCAGAAAAAGCTCGACGTGATCTCCAACGAAATCCTGCTTGAAGCCAACGAATGGGGCGGTCACCTGGCCGGCATGGCGTCCGAAGAAATGGACAATGCCTACCAGATTCCGGGCAAATACCCGAAAGGCGCCTACCTGCTGGTATTCGACCCGCTGGACGGCTCTTCCAACATCGATATCAACGCCCCGGTCGGCACTATCTTCTCGGTACTGCGTTGCCCTAACGAATACCTGAGCCAGAACGAAGCCCTGAACGAAAAGGCCTTCCTGCAACCGGGCACCGAGCAGGTAGCCGCCGGTTATGCCATCTATGGTCCACAGACCATGCTGATCCTGACCCTGGGCAATGGCGTCAAAGGCTTCACCCTGGACCGCGAAATGGGCAGCTTCGTGCTGACCCACGAAGACATCAAGATCCCGGAGTCCACTCAGGAGTTCGCGATCAACATGTCCAACCAGCGTCACTGGGAAGCGCCGGTACAACGCTACGTCGACGAATTGCTGGCTGGCGAAGAAGGCCCGCTGAAAAAGAACTACAACATGCGCTGGGTCGCGGCGATGGTCGCAGACGTACACCGCATCCTGACCCGTGGCGGCCTGTTCATGTACCCACGCGACAGCCGTGAGCCTTCCAAGCCGGGCAAACTGCGCCTGATGTACGAAGCGAACCCGATGTCCTTCCTGGTCGAGCAGGCAGGCGGTGCATCCACCGACGGCCATCAGCGCATCCTCGACATCCAGCCTGAAGGCCTGCACCAGCGTGTAGCCGTTTTCCTGGGTTCCAGAGAAGAAGTCGAGCGCGCCACGGCGTACCACAAGGAATAAGACCATGTCCGCTCCCTGGCTGCCTCTGCTGCAATGGTGGTTCGGTTCTGCCGAGTCAGCCAGCGAAGCGGTGAAAGCCAGGGAATCGCTCTGGTTCGGCAAGAATCCGGACAATGACACCGAAGCCCGCAAGCGCTTCGGTGTTCTGGTCGAGCAGGCCTTGTCGGGCGGCCTCAAGGAATGGGCAGAAAACCCCAAGGGCTGGCTGGCACTGGTCCTGCTGCTCGATCAACTGCCGCGCATGATCCATCGCGATACGCCCAAGGCATTCGCTGGCGATCAACGCGCCCAGGCACTGGTGCAACACGGCCTGAAACTGGGCCGGGACCAGCATCTGGAACCGCTGGAGCGCACCTTCATCTATCTGGTGCTGGAACACAGCGAAAACCTGGATGTGCAGGACCAGGCCATCGCCTGCTTCAGCAAACTACTACCGCTGCTCCCTGCCACAGATCGCGATTATTTCAATCACAGCCTGGATTACGCTGAGCGTCACCAGAAAGTCATCGCCCGATTCGGTCGCTTTCCCCATCGCAACGAAATTCTCGGCCGAGCTTCGACCGATGAAGAGATCGAGTTTCTCCAAGAGCCCGGCTCAAGGTTTTAAGAGCTTTCGCGAAGCTCCACACATCGAACATCCTGCCCCAAGGGAACCAGATCGCGGTTTTCTCTTCTAAGCTTTCGGCATTGCGCCAGCATTGGGTCAGAGAGCCTGTTGCTGCGACGCAGCCCCCTTGCGTTCAGGAGCTTCATCCATGTCTTTGCGCTCTCTCGCGTTACTGTCGTTTTGCGTGCTGCTGGCTGCCTGCAGCAAAATCACTCAGGAAAACTACTCAAAACTTTCCGCTGGCATGCCCAAGGCGCAGGTCGAAAATCTGCTGGGCAGCCCGACTGAATGCTCGGGCGCACTGGGAATGTCCAGTTGCACATGGGGCGACCAGAAAACCTTTATCAGCGTGCAGTACGCTGGTGACAAAGTACTCATATTCTCGGGCCAAGGTCTGAAATAACCCATGATCAAGCTACTTCTACGCTTTGGCATTCTCGTCATGGCCAGCTTCCTGGCCATCGGCTTCGCCCATTCGGCTGACAATCTCGATCCAAAAACCGTCGACAGCGTTGATCTCAACCGCTATCAGGGCACCTGGTATGAGCTGGCACGGCTGCCGATGTTCTTCCAGCGCAACTGCGCACAGTCCGAAGCCCATTACACACTCAAGCCTGACGGCAATATCGCCGTGACCAACCGCTGCCGCACGGCCAAAGGAGAATGGCAGGAAGCGACAGGCACCGCTTCGCCACAAGTACCGGGCAAGACCGACAAACTGTGGGTGGTTTTCGACAACTGGTTCTCGCGACTGCTGCCGGGCCTGGCCAAGGGCGATTATTGGGTATTGGCCATCGGTGACGACTACAAGACCGCCGTGGTCGGCAACCCTGATCGCAAGTACCTGTGGCTGCTGTCCCGCACACCCACCGTGACGGAGTCGGTCAAGCAGGAGATGCTGAGCAAGGCGCGCCAGCAGGGGTATGACACCAGCCGGTTGATCTGGCGGGAGAGTGATTCAAAGATCGGCAAGTGATCTGCATCCATGGAGGGGTCTCGAGACCCCTTCGTGAATAAATTCACTCCTACCCCAGCAACTCTCGAAGCACCTGCGCAAACGCCCGGCTGCTTTCTTCCTCTCCCGCATGCCGCCCTTCGCGCACCACCCAGCGGCCATTGACCATTACATCGCGAACCTGACGATCAGCGCCCGCAAACAGCCAGCGGTTGAGGATCGTATCGCCGGATGCGGTTGCCAGATACGGGTCTGAGCCATCCAGCACTAGCCAGTCTGCGCGCTGCCCGGCTTCAAGCTTGCCGATCTTCTGCCCCAAGGCCTGTGCGCCGCCCGCCAGTGCTGCATCGAACAGGGTCCGGCCCACCATCGGCTGATCGCTGCGATAGAGCCGGTTGCGGCGCTGGTCTCGCAGGCGCTGGCCATATTCCAGCCAGCGGAGTTCTTCGACCACACTGAGCGAAACATGGCTGTCCGAGCCAATGCCCCAGCGTCCGCCCTGAGCGATGTAATCCACTGCGGGAAAGATGCCATCGCCCAGGTTGGCTTCGGTTGTCAGGCACAAACCCGCCACGCTGCCACTTTTCGCCATGAGGCTGACTTCATCCGGTTCGGCATGGGTCGCATGCACCAGACACCAACGCGAATCCACGGCTACGTTTTCATACAACCATTGCAACGGGCGTCGGCCACTCCAGCTCAGGCAGTCATCGACTTCCTTTTGTTGCTCGGCGATATGGATATGTACCGGACACTGCCGGTCGCTGGCTGCCAACACGTCGCTGATCTGTTGCGCAGTAACGGCGCGCAACGAGTGAAAGCAAAGACCAAGGCTCTGGGACGCCTGACTGGCAATGACCGGCTTGAGGCGGTCCTGCAAATCAAGATAGCTGTCGGTGCTGTGGATAAACCGGCGTTGCCCTTCGTTCGGCGCTTGCCCACCAAACCCGGAATGGCTGTAGAGCACCGGCAGCAGGGTCAGGCCGATGCCCGCTGAAGTGGCGGCCTGGCTGATCTGCAAGGCCAGTTCGGCAGGGTCGGCATAAGGCTTGCCATTGGTGTCCTGATGGACGTAGTGAAACTCTGCAACCGAGGTGTAACCGCCCTTGAGCATTTCGATATAGAGCTGTCGGGCGATGACACCCACCTGCGGCGCACTGATCTGCCCGACAAGACGATACATGAGGTCGCGCCAGGTCCAGAAACTGTCGCTGGGGTTGCCCGCCACCTCCGCCAGCCCGGCCATCGCCCGCTGGAAGGCATGGGAGTGCAGATTCGGCATGCCAGGCAGCAACGGGCCGCTGACAGACTCGGCGCCCTGCCGGTCAGCATTGGCCTGCACCGAACTCAACAAACCATCGGAACTGACCTCCAGACGGACATTATCGGCCCAACCACCGGGTAGTAATGCGCGCTCGGCAAAGAAGGCTGGCATTGACTTCAAACCTCATCACTGTAATTTGTATATACATATACAGACGTTCTGATGCCCGGTAAACCTTCGCACGCTTGCCGTACCGTAGGTTAATGGTTAGCTTGGGCGCTATTTCATAGCTGAACCACCCAGAACAAGGACCCGCACGTGCCGACTCCACCCGCCTCTTCCACCTTGGCATCCCAGATGGGCGAAAGTCCGGCACCGCTTTATGCCCGCGTCAAACAGATGATTGCCCTGCAAATCCAGAACGGCACCTGGCCGCCGCATCATCGCGTGCCATCGGAAAGCGAACTGGTGACCCAACTGGGTTTCAGCCGCATGACCATCAACCGGGCCTTGCGCGAGCTGACCGCCGAAGGCCTGCTGGTGCGCATGCAGGGCGTCGGTACTTTCGTCGCTGAACCCAAAAGCCAGTCGGCACTGTTTGAAGTCAACAACATCGCTGACGAGATCGCCACGCGAGGCCACAGGCACTCCTGCAAGGTCATCATTCTCAAGGAAGAATCCGCCGGCTCCGAGCGGGCTCTGGCACTGGACATGCGCGAAGGCCAGAAGGTGTTTCACTCGCTGATCGTACACTTTGAAAACGATATCCCGGTGCAGATCGAAGACCGCTTCGTCAATGCACAGGTGGCACCGGACTACCTCAAGCAGGACTTTACCCGGCAGACGCCTTACGCCTATCTGTCGCAAGTCGCGCCGCTGACCGAGGGCGAGCATGTGGTCGAAGCGATACTGGCCGACGCCGACGAGTGCCAGTTGCTGCAAATCGATGCAGGCGAGCCATGCCTGCTGATTCGCCGTCGGACATGGTCAGGACGTCAGCCGGTTACCGCCGCTCGCCTGATTCACCCCGGCTCCCGCCATCGCCTGGAAGGACGCTTCACCAAATGACCCGGACCAGAACCCTGCGCGCCATCGATTACCCTCGCATGCCCTGGAAAAACGGCGGCGGCAGCACCGAAGAAATTGCTCGCGATGGCGGGCAGGATCTGGAAGGCTTCGGCTGGCGCCTGTCGATTGCCGATATCGAAACGTCTGGCGACTTTTCGGTGTTTGCCGGTTATCAGCGAATCATCTCGGTGATTCAGGGCGCCGGCATGACGCTGGATATAGACGGTGTCACCAGCCGCCCCTTGCTGCCAACCGACCCGCTGGCCTTCAGCGGTGACAGCCAGGTCAGTTGCGCCCTGCTCGACGGCCCTATTCGTGATTTCAACCTGATCTATGCTCCACAGCGTTACAGCGCTCGCCTGCACTGGATCGACGTACGCCAGCCACAACGAATATTCAGTTGCGCCAGCACCTTTTTGCTGTTCAGCGTTGCCGAGCAGATCGGCGTCAGCGTGAATGAAGACCCCTGGGAAATCCTTGGCAGAAACGACTGCCTGCAAGTGGACAACCCAGGCGGCCTGCTGGAAATCGAGTTGCAAGCACCCAGCGCCAGCCGCTGCTGCCTCATCGAGTTGAGCGCCTTGCGCGCTTGACCCGCCAAATCAAGATCCTGTTTCAAGGACGAGCATGACCCAATTCCCTCCAAAGGAAACACCTAGAGCCGTTGCCATTCTGGCCAGCTTCCTGTCATCGGAATCGGCAGGCGGCATTGTCCTGATGGGCGCGGCGCTGGCTGCACTGATCGTTGCCAACTCACCTCTGGCTCCCGGCTACTTCGCCATTCTGCATAGCGTCTGGCTGGGGCTTTCCGTCGAGCTATGGATCAACGACGGGCTCATGGCGATCTTCTTTCTGATGGTCGGCCTGGAAATCAAACGCGAAGTACTCGCCGGCGGCCTCGCCACGTGGGAACAACGCGCCCTGCCCGGTTTTGCAGCGGCAGGCGGCATGCTGGTCCCGGCGTTGATCTATATAGCGATCAACTGGGGCAACCCGCAGACCATCAGCGGCTGGGCGATCCCCGCGGCAACCGACATTGCTTTCGCACTCGGGGTTTTGTCATTACTGGGCAACCGGGTGCCTGTGTCCCTGAAAGTGTTCCTGGCAGCGCTGGCGATTCTCGACGATCTGGGGGCCGTGACCATCATCGCCTTCTTCTACAGCTCGGGCCTGAATCTGCCCATGCTGCTGGCGTCCTTCGTGACCCTGGCAGTGCTGGTTGCGATGAACCGCCTGAAGGTGCGGCGCTTGTTGCCGTACCTGATACTGGGCGCGCTGCTGTGGTTCTTCGTGCTGCAATCGGGCGTGCATGCCACGCTGGCAGGTGTTGCGCTGGCGCTGTGCATTCCCTTGGGCAAACCAGAGGAAGAAGCGCGCTCGCCACTGCTGTTTCTTGAAGAAAAGCTGCATTACTGGGTCGCGTTCGCCATCGTGCCGGTGTTCGGATTCGCCAATGCGGGGGTTTCACTTTCAGGCATTTCTGCAGAAAACCTGCTGGACCCTGTACCGCTCGGGGTTGCGCTGGGGCTGTTCGTCGGCAAGCAGATCGGTGTTTTCCTGGCTGCGGCGCTTGCGATCCGAGCCGGGCTTGCGGTTCTGCCACAAGGCAGCAACTGGGTGCAGCTCTATGGCGTGGCGCTGCTTTGCGGCATCGGTTTCACCATGAGCCTGTTCATCGGCAACCTCGCTTTCCCCGGCGCAGTGCATCTGGTGGACGAGGTAAAAATCGGCGTTCTCATGGGTTCGGGGTTTGCGGCGATTGCAGGTGTGCTGCTGTTGCGCAGCCGTTTCAGTCGGCCCTGAAAAAATATTTTCAAATCACTGCATCCAGATTGTTTTCTCGCGGGTAGTACATACAGCAGCCACTTCGAGTTGCTGAGCGCGGTTAAACAATCTGGAGATTTTCTGCATGAACGCAAAACGTTTGCTCTGCCTTGCAGGTAGTACCCTGGCTCTCACTTGCCTGACTTCTGTTGCCATGGCTCAGACCTCCCTACCCGAAAGCGTACGGGTCCCGGACGGTCACAAGATCACTCTGGAAACCACCGGCGTGGGCGAGATCACTTACGAATGCCGCGCCAAGGCCAACTCTGCTACCGAAACCGAATGGGTATTCGTCGGCCCCAAAGCTGTCCTCAATGATCGCAGCGGCAAACAGGTCGGCACTTACTACGGCCCACCGGCTACCTGGGAATCCAAAGACGGCTCCAAGCTGACCGGCACTCAAGTGGCCGTTGCACCTTCCAGCGCGGGCAACCTGCCTTACCAACTGGTCAAGGCCAATCCGGCTGAAGGCAAGGGTGCCCTGACCGGTACGGCCTACATCCAGCGCGTGGCACTGAAAGGCGGCGTTGCACCAGCCACTGCCTGCTCGGCCAGCAACAAGGGCGCGAAGGAAGTGGTCAAGTACCAGGCTGACTACATCTTCTGGGCCAGCAAGTGATCAAAGCCATTCAATGGGGTGCCGCGCAGTCAGTAGTCTATGCTGCTACGCGGGAGCCTTGTGATGTCAACGAGGCAGCAATCATCCATTGATGGCGGATCGACGTGTCTTCACACGAATCTCTCTTTGACTACGAAGCCACGCTGCATGCCTGCGCCCGCGGTGAGCGCCAGGCATTGCAGCGTCTCTATCAACAGGAAAGCGCCCGGCTGCTCGGCGTCGTCGTGCGGCTCGTGCGTGACAACGCACTGGCGCAAGACATCGTGCATGATGCATTCCTCAAGATCTGGACCCATGCGGCAAGCTTCGATCAGGCAAGAGGTTCGGCACGCGGCTGGATTTTCAGCGTGACCCGTCATCTGGCGCTCAATCGCCTGCGCAACCATGCCCGGGAAGTACGCCTGGAAGACGATGGCAGCGAGGACCACCACGAAGCTGCCACCCTTGAAGGCTGGCAGGAAACCGGCGATGCCTTTGACTGGCGCGTCAATCCGGGACGGATTCAGTTCTGCCTGGAACAGCTTGAACCGGTGCGACGCAACTGTGTTTTTCACGCTTACGTGGACGGCTATTCGCATCAGGAAATCGCGCAGAAAATCGGCGCGCCCTTGGGTACGGTCAAAGCCTGGATCAAGCGCAGCCTTACGGCTTTGCGGGAGTGTATGGGATGACTCGGCCTACAAATGAAAACATCAATGAGCTGGCCGGCGAGTACGTGCTCGGCACCTTGTCTGCCCAGCAAAGAATCGACATCCAGAACCGGCTGGCACATGAGCCCGATTTGCAGGCCGCAGTCGATGCCTGGGAGGAACGCCTGCTGCCGCTGACGGCAATGGCCGAACCTGTGACGCCCGCGCCGGGACTCTGGAGCCGTATCGAACGCAGCATCACCGAGCTCTCCGCCAACAGAACCGAACCGCAACGTACACGCTGGTGGGACAGCCTTTCGATCTGGCGCGGGCTGGCCGGGGCCGGACTGGCCGCATCGCTGGTGCTGGGCACGATGCTTTTCATACAGCCATCGCAGGCACCGTCCTACCTGGTCGTACTCGTCGCCCCACAGGACAAGGCGCCTGGCTGGGTCGTCCAGGCCAGCAACTCGCAGGAAATCCAGCTCATTCCACTGGGCGAAACCCAGGTCCCTGCGGACAAGGCCCTGGAGTTCTGGACCAAGGCTGACGACTGGCAAGGACCGGTATCACTCGGCTTGGTAAAACCGGGCCAGACCCTGCATATACCGCTCGATAAATTGCCACCGCTGCAACATAACCAGTTGTTCGAGCTGACACTGGAGAAGTCCACGGGCTCGCCTGTTGGTAAACCGACCGGACCGATACAGTTTATCGGGCGGGCGGTGAAGGTGATTTAACCTGCTGCACCGGCCCCACCTTCAACGGATGCGTTCCTTGTACTGGCGAGGATTGAACCGCAACACAATCCCGATCATCACCACCATCACCGCTGTCAACGTCCACCACGCCCCCTCGAAACTCCCCGACTGGTCACGGATGACGCCAGCCAGCAGAGGAGACAGGCCAGCTATCAGATAGCCGATGCCTTGCACAAAGGCGGTCAGGCTTCCGGCACGGGCCGGGTTATCGATATGGTCCATGGAGATGATCAAACTCATCGGGAACAGACCGCCGATCCCCAGTCCCAGCAGACAAGGCCACAGCATGGTCAAGTGTTCAAAGGACAGAATAAGGCCGCTGAAACCGGCAATGATCAGCAGCAACAAGGCAGCCAGCGCCCAACGTTTGTCCCGAGTCTGATTGACCATCGCAGGCACCGCCAGACCGGCCAGCACTTCCATCGCTGTCAAAAAGCCCAGCACCAGCCCGGCGTCCTGCTCGCTCCAGCCTCTTTCCACGTAATAAGGCGCAAGCCAGGCCAGCACACAGGTGTAGGAAGCCGTGCCAAGGCCGAAGAACACGGCCAACAACCAGGCGCGTGGATTGCCGAAAAACGAGTCACTTTTGCCTTTGGGAGCGGCTTCGACGACCGGAATCGCCGAGCGTTGAAACGTCCACAGGACCAGCGCCAGCAACGCGAGCACACCCCATATCGCCAACGAAACCTTCCAGCTACCGCTCTGCTTGAGCACGAAGGGCGAGAACGACGCCGCCAGTGCAGCACCGCCCATGATCGAGGTGACATACAGGCCCATGAACAGGGACACGTTGTCCTTGAAACGGGTCTTGATCAAGGCCGGCATCAACGCCTGAATCATCGCGATCCCCAGTCCAGAGAGGACTGCACTCACGATCAACTCCAACGCGCCATCGATGGACAGCCGGGACGCACTGGCGATACCAATCACTAGCAGCGACAACCCGATTGCCCGATGCTCGCCCAATGACTGAGCCAGCCTCATCCCGAAAAACATCCCGAGTCCCATCGCCATCACCGGCAACATGGTCAACAGCGAGGCCAGGCTGAAACTGAGGGGAATATCACCCCGAATAGCCGACAGAAGCGGCCCGATGGCCGCCATGCCGGGCCGAAGATTCAACGCCACCAGCACGACACTGGACATCAACCAGAAAGCGTGAGTGGTTGAAGCACGAATGTTTTCCATCACACGACCTTGCCATCCCTAAAGACACGATTAGGCCGCGCAGCCTGTGCATGGGACAAATTAAAATCTGGGGGGATGTATTGAGAAATTAGGTTGGTGGAGGGAAGTAACTGCCTTTATCGATCTGCTCACCGTCCAGCAAATCAGAAAGCACAATGACTTACGGGGCCTCCCCCATGCTGCCATGATTCAGGAATCGTTCCGCGACGGAAGCAAAAGTGGCGTAGCAAGTTTCAAAATCCGGCTTGTCAGTGGCATACAGCAATGGCTTTAGACGATCGTCAAAGTCAGCTTTGATCCCCTTGTGGGTGGCTGCACAGACCAAGCTTCGCCGAAGCACCGCGTAGGGAGCCAGGTCAAACTCCGGATGCTGCCCCTTGAACTCCTCCGCATCCTTTTGAACTATCGCAGCGAAGATTTCGCATGCAGGCTCAATGGCTTCAGGCTGGCTGCCGACGATACGCCAGACATCATAGACGTGACGAACCAGCGCAGTGTCAAATTCGCCACGTTGACGTCCATCCCAGCTCCAAGCGCAGCGGCGCAGTAACGACACCACCTTTTCAGCCAAGGTCTCTGCCACTGTGATACAGGTCATGGAAAAGCGGTGAGGAGTTGCGCGAGGGACAAACTCGTCAAGCATGTATCCCATTTCACGGGTTTCAGCGGCCAATATCGGAGGACGATGAATGAGCTCAACCTTGAGTTGTGGACGAAGCACGCCTGAAACATCCTGAAAATGCGCACTGTATGAAACCAGCAGGCAATAGTAGCGTCGGTTATCGCGCGATACCGGGTTTTCCTTGTTGTCGTGCTCTACATACTCGAAGCCCATTTTCGTCAAATGGCGTTCAACTTCTCGATGTAACTCACCTAAACGCGCTCGATCTGAGAATCCGTTCGGCAGGGCATAGCCTTCAGGTACATCCTCCAGCATGACCTTGATGTCAATGTCTTCGGACATCCTTTCGATAAGAGCATGAGCTTTGGAAAGGCAGGTACCACCAGCGAAGATTAACCGTGTAGCCAACGCGACTGATTTTGGCTTTGAATCCCCCTTCAGGCGATCCTTCTGGTATGCGGTGTGCGTGATGTGAATTTGGGCTAAAACGCTCAGTGCATCCGTTATGTGCTGGTCTTTCTCGGCTACGGCAGCAGGGAGGTTTCCCAGCATTCCTGCAGTCGCAGCGTCCTCTATATCAGACTTAAGCTCGTCTGGAATTTTTTTCATAATTTAAGGTGCTATTCCCTACTGTCACTTTCCGCGTGATGCGTCTAGATCCAGTGTTGACAGTCGCCCCCATTGGAATCTGGGTCGATTTGCCTCTGTTGTACTCCTCTACCAGTGAACTTGGCGCTACATAAATATTGAGCTTGCGAAAAAGCTCTGCAGCGATCATTTCCAATGTTCCAGCCGGGGTTGGCTTGCCCGTGAACTTGTTGATGCGGGTCTTGGCGAACGCCCCCTTGCTTACACGAATGAGAATCCCATTCTCCACAAATCGAGCAAGCACGCGCCCAACCTGAGAGTCACTCCCCATTTTCGTAAAGTCCGAGCGCAAGACGACCACGCTTTCACGCTGCTTAATTGAGCGGCCCATGCGATCTTCAAGCTTCATACCTTATCTCCCATGCAAAGCTAAATTCTGCAAGGTCACTCTAGCCTTTAATTCTATTTATAACCAGTAAATATAGGGTTTTTAACTTACAAAACCTGCGCATTGATACGCAGGTTTTGCTTATTGAGAATGGAAATCCAGGGGCCTTTTTTGCCATCAAACCACTTGGCAACGCACCTGACAGACACTCCCGAGACCAAGGCCTTCTCCATTAAGGCCCCAGCACAAAGCAAACACTCCACCCCACTGTTACCCATCGCCCCAAAATCGGGCAAAACATCCCGCCCGTCACAAGCCATCCATTAATCCCCAGCAACTTCACATGACCGTAAACACCTTGAACACCACGGTTTACAAAGGTTTTCAGCCTTCGGCCCATCCACGCACCAGCCTGCAGACAAAGTTGGTCTATCAATTGCATATGCTTGTATGTACAAGTAGAGACAGGTTATAAATACCCCACGCTCTACCCGACAGAATTCGCCTGAGTGCCAGGCACCACTCGCCCGTCATCGGGCTGGTTTGGATTGATCGCTGAGGATTTTTTTGTGACCGACAATAATCAAGACCGCAAGCAAGACTGGACCCGCCATCGTGACGTCGAAGTGCGGGCTGCCCGTGGCACTCAACTGACAGCAAAGAGCTGGCTGACCGAAGCCCCGCTGCGCATGCTGATGAACAACCTTGATCCTGAAGTGGCCGAAAATCCGAAGGAGTTGGTAGTTTATGGCGGGATCGGGCGTGCGGCGCGTAACTGGGAGTGCTACGACAAGATCGTCGAGAGCCTGACCCGGCTCAACGATGATGAAACCCTGCTGGTGCAATCCGGCAAGCCGGTCGGTGTGTTCAAGACTCACAGCAATGCGCCGCGCGTGCTGATCGCCAACTCGAATCTGGTACCGCACTGGTCAAGCTGGGAGCATTTCAACGAGCTGGATGCCAAAGGTCTGGCCATGTACGGCCAGATGACCGCAGGCAGCTGGATCTATATCGGCAGCCAGGGCATCGTTCAGGGCACTTACGAAACCTTCGTCGAAGCCGGTCGTCAGCATTACGACGGCAGCCTGAAAGGCCGCTGGGTGCTGACCGCAGGCCTGGGTGGCATGGGTGGCGCACAGCCGCTGGCCGCAACACTGGCCGGAGCCTGTTCGCTGAACATCGAATGCCAGCAGAGCCGCATCGACTTCCGTCTCAAGACCCGTTACGTCGATGAGCAAGCCACCGACCTGGACGACGCCCTGGCGCGTATCGCCCGCTACACCGCCGAAGGCAAGGCCATCTCCATCGCCCTGTGCGGCAACGCTGCTGAAATCCTGCCGGAAATGGTCCGTCGCGGCGTGCGCCCGGACATGGTCACCGACCAGACCAGCGCTCACGATCCGCTCAATGGCTACCTGCCCAAAGGCTGGAGCTGGGAAGACTACCGCGCACGTGCGCTGACCGAGCCGGCCGCCGTCGTCAAAGCGGCCAAACAGTCCATGGCCGAACACGTCGAAGCCATGCTGGCGTTCCAGAAAGCAGGTATTCCAACCTTCGACTACGGCAACAACATCCGTCAGATGGCCAAGGAAGAAGGCGTAGCCAATGCCTTCGATTTCCCCGGCTTTGTGCCCGCCTACATCCGGCCATTGTTCTGTCGCGGCGTAGGCCCTTTCCGCTGGGCGGCCCTGTCGGGCGATCCGCAGGACATCTACAAGACAGATGCCAAGGTCAAGGAACTGATCCCGGACGATGCGCACCTGCATAACTGGCTGGACATGGCCCGCGAACGCATCAGCTTCCAGGGTTTGCCAGCACGTATCTGCTGGGTCGGCCTGGGACAGCGCGCCAGACTCGGCCTGGCGTTCAACGAAATGGTCCGCAGCGGCGAATTGTCTGCTCCCGTGGTGATCGGTCGCGACCATCTGGACTCCGGCTCGGTCTCCAGCCCCAACCGTGAAACCGAGTCCATGCAGGACGGTTCCGACGCAGTATCCGACTGGCCGCTGCTCAACGCCCTGCTCAATACCGCCAGCGGTGCGACCTGGGTGTCGCTGCATCATGGCGGCGGTGTCGGCATGGGCTTCTCTCAGCATTCGGGCATGGTGATTGTCTGCGACGGCACCGATGAAGCGGCCGAGCGCATTGCCCGCGTTCTGCACAATGACCCGGCGACAGGCGTCATGCGTCACGCCGATGCCGGTTACCAGATAGCGATTGATTGCGCCAAAGAGCAGGGCTTGAACCTGCCGATGATCGGGCGTTAAGGGCATTTGCCATGGGTGTGGCGGCTCAGAGCCGCCACATCGAAAAAGTCAGGATAGACACTGATAACGCCCACAGGCCGGATGCCTACTTGAAGCTGCCGTCATCCCTTTCAGGCTTTGGAGCATCGACAATGAAAATGAAAAAAGCGCTGTTAACCACTCTGGTATCTGCTGGCCTGCTGGTCAGTGCCGGTGCAAGTCAAGCGGCCGGGTGGTGCGAGTCAGGCAAGCCGGTCAAGTTTGCCGGTCTGAACTGGGAAAGCGCGATGTTGCTGACCGACATTCTTCAAGTCGTCCTGAGCAAAGGCTACGGTTGCAGCGTGGATGCGTTGCCGGGCAATTCCATAGCCATGGAAAACGCCCTGAGCACCAATGACATTCAAATCTTCGCAGAAGAGTGGATAGGCCGCAGCGAAGTCTGGAACAAGGCCGCAGCGGCTGGAAAAGTCGTAGGCGTCGGCGCGCCCGTGGTCGGCGCAGTCGAAGGCTGGTACGTGCCGCGCTATGTGATTGAAGGCGATGCCAGGCGCAAGCTGGAAGCCAAGGCACCGAACCTGAAGTCAATCGCAGATCTGGCTCAATACTCAGCCGTGTTCAGGGATCAGGAAGAACCCGGCAAAGGCCGCTTCTACAACTGCCCCGCCGGCTGGACCTGCGAGCTGGAAAACAGCGAAATGCTCAAGACCTACGGCCTGGAAAGCAAGTACACCAACTTCCGCCCAGGCACCGGCCCGGCACTGGACGCGGCTATTCTGTCCAGCTACAAGCGCGGTGAGCCGATCCTGACGTATTACTGGTCGCCCACTCCGTTGATGGGGCAAGTCGATCTGGTTCGTCTGGAAGAACCAGGCGTCAACAAGACCATCGATATCAAGGTCGGTGTGTCCAAGGCTTTCCACGAACAGGCACCTGAACTGGTCGCCGTACTGGAGAAGGTCAACCTGCCTATCGACCTGCTGAACCAGAACCTGGGACGCATGGCCAAGGAGCGGATCGAATCGCCGAAACTGGCGAAGATTTTCCTCAAGGAACACCCGGAAGTCTGGCACAAGTGGGTCAGCGAAGACGCTGCGAAAAAGGTTGAGGCCTCTCTGTAAACCCCGGAGCAGATTATCTGCGCAGGCACAGGCGACAGTGCTGTGCCTGACAACTTGATCGAGAGCACCTTATGTTTCCCGAAAGTTTTACCTTCTCCATTGCCAACTGGGTCAACGACGGGGTTGATGCGCTGGTCACCGAGTACGGCGATGTGTTCCGGCACATCTCCGATACCTTGCTGTGGGCCATCGTCAATCTGGAAAGCCTGCTGCGTATGGCGCCCTGGTGGCTGGTGCTGATGATCGTCGGCGGCATTGCCTGGCATGCGACCCGGAAAATCGTCACCACCGCATTGATTGTCGGCCTCCTGTTCCTCGTCGGCGCTGTCGGGCTGTGGGACAAGCTGATGCAGACATTGGCGCTGATGCTGGTCGCCACGTTCATCGCGGTGTTGATCGGCATTCCTCTGGGCATTCTTTCGGCACGCAGCAACCGCCTGCGCTCGGTGCTGATGCCGCTGCTGGACATCATGCAAACCATGCCCAGCTTCGTTTACCTGATCCCGGTGCTGATGCTGTTCGGCCTGGGCAAGGTCCCGGCGATCTTCGCTACCGTGATTTACGCCGCGCCGCCGCTGATTCGTCTGACCGACCTGGGTATCCGTCAGGTCGATGGCGAGGTGATGGAGGCGATCAACGCCTTTGGTGCCAATCGCTGGCAACAACTGTTCGGCGTGCAACTGCCACTGGCGATGCCAAGCATCATGGCCGGGATCAACCAGACCACCATGATGGCGCTGTCGATGGTCGTGATTGCTTCGATGATCGGTGCCCGAGGTCTGGGCGAGGACGTTCTGGTGGGTATCCAGACCCTCAATGTCGGGCGCGGCCTGGAAGCCGGTCTGGCCATTGTCATTCTGGCGGTTGTCATCGACCGCATCACGCAGGCCTATGGCCGCCCACGGCATGAGGCGAGCAAATAATGAGCCTGGAACCGAACAAAATCGTCGTCAAAAACGTGTTCAAGATATTCGGCAGCCGCTCGAAAGAAGCGCTGGCGATGGTGCAACAGAGCAAGAGCAAGGATCAGGTGCTGGCCCAGACCGGCTGTGTGGTCGGCGTCAACGACCTGTCGCTGTCGATCGGTAGCGGCGAGATATTCGTCATCATGGGATTGTCGGGCTCGGGCAAATCGACGCTGGTGCGCCATTTCAATCGCCTGATCGATCCTACCAGTGGCGAGATTCTGGTGGATGGCGAAGATATCCTGCGGTACGACATGGAAGCCCTGCGCCAATTCCGTCGTCACAAGATCAGCATGGTGTTCCAGAGCTTCGGCCTGCTGCCGCACAAGAGTGTGCTGGACAACGTGGCGTACGGCCTGAAGGTGCGCGGCGAGAGCAAAGCGCTCTGCCAGGAGCGTGCGCAACACTGGATCACCACCGTGGGCCTCAAAGGCTACGAAAACAAATACCCGCATCAGCTCTCTGGCGGCATGCGTCAGCGCGTTGGTCTGGCACGGGCACTGGCGGCCGACACCGACATCATCCTGATGGATGAAGCGTTCAGCGCTCTCGATCCGCTGATCCGCGCCGAGATGCAGGACCAGTTGCTGGAGCTGCAATCGACGCTGAAGAAAACCATCGTGTTCATTACCCACGACCTGGACGAAGCCGTGCGTATCGGCAACCGGATCGCGATTCTCAAGGATGGCCGCCTGATTCAGGTCGGAACGCCCAAGGAAATCCTTCACTCGCCCGCCGACGATTACGTTGATCGCTTCGTGCAACGGCGCGCAGTCACTCTTTAAGGATGGTGTCGATGTCACGAGCCAGACAGATTGTTTTCGGTGATGCCCCGACAGGCTGGCAGGACGTGGTGGCCGTGGCTCGTGATGGCGCGCACCTGATACTGTCGGAGCAGGCCTGGGCGCGCATCGACAATGCCCAGGCCATCGTCCAGCGCATCGTTGCCAGCGGCGAACGGGCTTACGGTGTGAATACCGGCCTCGGTGCGCTGTGCAATGTCTCACTGGCAGACGAACAACTCAGTCGCCTGTCGCGCAACACATTGCTCAGCCATGCCTGTGGCGTAGGCGCACCACTGCCCGACGAGCAGACGCGGGCCATCATCTGTGCCGCGATTCTCAACTACAGCCAGGGCAAGTCCGGCATCCATAGACAGGTTGTGCAAGCGCTGCTGGCCTTGCTCAATCAAGGCATCACGCCGCAAGTGCCATCGCAGGGGTCGGTGGGTTATCTGACCCATATGGCGCACGTCGGCATTGCGCTGCTGGGTGTGGGTCAGGTCAGTTATCGCGGGCAGATCATTTCGGCGCAGCAGGCATTGAGCGAAGAAGGCCTGTCCCCCGTCGAGCTGGGTGCCAAGGACGGGCTGTGTCTGGTCAACGGTACACCCTGCATGACCGGCCTGAGCTGTCTGGCCATTGCCGACGCCACGCGCCTGACACAATGGGCCGACGTGATCGGTGCCATGACCTTTGAAGCACTGCGCGGCCAGCTCGATGCCTTCGATGAAACCATCATCGCTCTCAAACCACATCCGGGTATGCAACAGGTCGGCAAGAACCTGCGCAGCCTGCTGGCGGGCAGCGAAGTTCTCGCCAGCAGCCAAGGCATTCGTACCCAGGATGCACTGAGCATTCGTTCGATACCACAAGTGCATGGCGCAACGCGGGACCAACTGGCCCACGCGATCAGGCAGGTCGAAACCGAGCTGAATGCAGTCACCGATAACCCCTTGCTGCTGGGCACTCCAGAGGATTACCGCGTGGTGTCGCAAGCCAACCCGCACGGCCAGTCAGTCGCCATGGCGGCAGATCTGCTGTGCATGGCGGTTGCGGAGCTGGGCTCGATTGCCGAGCGGCGTCTGGATCGGCTGATCAACCCGGCCGTCAGCGGCTTGCCGGCTTTTCTGGTCAGCCAGCCGGGCGTCAATTCGGGGATGATGATCGTCCAGTACGTGGCCGCTTCGCTGTGCGCAGAAAACCGCCAGATGGCACAACCGGCGGTGGTCGATAACTATGTCACCTCGGGCTTGCAGGAAGATCATCTGAGCCTGGGCACCAGCGCTGCCTTGAAGCTGCACAAGGTACTGGGCAACGCGACGCAGATTCTGGCCATCGAATACCTGCTGGCGGCCCAGGCGTTCGAGTTTCTCAAACAACAGCGTTTCGGGGCAGGTACCGGCATGGCCTGGCGCGCGCTGCGCGAGCAGATCCCCGCTTACGACGAAGACCGCTGGCTGGCCCCGGATATTGCCAGCAGCGTAGCCGTACTCAAGAACGAAGAAGTGCTGGAGAGGATTTTCCGGCACTGTCGTGAACAGACGACAACCCCATGACAACAGGGCTGCAAGGCGACGCGCTGCAAAAAAGCAGTCGCCTGACATCAATCAAGGAGTAGCTGCATCGTGACCAAACCATCTGCCAAGTCATTGAATCTGATCCCGGGCCAACTGACCCTGGCGCAACTGCGTGCAATCTATCAGCAACCGGTAACGCTGAAGCTCGATAGCAGCGCCGATCAGCAGATCGAAGACAGCGTGGCCTGTGTAGAGCGCATTCTCGCCGAGAACCGTACGGCCTATGGCATCAACACCGGTTTCGGCCTGCTGGCCTCGACCCGCATTGCCAGCGAGGACCTGGAAAACCTGCAACGCTCTCTGGTGCTGTCCCATGCCGCCGGTGTCGGGCAGCCGATCAGCGACGATCTGGTGCGCCTGATCATGGTGCTCAAGGTCAATAGCCTGAGCCGTGGTTTCTCCGGTATCCGGCGTCTGGTGATCGATGCCTTGATTGCCCTGATCAATGCCGAGGTCTATCCGCATATCCCGCTCAAGGGTTCGGTCGGTGCTTCCGGTGACCTCGCGCCACTGGCCCATATGTCTCTGGTGCTGCTGGGCGAAGGCAAGGCTCGCTACAAAGGCGAATGGCTCGATGCCGTCGATGCGCTTGAAGTTGCAGGCCTGAAACCGCTGACTCTGGCTGCCAAGGAAGGTCTGGCATTGCTCAACGGAACGCAGGTTTCCACCGCGTTCGCACTGCGCGGCCTGTTCGAGGGTGAAGACCTGTTCGCCGGAGCCATGGCCTGCGGCGCTCTCACCGTGGAAGCCGTGCTCGGTTCGCGCTCGCCTTTCGACGCCCGCATCCATGCCGCTCGCGGTCAGCGCGGTCAGATCGATGCAGCAGCCTGCTATCGCGACCTGTTGGGGGAAAGCAGCGAAGTGTCCGAGTCCCATCGCAACTGCGACAAGGTTCAGGACCCGTACTCGCTGCGCTGCCAGCCACAGGTCATGGGTGCCTGCCTGACCCAGTTGCGTCAGGCTGCCGAAGTGCTGGAGATCGAAGCCAACGCCGTCTCCGACAACCCGCTGGTATTCGCTGCCGAAAACGATGTGATCTCCGGCGGCAACTTCCACGCGGAACCGGTTGCCATGGCCGCCGATAACCTGGCGCTGGCCATCGCGGAAATCGGTTCCCTGAGCGAACGCCGCATTTCGCTGATGATGGACAAGCACATGTCGCAGTTGCCGCCCTTCCTGGTGGCCAACGGCGGGGTCAACTCCGGCTTCATGATCGCCCAGGTCACCGCTGCCGCCCTGGCCAGTGAAAACAAGGCTTTGGCCCATCCACACAGCGTCGACAGCCTGCCGACTTCAGCCAATCAGGAGGACCATGTTTCCATGGCTCCGGCAGCCGGCAAGCGGTTATGGGAAATGGCAGAAAACGTTCGCGGGATTCTTGCCGTAGAATGGCTGGCTGCATGCCAGGGTCTGGACTTGCGCAACGGCCTTAAAACCTCTCCGAAACTGGAGCAGGCCCGTGCCGCGCTGCGCAGCAAAGTACCGCCCTATGAGAAGGATCGTTTTTTTGCACCGGACATAGAAGCTGCCAGCCAGCTGTTGTCCTCAACTTGCCTGAACCAGTTGGTTCCTGCACGTCTGCTACCCAGTCTGTGATGTACCGCGAGCCTGGCAGGGCTCGCAATGGTAGTTCGCTGCGGGAAGCCGAAAGCAGGTGTTCTCGCAGCTATTTGCCATACCCAGTAATGAGATGGACGGAAATGACGTCAAAAGATGGTTTGAAACGCGGGTTATCCGCCCGCCACATTCGCTTCATGGCTCTGGGCTCTGCCATCGGCACAGGGTTGTTCTATGGTTCCGCCGCCGCGATTCAGCAAGCGGGGCCTGCGGTTCTGCTGGCTTACCTGATCGGCGGCGCGGCGGTCTTCATGGTCATGCGCGCCCTGGGCGAGATGGCCGTGCATAACCCGACCTCCGGCTCGTTCAGCCATTACGCCAGCCGCTACCTCGGCCCTCTGGCGGGTTTCGTGCTGGGCTGGACCTACGCTTTCGAGATGATCATTGTCTGTCTGGCCGATGTCACCGCGTTCGGGATCTACATGGGCTTCTGGTTCCCGGAAGTGCCACGCTGGATCTGGGTGCTGGGCATCGTGTTCCTGATCGGCGCGCTCAACCTGTGCAACGTCAAGGTCTTCGGTGAAACCGAGTTCTGGCTATCGCTGCTCAAGGTCGGCGCCATCGTGGCGATGATCGTCGCAGGTTTCGGCATCATGCTGTTCGGCATCGGCTCATCCAGCGGTGACAACACCATCGGCATCAGCAACCTCTGGACCCACGGCGGCTTCATGCCCAATGGCATTGGCGGCCTGATCGCCTCGCTGGCAGTGGTGATGTTCGCCTTTGGCGGCATCGAAATCATCGGCATCACGGCCGGCGAAGCCAAGAATCCTCAACGCACGCTGCCACAGGCCATCAATGCCGTGCCGCTGCGCATTCTATTGTTCTACGTCCTGACGCTGTTTGTGCTGATGTCCATCTACCCATGGCCGCAGATCGGTACCCAAGGCAGCCCGTTCGTGCAGATTTTCGACAATCTGGGCATCGCCTCGGCAGCGACCATTCTCAATATCGTGGTGATCTCGGCAGCGGTGTCGGCGATCAACAGCGACATCTTCGGCGCGGGCCGCATGATGTATGGCATGGCGCTTGAAGGTCAGGCACCTGCCGGTTTCGCCAGGCTGTCGCGTCAGGGCGTGCCATGGATGACGGTCGTGGTGATGGGCGTGACGCTGCTGGCTGGCGTGCTCCTCAACTACCTGATCCCCAAGGACGTCTTCCTGCTCATCGCTTCGCTGGCCACCTTCGCCACGGTCTGGGTATGGCTGATGATCCTGCTGACCCAGGTCGCCATGCGCCGTTCCATGAACCCCGAAGAAGTCGCACAACTGAAGTTCCCGGTGCCGTTCTGGCCTTATGGGCCGGCTGCCGCCATCGTCTTCATGCTGTTCATCTTCGGCGTGCTGGGCTATTTCCCGAATAACCGCGCTGCGCTGATCGTCGGCGCGATCTGGATTGTGCTGCTGGTTATCGCCTACTACCTGTGGATAAAACCCAGACATACAAAAAACACCCAATGACCCAAGGAGGCCCGGGATGACAACACTCTGGAAGAACTGTCACATCGCAACCATGGCGCAAGGCAACTACTCGATCATCGAGGATGCCGCCATCGTGACCTCTGGAGAGTTCATCCACTGGATCGGGCCTCACAATCAGCTCTCGGAAACTGATTTTGGCAGCACCGTAGACCTGGGCGGCGCCTGGGTTACTCCGGGCCTCATCGATTGCCACACCCATACGGTATTCGGTGGTAATCGCAGCGGTGAATTCGAGCAGCGCCTGCAAGGTGTGAGCTATGCCGACATCGCCGCTGCGGGTGGCGGCATTGCCAGCACCGTGCGGGCAACACGAGCGGCCAGCGAAGACGAATTGCTCGCCAGTGCCGAACGGCGCTTGAAGCATCTGCTTCGCGACGGCGTGACCACCGTGGAAATGAAGTCCGGCTACGGCCTGGACCTGCAAAGCGAACGCAAGATCCTGAAAGTGATCCGGCGCCTGGGTGACAGCCTGCCAGTCACCGTGCGCAGCACATGTCTGGCTGCCCACGCCCTGCCACCGGAATACGCCAACCGCGCCGACGATTACATCCGGCATATCTGCGACGAAATGCTTCCCGCACTGGCCGAGGAAGGTCTGGTGGATGCCGTGGATGCGTTCTGCGAGTACCTGGCGTTCTCGCCTGCTCAGGTCGAGCAGGTGTTCATCACCGCAAAGCAACTGGGCTTGCCGGTGAAACTCCACGCTGAACAGCTTTCGTCACTGGGCGGCTCAAGCCTTGCGGCGCGCTATCAGGCCTTGTCGGCGGACCATCTGGAGTTCATGACCGAAGACGACGCCATTGCCATGGCTGCTGCCGGAACCGTCGCTGTGCTACTGCCGGGTGCCTATTACTTTCTGCGCGAAACCCAGTTGCCGCCGATGGAAGCCCTGCGCAAGCATGGCGTGCCTATCGCCATCTCCACCGACATGAACCCCGGCACCTCGCCCGGCCTGTCACTGCGCCTGATGCTGAACATGGCCTGCACACTATTCCGCATGACGCCTGAAGAAGCCCTGGCGGGCGTCACCCTCAATGCTGCGAAGGCACTGGGCCTGGATAAAACCCATGGCTCGCTGGAAACAGGCAAGGTAGCGGACTTCGTCGCCTGGAACATCGAACGCCCTGCCGATCTGGCCTACTGGCTGGGCGGCGATCTGGATAAACGTATCGTGCGCCACGGCGTCGAATCATCGATCTGAAGGAGAGCCCTGTGGATAACGTTCTGACATTCCAGCGTGGCCGGGTCCCGCTGCTGATCAGCATGCCTCATGCCGGCTTGAAGCTGACACCGGCAGTCGAAGCCGGGCTGGTGGACGAAGCCTTGAGCCTGCCGGATACCGACTGGCACATCCCGCAGCTGTACGACTTCGCCGCCGAACTGGGGGCCAGCACCCTGGCTGCCGAGTATTCGCGCTTCGTCATCGACCTCAATCGCCCGTCCGACGACAAACCGCTGTATGCCGGTGCGACGACCGGGCTGTTTCCTTCGATCCTGTTCGACGGCGTGCCTCTGTTCAAGGACGGCCAGGAGCCCGACGCTGCCGAGCGGGCCAGCTACCTGCAACAGATCTGGGTACCTTACCACCAGACCCTGGAGCAAGAGCTGCAACGCCTGCGCGATGAGTTCGGTTATGCGCTGCTGTTCGATGCCCACTCCATTCGCGGCCACGTCCCGCATCTGTTCGACGGGCGACTGCCGGACTTCAACCTCGGCACCTTCAACGGTGCCAGTTGTGATCCGCAACTGGCAGGCAGGCTGGAAAGCCTGTGTGCAGCGGCCAAGGACTACAGCCATGTGCTCAACGGCCGCTTCAAGGGCGGCCATATCACCCGACATTACGGCGACCCGGCCAACAATATCCACGCCGTACAGCTGGAACTGGCGCAGAGCACCTACATGGAAGAGTTCGCCCCTTTCCATTACCGCCCTGATCTGGCTGCACCGACCCGCGAGGTATTGAAGGGGTTGCTGGAGACGTTTATTGCCTGGGGGCGGGAGAGGTTTGGTTGATTACGCTTTCGCGAATAAATTCGCTCCTACGGTAGGAGCGAATTCATTCGCGAAAAGCCCCAAAACTGCTCACTTCTTGAGCAATCTCAACCCGTTGAACACCACCAGCAAGCTCACGCCCATGTCGGCAAACACCGCCATCCACATGGTCGCCATACCCGCAAAGGTAATCCCCAGGAAGAACACCTTGGTGACAATCGCCAACGCAATGTTCTGTTTGAGAATTGCCGAAGTATCGCGTGACAGTCGGATAAACGCCGGGATCTTGCGCAGATCGTCGTCCATCAGTGCGACATCAGCAGTTTCAATGGCCGTGTCGGTGCCCGCCGCAGCCATGGCGAAACCGATCTCCGAACGGGCCAGCGCAGGTGCATCGTTGATGCCATCGCCCACCATGCCGACGCGATGCTTGCGGGCATACAGGTCTTCAATGGCCTGCAACTTATCCATAGGCAGCAGATTGCCCTGAGCCTGATCGATGCCCACCTGCTCAGCGATTGCCTTGGCGGTGTGCGGGTTGTCACCGGTCAGCATCAGGGTCTTGATACCAAGCTCGTGCAACTGGGCGATAGCCTCGCGGCTGCTGTCCTTGACCGTATCGGCGACCGCGAACAGCGCCAGCGGGCCAGAGGTGTCCAGCAACAGAACCACGGTCTTGCCTTGTATTTCCAGCGCATCGAGCCTGGCTTCAAGCTCCGGCGAGCACAGCCCCAGTTCTTCGACCAGACGGTGGTTGCCCAGGTGGTAGAGCTGGCCATTGATCTCGCCTTTCACGCCACGCCCCGGCAATGCCTCGAACGCACTGACCTCATGCACACCCTGCCCTTGCCCCGACGCCTTGGCGATGGCCTGGGAAACCGGATGATCGGAACGACCAGCCAGGCTGGCAGCAATGGCTGGCGCATTGTCGGCGACAGTCACATCCAGTGGTAGATAGTCGGTCTGCACGGGCTTGCCGTGGGTGATAGTGCCGGTCTTGTCGAGGGCCAGGTAATCGAGCTTTTCGCCCATTTCCAGATAGACGCCACCCTTGATCAGAATCCCCTTGCGCGCCGCAGCGGCCAGACCGCTGACGATGGTCACCGGGGTAGAAATCACCAAAGCACAAGGACAGGCAACAACCAGCAACACCAATGCCCGGTAGATCCAGTCAAACCAGGCACCGCCGAAGAACAGTGGCGCAACAAGGGCCACGGCCAGTGCGGTCAGGAAAACCACCGGTGTGTAGATTCGCGAAAAGCTATCGACAAAACTCTGGGTCGGAGCCCGCGCGCCTTGAGCCGCTTCCACCGCATGGATGATCCGCGCCAGCGTGGAATGGCTCGCGGCAGCCGCCACCCGGTACTCAAGCGAGCCGGACTGGTTGATCGTGCCGGCAAACACCTTGTCGCCCACGGTTTTTTCCACAGGCAGGCTTTCACCGGTAATCGGCGCCTGATCGATGGTCGAGTTACCCGATACCACCTCGCCATCAAGGCCGATCCGCTCACCCGGCCGAACCCGCACGATAGCGCCCATTTCGACGCTCTTGACCTCGGTTTCGACCCAGCTTCCATCACTCTGCCTGACGGTCGCCACATCGGGCGTCAACTGCATCAGACTGCTGATGGCGTTACGGGCACGATCCAGAGACTTGGCCTCGATCAGTTCGGCCACGGTAAACAGGAACATCACCATCGCCGCTTCAGGCCATTGGCCGATCAGGACCGCGCCGGTCACCGCGATGCTCATCAAGGCGTTGATGTTGAGGTTGAAGTTCTTCAGCGCGATCCAGCCCTTTTTGTAGGTGGTCAGGCCGCAACTGAGGATAGAAACAATGGCCAGCAGCGCAACGACCCAAGTTGGGCCAAGCTGAGCGAAATGGACGATTTCGGCGCCCAGCGCCATCACGCCGGACAGTGCCAGAGGCCACCAATGCTTTTTCGGCGCAGGTGCCGCGGGCACATCCTGGCTCGCGCCTTCCTCGATGGGGTCGGCCTGCATGCCCAACGCACCGATGGCTTCACGAATCGGCTCGGTCGTCGGCAGGTCATGCCAGACGCCAAGGATGCGATTGATCAGGTTGAATTCCAGCTTATGCACACCGGGCAGCTTGCCCAGCTTGTTCTGGATCAGAGTCTGCTCGGTCGGGCAGTCCATCTGCTCGATGCGGAAACTGCTCAAACGCCCACCGGCTGCGGGCGCCTCATCAAAAGTGACAGTGGCAGGCGCGGCTGCGCCGGAGCAGCAAGAATGAGCATGCGCAACGTGCTTGTGCCCGTCTTTATGATCATCGTGCTTTGGAGAAATATCTGTAATCTGGCCCATGGTCCGCTCCCGGGATCTACTTGTTGCCAAGTGAACACCCTGTAGCCACTATAGGGTCAAGCGCTCAAACGAGATGAAACATATGAAGATCGGCGAACTGGCGAAGTTGACGGATTCTCAGGTTGAAACCATTCGTTATTACGAGCGTGAAGGCCTGCTGCCTGCACCGGCCCGCAGCGACGGCAATTACCGCTTGTACACCCAGGCGCATGTAGAGCGGCTGTCGTTCATCCGCAACTGCCGCAGCCTGGACATGACGCTGGAAGAAATCCGCAGCCTGCTCAACCTGCGCGACAGCCCGCAGGACCAGTGCGAAAGCGTCAACGCGCTGATCGACGAACACATCGAACACGTCAATGCGCGCATCGCCAGCCTGCAAGTCCTGCAGGAGCAGCTACAGGACCTGCGCCGCCGTTGTGGCGACGGTAAATCGGACCATTGCGGAATTCTGGAGCGTCTGGAAGTGACAGGCGCCGTGGCGGCGGCAGAAGGCGAGCCTTCACATGTGGGCAAGAGTCATGGACATTGAAGCAGCTGCAAGCTTCAAGCTGAAAGCCTCAAGCAACTTGCAGCTTACAACTTGCCGCTTGCAGCTCGCCCCCTATACCGCCATCGGTGCTGTCATCGCCGGATGGTGCTCGTAACCTTCCAGCGAGAAGTCGGAAGGTTCGATCAGTTCCAGCCATTCCGGCTGATAGACACCGGTCTTGGCGAACTCGGGCACACGGTCGGAGATCACCAGTTTCGGCATCGGGAACGGCTCACGGGTGAGCTGTTCGTTGAGCATGTCCAGGTGGTTCTCGTAGACGTGGGCATCACCGATGAAATAGGTGAACCAGCGCGGCGTGTAGCCGGTCAGGCGGCCGATCAGGCTCAGCAGTGCAGCGCCTTCGGTCAGGTTGAACGGCGTTCCGAGGCCCAGATCGTTTGAACGAATGTACAGCGTCAGGGAGATTTCCCGGGTCTGCGGGTTCGGGTGCAACTGGTAAAGCAGGTGACAAGGTGGCAAGGCCATCTCATCGAGCTGCGCGCAGTTCCAGCCGTGGAACAGGATACGGCGGCTGCCCGGGTCCTTGATGATGGTGTCGACGCACTGGCGAATCTGATCGATGGCCTTGTACAGCACCACAAAGCTCTGGCCATCCTCTTCGGACTCTGCGATCTGCTTGTAACCCTGGCTGACGGCCAGTTCAATCGCCGCCGCATTGCTGGTTTCAATACGCTTGTAGGCCGGCCATTTGCGCCACTGCACGCCGTAGATCTCGCCCAGATCATCCTCGCCCTTGCGGAACGGGTTGTTCAGCCACTGAGCGTTCTCGTTGGCGTTCTGATCCCAGACCTTGCAGCCCAGTTCGCGAAATTCGGCGGCATTGCTGACGCCACGCAGGAAACCGACCATTTCGCCGATGGCCGACTTGAAGGCCATACGCCGTGTGGTGATCGCCGGAAAACCTTCCTGCAGGTCATAACGCAGCATCGCGCCGGGGAAACTGATGGTGTTCACGCCGGTACGGTTGGACTGCAAGGTCCCGTGCTTGATCACATGGGCGACTAGTTCAAGATATTGCTTCATAAATTACCTGCATCGTTGAACACGCCGGGCAACATCACCCGGCGTTTCAGTATTAAGCCGCTGCCTTGGCAGGCTCGCGCTTGTAAGCCAGCCAGATCATGGCCAGACCAGCGATAATCATCGGCAGACTCAGAATCTGCCCCATGGTGACCCAGCCCCACGCCAGATAGCCCAATTGAGCGTCCGGCACGCGGACGAACTCGACGATAAAGCGGAAGATCCCGTAAAACAGGGCGAACATGCCGGAAATGGCCATGGTCGGGCGCGGTTTGCGTGCATAAAGGTTGAGAATGATGAACAGCGCCACGCCTTCAAGGGCGAACTGATACAGCTGCGATGGATGACGCGCCAGTTGCGCAGGGTCGCTGAACGGCGGGAAGACCATGGCCCATGGCACATCGCTTGGCTTGCCCCACAGCTCGGCATTGATGAAGTTGCCGATACGCCCGGCACCCAGACCAATCGGCACCAGCGGAGCAACGAAGTCCATCAGTTGGAAGAAAGTCTTGCCATTGCGTCTGCCAAACCACCAGGCCGCCAGCATCACGCCGACAAAACCGCCGTGGAAGGCCATGCCGCCTTTCCAGACTTCAAAGATCAACAGCGGATTGGCGAGATAAGCCGACAGGTCGTAGAACAGCACATAACCCAGACGCCCGCCGACAATGACGCCCATGGCCAGCCAGAAAATCAGGTCGGAGAGTTTTTCCTTGGTCCAGGTCGGATCGAAAGCATTCAAGCGACGCGACGCAAGCAGCCATGCGCCACCTATGCCGACCAGATACATCAGTCCATACCAGTGAATTTGCAGCGGGCCGAGGGATACGGCTACCGGGTCAATCTGCGGGTAAGGCAGCATTGCAACTCCTCAATTGGAACGCTCTTGCGAGCGACTGAATCCGAAAGACAGCTAAATCAGGAAACTGGTGCCCACACATAACAGCAGCGCAGCGAACAGTCGTTTCAATAGACGTGGCGACAGTTTATGCGCCAGCCGGGCGCCGAAGCGCGCAAAAAACATACTGGTGACCGCAATGCCAAGCAGCGCGGGCAGGTAAACGAAGCCCAGACTATGCGGTGGCAGCTGGGGATCGTGCCAGCCCAGAATCATGAAACTTATTGCACTTGCCAACGCGATAGGAAAGCCGCACGCCGCTGAAGTTGCTACCGCCTGTTGCATGGACACACTGCGCCAGGTCAGGAACGGCACGGTCAAAGAGCCGCCGCCGATCCCGAAAATCGCCGAAGCCCAGCCGATCACTACACCCGCCGCTGTCAGGCCTGGCTTGCCGGGCACGCTACGGCTGGCCTTGGGCCGCAGATCCAGCGCCATCTGCAAGGCGACCAGCAGGGCGAACACACCAATGATCTTCTGCAGATAAGGCCCGGCAATGTAACTGGCTGTCAGCGAGCCGAGGCCTGCGCCCACCAGAATGCCCACCGTCAGCCATGCAAAGATCGGCCAACGCACCGCGCCCATGCTGTGATGAGCGCGAACGGAATTGATCGACGTGAATACGATAGTCGCCAGAGAGGTCCCGACCGCCAGGTGAGTCAGCACCGACGCATCGAAACCTTGCAGGCCGAAGCTGAGCACCAGCACCGGAACGATAATGATGCCACCGCCAACGCCAAACAGGCCGGCCAGCACACCCGCACAGGCACCCAGGGCCAGATAGAGCACAAATTCCATGGGAGCCCCCAAAATCAGTCCGGCATGTTACCGGAGCACGGCTTGATGCTCTAGCGGTGGGCGATGAAACGTGGAGGGACTGAAACACATCGCGGGCAAGCGCGCTCCTACGGACACCAAACCTGTGGGAGGGGCCTTGGCCGCGACAGATCGATACAGTCGAAGCGCCCTCAATGCCCTTTGACCGAACCCGGATTGATCATCCGGGACAGACCCAGATTGCGCAGCGCCAGTTGCAGCGAGCTGCTGATCACTTGCGGGTTGTCGTTGGTCATCAACTGGGCCAGCAGTTCCTTGGCCTTGCTGAGGTTGATCTGGCGCAGCATCCATTTCACTTTCGGCAGGTTGGTGGCGTTCATCGACAGGCTGTCAAAGCCCATCGCCATCAACAGCACGGCCGCAGCAGGATCGCCCGCCATCTCGCCGCAGATACTCACCGGCTTGCCTTCGGCATGGGCATCGCGCACGACGCTTTGCAGCGCTTGCAGCACCGCCGGGTGCAGGTAGTCGTAGAGGTCGGCGACACGCGGGTTGTTGCGGTCAACCGCCAGCAGGTATTGGGTCAGGTCGTTGGAGCCCACGGACAGGAAGTCCACCTGACGAGCCAGGTCGCGGGTCTGATAGACCGCTGCCGGGATTTCGATCATGACACCGACAGGCGGCATCGGCACATCGGTGCCTTCATCACGCACTTCGCCCCATGCGCGGTGGATAAGGTGCAAGGCCTCTTCCACTTCATGGGTGCTGGAAATCATCGGCAGCAGAATGCGCAGGTTGTTCAGACCTTCACTGGCCTTGAGCATGGCGCGGGTCTGCACCAGGAAGATTTCCGGGTGGTCGAGGGTGACGCGAATGCCGCGCCAGCCCAGGAACGGGTTCTCTTCCTTGATCGGGAAGTAGGACAGCGCCTTGTCGCCGCCGATATCCAGGCTGCGCATGGTCACCGGCAGCGGATGGAAGGCTGCCAGTTGTTCACGATAAATGGCCAGCTGTTCCTTTTCGCTCGGGAAACGCTGATTGATCATGAACGGCACTTCGGTGCGATACAGGCCCACACCTTCGGCGCCACGCTGTTGGGCACGTGCGACGTCAGCCAGCAAGCCGGTATTGACCCACAGCGGCATGCGATGACCATCCAGTGTCACGCAAGGCAGCTCGCGCAGGGCATCGAGCCCTTGGGACAGCTGACGCTCTTCCTCCACCACCTTGGTGAACTGCTGGCGCATGATGTCGCTGGGGTTGGTGAAGACTTCACCGTGATAGCCATCGACGATCAGGTCGATCCCATCCACCTTGGAATAAGGGAAGTCCACAAGGCCCATGACCGTGGGAATCCCCATGGCCCGCGCCAGAATCGCGACATGGGAGTTACCCGAGCCCTGTACCGACACCAGACCGACCAGCTTGCCTTCCGGCACTTCACCCAGCATCGCCGGAGACAGTTCTTCACTGACCAGAATGGTGTTGTCGGGGTATACCAGAGCCTGCTGCCGGGCTTCCTGGAGGTAACCCAGCAAACGACGACCAAGGTCCTTGACGTCCGATGCACGCTCGCGCAAGTAGGCGTCGTCCATCAGCTCGAAACGGTTGACGTGCTCGTTCACCACCGAACGCAAGGCACCCTGCGCCCATTGGCCGGTCTTGATGATATTGGTCACTTCGCTACCCAGCGAAGCGTCGTCGAGCATCATCAGGTAAACGTCGAACAGTGCCAGCTCTTCAGGCCGCAACTGGGTCGCAAGCTTGGCTGACAGGGTACGCATGTCATTGCGCACGCCTTCCAGCGCATTCTGGAACAGCGCCAGTTCGGCATCGATATCAGTGACAGCTTTATCGGGGACCACTTCCAGATCGGCGGGTGGCAACATGACCACCGCCACGCCGACCGCCGCACCGGGCGAACCGGCCACGCCGACAAACTTGGCTTCCTGGATACCCTTGCCCTGACGACCCAGACCGCGGATCGAGCCAGTGGCTTCGGCATGGGCGATTACGCCTGCCAGTTGGGCACTCATGGTGACGAGGAAGGCTTCTTCCCCTTCGTCGAACTGACGCCGCTCCTTTTGCTGGATCACCAACACGCCAACCACACGACGGTGATGGATGATCGGCGCGCCCAGGAAAGAGGCATAACGCTCTTCACCGGTTTCGGCAAAGTAGCGATAACGGGGGTGATCGGCAGCGTTTTCGAGGTTCAGCGGCTCTTCGCGTGTACCGACAAGGCCCACAAGGCCTTCGTTCGGCGCCATGCTCACCTTGCCGATGGAGCGCTTGTTCAGGCCCTCGGAAGCCATCAGCACAAAACGGTTGGCTTCGGGGTCAAGCAGATAGACCGAGCAGACCTGGCTACCCATGGCCTCCTTGACGCGCAACACAATAATGCCCAACGCCGCCTTGAGATCCTTGGCGGAGTTAACTTCCTGGACGATCTTGCGCAGCGTATTGAGCATGGCTCGGGGTCGAACTCCGTGTCAGTCGCGCGATAAAAGGCGCGGGGCAAGCTCTTTGAGTGCGCGTCGATACACCTCGCGCTTGAATGTCACCACTTGGCCTAACGGATACCAATAGCTGACCCAGCGCCAGCCATCGAACTCCGGTTTACCGGTCAAATCCATCCGCACCCGCTGCTCGTTGGAGATCAGGCGCAGGAGAAACCATTTCTGTTTTTGGCCGATACATAGCGGTTGGCTATGAGTACGGACCAGTCGTTGCGGCAGACGATAGCGCAACCAGCCTCGGGTACAGGCCAGAATCTGCACATCCTGTCGTTCCAGCCCGACTTCTTCATTCAATTCACGATAAAGCGCGTCTTCCGGCGTCTCCTGAGGGTTGATTCCACCCTGCGGAAACTGCCAGGCATCTTGGTTAATACGCCGAGCCCATAGGACCTGACCAGCATCGTTTGTCAGAATAATCCCGACATTAGGACGGAAACCATCGGGGTCGATCACGGCAACAACCTCGCAAACGCATGTCGCCGCATTGTTCCACAAAGGCGATCAAAGCAGCAACGAGCCTTAGCACCTTATGTGAAGTCTTGTGAAAACCTCGTATTCTTGTGCTCTTTTTTCAGTTATTTCAGCGAGTAACCACATGCGCCTGGCTTTATTCGACCTCGACAACACACTTCTGGGCGGTGACAGCGATCACGCTTGGGGCGATTACCTGTGCGAACGCGGCATCCTCGATGCCGTGGCCTACAAAACGCGCAACGACGCATTCTATGAAGATTACCTGGCCGGCACGCTCAACCTGACCGACTACCTGAATTTCAGCCTTGAAATCCTGGGTCGCACAGAAATGGCCCAGCTTGATGAATGGCACCGGGACTTCATGCGCGACTGCATCGAACCTATCGTACTGCCCAAGGCGCTGGAACTGATCGCCAAACACCGCGACGCAGGTGACAAACTGGTGGTCATAACCGCCACAAACCGCTTCGTTACCGCGCCAATCGTCGCCCGCCTGGGGATCGACACCTTGCTGGCGACCGAGTGCGAGCAGATCGACGGGCGCTATACCGGCCGCACGACAGGTATACCCTGCTTCCGTGAAGGCAAGGTGACTCGGCTCAATCATTGGCTTGAAGAGAACGCATTCAGTCTGGAAGGCAGCTATTTCTATAGCGATTCCATGAATGACCTGCCATTGCTGGAACAGGTCGCCCATCCAGTGGCCGTGGACCCGGACCCGAAACTGCGTGCAGAAGCAGAGAAGCGCGGCTGGCAGGTGATTTCCCTGCGTTGAGAAATGCCGCGATCAAGCCGGTTTGAAGACCATCAGACCGGCCATCACTATAAGGCAGACGGTGGTAATGACTGCCAGCGCCAAGGTGAACCGCAGATTGCCAGCCTTCCCGGCCAGCCGACTCACCAGCCAGACCCAACTGAAAAGCCCCACAACATAAAGCACGCTACTGGCCAGCACCCACGCCTGCCCCAGTGACCAGCCGAGCAGATGAACCAGCCACCAGCCGCTGAAAGGCAGGATCGCCAGGCAGACGGCCATCAGCAGCCAGACAAACAAGGCCGGGCGTTGCAAAAGGCGGTCATGAACATGCTTCTTGATGACCCAGAAAGCCAGCCCGAAGGCGCTGAGCAACCATAGCGTGATGGCGGCTATATGCAGGGTTTTCAGCGCTGTGATGTATTCCATTGCGGACATCCCTTGCTGGCGAAGCTGTATTGAGCGTAGCAAATCAAGGTGGAAATCGGGTGGCTGGAATCACAATCCGTGGGAGGGGCCTTGGCCGCGACAGCATAGTTTCAGGCGCTGAAAACATGTTGCCTGTAAGCAAGTCGCCGCGGCCAAGGCCCCTCCCGCAGGTGATATGCATGCCTTAGATCAGCATTACACCCACAGATCGCTTACCCCAGAAACAGCTTGTACGCCGGATTCTGGCTCTCATCCCAGTACGGATAGCCAATCTCCTCCAGCGCTGCGCCCACCAGATGCCGTTCCTCTTCCGGCACCACTAGCCCGGCCACTACGCGGCCATCGGCGGCGCCGTGGTTGCGGTAGTGGAACATCGAGATGGTCCAGCGCCCGCCCAGTTTGTTGAGGAAGTTGAACAGCGCGCCCGGCCGTTCCGGGAACTCGAAGCGCAGCACCACTTCATCATCCACCCGCTCGGCATGCCCGCCGACCATATGCCGGATATGCAGCTTGGCCAGTTCGTTATCGGTCAGGTCCAGCACCGGGAAGCCTTGCTCCGTCAGGCTGGCGATCAGGGCGCTGCGCGGGTCAGTGTCAGGATGAGTCTGCACGCCGACGAAGATGTGGGCCTCGCGGTCGGTGTGGTAGCGATAGTTGAACTCGGTGATCTGGCGCTTGCCGATGGCCTGGCAGAACGCCTTGAAGCTGCCCGGCTGCTCGGGGATGGTCACGGCGATGATGGCTTCGCGGCCTTCACCCAGTTCGGCACGCTCGGCCACATGGCGCAGGCGGTCGAAGTTGACGTTGGCGCCGGAATCTATGGCCACCAGCGTCTGGCCGCTGATGCCACGTTGCTCGACATATTTCTTGATCCCGGCCACACCCAGCGCACCGGCCGGTTCGGTGATGGAGCGGGTGTCATCGTAGATGTCCTTGATGGCTGCGCAGATTTCGTCGGTGCTGACGGTGATGACTTCATCGACGTAGTGACGACAGACCTCAAAGGTGTGATGGCCGATCTGCGCCACCGCCACGCCATCGGCAAACAGCCCGACCTGATTCAGCACCACGCGCTCACCGGCAGCCATGGCGACTTGCAGGCAGTTGGAGTCGTCCGGCTCGACGCCGATGACCTTGATGTCCGGGCGCAAGTATTTGACGTAAGCGGCAATGCCCGCAATCAGACCACCACCGCCCACCGGGACGAAAATGGCGTCCAGCTGGCCCGGTTGCTGACGCAGGATTTCCATGGCCACCGTGCCTTGCCCGGCAATGGTGTCGGGATCGTCGTACGGGTGGATGTAGACGAAGCCCTGTTCGTCCACCAGCTTGAGCGAGTAGGCTAGCGCCTCGGGGAATGAATCACCGTGCAGCACCACTTGCGCGCCCCGTGAGCGCACACCCTCGACCTTGATCTCGGGCGTGGTCTTGGGCATGACGATGGTCGCCTTGATACCCAACACTTTCGCCGCCAACGCCAGGCCTTGTGCATGGTTGCCCGCCGAGGCCGTGACCACGCCACGCGCCAGTTCTTCAGGGCTCAGTTGCGCCAGCTTGTTGTAAGCACCACGAATCTTGAAGGAGAACACCGGTTGCAGGTCTTCGCGCTTGAGCAGCACCTGGTTGGACAGCCGTTCGGAAAGCTGGCGAGCGCCCTGCAACGGGGTTTCTACGGCGACGTCATAGACGCGGGACGTGAGGATTTTCTTGACGTACTGTTCAAGCATCGGGGCGATATCACTGGCGAAGAGGGCAAGGCCGAGAAGTCTACTCCGCACTCCGATGAACGACCATACGAATGACGGGGCTTTGCGGCGCAGTCATCGCTATAATGCGGCCCCTTTTTGCACCTTTGGCACCGTGGAGCCAGCATGACTCAGGATCAACTCAAACAGGCCGTGGCTCAAGCCGCTGTCGATTTCATTCTTCCCAAGATCGACGACAAGAGCATCATCGGTGTCGGCACCGGCTCCACGGCCAACTGCTTCATCGATGCGCTGGCCAAACACAAGGCTGCGTTTGATGGTGCAGTTGCCAGCTCCGAAGCCACGGCAGCACGCCTCAAGAGCCATGGCATTCCGGTCTATGAACTCAATACGGTCAGCGATCTGGAGTTCTACATCGACGGCGCCGATGAAAGCGACGAGCACCTGAACCTGATCAAGGGCGGCGGTGCTGCGCTGACTCGCGAGAAAATCGTGGCCGCCGTGGCCAAGACCTTCATCTGCATCGCCGACGGCAGCAAGCTGGTGCCGGTGCTGGGCGCATTCCCGCTGCCGGTCGAAGTCATCCCGATGGCGCGCAGCCATGTTGCACGCCAACTGGTCAAGCTGGGCGGCGACCCGGTCTATCGTGAAGGCGTCTTGACCGACAACGGCAATATCATTCTCGATGTTCACAACATGAGCATCACCAACCCGGTGGAGCTGGAAACGCAGATCAACGCCATCGTGGGCGTGGTCACCAACGGCCTGTTCGCGGCTCGCGGTGCAGACCTGTTGTTGCTGGGTACCGCCGAAGGCGTGAAAACCCTGACTCGCTAAACAGCGGGCAGTTTGACCAGAGTTCCCGTCGCGGAACTCTGGCTTGAACGAAGCCTATGGCTTGCGAAACTTGTAGAACAGATTCGGCTCGCTCACTACGTAGAGCGTCCCCTCGTCATCCAGGGTAAAACCCTCGGCCTGCGGCACGTCCTTGCTCAAACCCAGCTTGCCCTTCTTCAAGGAAGCGCTGGCAATCGGGCGACCTTCGTCATTGAGTTCCAGGATCTTTTTCGACTCATCGGACATGAGCAGCAAGTGGCCCGTAGGAGCATCGAAGTACAGGCTGGACATGTCGCGTACAAACAGGCCTGCATCGCGTTTTCTGTCGAAAATGACGCCAAGGCTGTTACTGCTCTGGGGGAAACCGCGTATTTCGACGATCTGTACCGGCTCGCTTTCCTTGGCGATGAACAGCCGCTGGCCCTTGATATCGTAGGCCAGGCCTTCAAAGCCCTTGTTGCGGCCCACATCGATACTCAGTGTCAGTTGCACCGCATCGGCGGCATCGAGGGTCTGGGTGTTGTCGTCTACATGAACCTTGAGCAAGCGCTGCTGGCGCTCGTCACTGATGACATAAACGCCAGGGCTGATGTACTCGATGGCTTCCGAATCGCCGAAACCGGTCAAGGGGATGCGCCGCAGGATGCGGCCATCCAGGCTCAGCTCGACCATTTCGTTCTTCTGGTTGGTTACCGTGAACAGGCTTTTGCGATCCGGGTCGTAACTCAGGGCCGAGACATCGTCCTCAAGCCCTTCAATCACCTGCCCTTCAATCTCGACCTTGTAGCGATCAAGACCGACCGTCTGCTGCAAATCCGGCTGCCAGAGCATCTGCCAGGCAAACGAAGCACGCTTCACGAAACGATATTCCCGATCCGCAAAAAACAGCAAGGCAGCCAGCGCAATCATCAACGAAAACAACAGGGCAGATCGAATAGGGAGACGCATCAAGGCAACTCAAATATTAATCGGGCAGCATGAATATCATGGGAATCTGAATTCATGCTTAATAGCGCAATGCCATTTCACGCTTCACTATTTGCGAAACGAATAAAACAGGTTCGGCTCGCTGACCATATACAACGTCCCCTCCTCGTCCAGCGCCACACCTTCTGCCCTCGGGATAGTGTCTTTCAAGCCGTTCATGCCACCCAGCAAGGTCATGAAGCTGACTTGCTGTCCGTTTTCGTCAATTTCCAGCAACAGGTGTGAATCGGCAGAAAGCACCAGCGTATGCCCGGTGCGAGGGTCGATACTCAATGAAGAAAGGTTGCGCACGTCCAGCGAGATACTGGTGACTTTTTGTTTCTCGCCCTTCAATACGTCACTGCCATCACTCTTCCATGTAAACAAGGCAGGCGGACGCTCTTCACCCAGCAATATCTGCTGACGGACCGGGTCCCAGGCCACGCCTTCAAAACCCTTGTTCTGGTTCTTTGAAGGGCCAAGTTCGTATTTGGGGAAATCGGCCATGTTCAGCGTCGTGGTCTCGGCGGTCACCCTGACGATGCTCAGTACATGCTGGCGTTCGTCGGTAATTCCGATCAGGCCGTCATTCAGGACGGCAATACCCTCGGGGTTGCTCCAGCCCACCAAGGGGATCTTGCGCAATACATCGCCCTTGAGGGTCAGTTCTACCAGGAACGGATGCTTGCCCATGACCGAGAACAATGTCTTGGTCACCGGGTTGTAAGACAGATCGGAGGCTTCGTCCTTCTCCATGCCGGACAATGGCTTGGCATCGATCTCTACCTTGTAGTCCGGGAGCCAGATGCTGGCGCTGCGGGACGCCTTGCTCTGGAAGCCTTCCTTGACCCATAGCAATGCACGATCATCCCAGTGCATCGCAAACGCCAGGGCATATCCCATGACCAGAACCAGTAGCAACCATGCATACCAACGCATGCCCAACAGACGGAAACGGCTATTTTGAGACGCGGGAAGCCTGGCCATTCATGAATTCCTGAGCTGATATAACGCAACCATAACCTAAAGCCCTCGGATGAGAGGCAGCCGGATTATCCAGATCAAGTGTGAAAAAAACGCCAATTGATGCTGCCAAGCCGGTTCAGTGTCTGTGGGAGGCAGCTTGCTGGCGACAGGGCCACAAGACAGAGCCAAAAAAAACGCCCGAGAGGTCATCTCAGGCGTTTTTCAAAAGCAGCAACCGGGCGTTTAACGAACGACGCTCTCAAAGCGGTTCTGGCCGGTCAGCTCAAGCACGATTTCGTCACCGGCCTCGAACGGCCCGACGCCTGCCGGGGTGCCAGTCATGATGATGTCACCGGCCTGCAACGAGAAGTTGGCGGCCATGTGCTGGATCATCGGCACGATCGGGTTAAGCATCAGGCTGCTGTTGCCATCCTGTACGACCTTGCCGTTGATGGTCAGACGAATACCGATATCGGTCAGGTCCGGGTAGGTTTCGGCAGGCACGAAAGGAGCGATGACTGCAGCTCCGTCGAAACACTTGGCCAGTTCCCATGGCAGCCCTTTTTCGCGCAGACGCGACTGCACGTCACGCAAGGTCAGGTCCAGGCCCGGAGCAAAGCCACTGATGGCGTCGAGTACTTCTTCGCGGGAAGGGTTCTTGCTCAGCGGCTTGCCGATCAGGACGACGATTTCGGCTTCGTAATGCACGGAACCGCGATCTGCCGGAATGCTGAACCCGCCTTCCAGAGCAACCACGGAACTGCCGGGTTTCATGAACAGCAACGGCTCGGTCGGGACCGGATTGCCCAGTTCCTTGGCGTGTTCGGCATAGTTACGACCGATACAGACCACTTTGCCCAGCGGGAAGTGGATGCTCGTTCCATCGACATATTTGTGCTGGTAGCTCATGACGTCTCCTGGGTCTGATAATTCTGGCTTCGTTGAATAAGGTGTGTCGGCTGATCAAACAGCAAATATCTTGCCCGGGTTCATGATGCCGTTAGGGTCGAAGACCGCCTTCAGCGCTTTCATGTATTCGATTTCAGCAGGTGAGCGACTGTACGTCAGATAGTCACGCTTGGTCATCCCCACACCGTGCTCGGCAGAAATCGAGCCGTTGTATTTCTCCACTGTCTCGAACACCCATTTGTTGACCTTGGCACAGGTCTGGAAGAACTCGTTCTTGTCCAGACTCTCGGGCTTGAGAATGTTCAGATGCAGGTTGCCATCGCCAATATGGCCGTACCAGAGCACTTCGAAGTCAGGATAGTGCTCTGCAACGATGGCATCGATCTCGCCCAGGAAAGCCGGCACTTTCAAAACCGTGACCGAAATATCGTTCTTGTAGGGCGTGAAGTGGGAAATGGTTTCGGAAATGTATTCGCGCAGCTTCCACAGGTTCTGCAACTGTTGCTCGCTCTGGCTCATCACGCCATCGAGCACCCAGCCCTGCTCGACACAATGCTCGAATGTTGCCAGGGCATCGTTGGCCACATCCTCGGTGGTCGCTTCAAACTCCAGCAGCACATAGAACGGGCAAGGCGTGTCGAATGGCGAAGGCACGTCGCCACGGGCCATGACGCGGGCAAACGACTTGTCGGAGAAGAACTCGAACGCCGTCAGGTCCAGCTTGCCGTGGAAGGCATGCAGCACAGGCATGATCGAATTGAAATCAGTGGTTCCCAGCACCATCGCGGTCAGGTTGCGGGGCGCACGATCGAGGCGCATGGTTGCTTCGACCACAAAGCCCAGCGTGCCTTCGGCGCCGATGAACAACTGACGCATGTCGTAGCCGGTGGCGTTCTTGATCAGGTCCTTGTTCAGTTCCAACAGGTCGCCCTTACCGGTGACGACCTTGAGGCCCGCGACCCAGTTGCGAGTCATTCCGTAGCGAATGACCTTGATCCCGCCAGCATTTGTGCCGATATTGCCGCCAATCTGACTGGAGCCCGAAGAAGCGAAATCCACCGGGTAATACAGACCGTTATCCTGAGCCAGAGTCTGCAACTGCCGGGTGATCACGCCGGGCTGACAAACGGCCGTACGCTCCGTGACATTGAGCTCCAGGACCTGATTCATGTAGTCGAACGAAACCACCACTTCGCCATTAGCCGCTACCGCTGCGGCTGAAAGCCCCGTCCGGCCGCCCGAAGGCACCAGCGCCACAAGACGCTCGTTGGCCCAACGCACGATGGCCTGAACTTGCTTGATGGTCTTGGGAAACACGATGGCCGTGGGGGCGGGCGTGAACTGTTTGGTCCAGTCCTTGCCGTAGGCTTCGAGAGAACCGCTATCGGTCAACACCTTGCCTGGCTCGACCAGGGTTTTTAGCTCATCAATCAAAGCGGGATTGGTCATGGACGCAACTCTCGAACAATTCATGGGCATCCTGAGAACGGTTCACGTTCGGGAATGGGGTTTCGCGGGGTGCATATGCTAGCATACGCCCCCCGCGAATCGTGCCTACGGCCGATCCGGCCCTCCTGCCATTTTTCCCCGGGACACAGGTTTACGCAGATGAGCAAGACTTCCCTCGACAAGAGCAAGATCAAGTTCCTTCTTCTCGAAGGCGTCCACCAATCCGCCGTTGACGTCCTCAAGGCCGCCGGCTACACCAGCATCGAGTACCACACCAAGTCTCTGCCGGAAGCCGAGCTGAAGGAAAAGATTGCCGACGCCCATTTCATCGGTATCCGCTCGCGCACCCAGTTGACTGAAGAGCTGTTCGACAGCGCCAAGAAACTGGTCGCAGTCGGTTGCTTCTGCATCGGCACCAACCAGGTTGACCTCGACGCAGCGCGTGAGCGCGGCATCGCGGTGTTCAACGCCCCGTACTCCAACACTCGCTCCGTAGCCGAGCTGGTGCTGGCCGAGGCCATCCTGCTGCTGCGCGGTATCCCGGAAAAGAACGCTTCCTGCCACCGTGGCGGCTGGATCAAGAGCGCGGCCAACTCCTTCGAGATCCGTGGCAAGAAACTGGGCATCATCGGCTACGGCTCGATCGGTACTCAATTGTCGGTACTGGCTGAAGGCCTGGGCATGCAGGTCTACTTCTACGACACCCTGACCAAGCTGCCGCTGGGCAACGCCACTCAGGTTGCCAGCCTGACCGAGCTGCTGGGCCTGGCCGACATCGTGACCCTGCACGTTCCGGAAACCACTGAAACCCAGTGGATGATCGGCGAGAAAGAAATCCGCGCCATGAAAAAGGGCAGCATCCTGATCAACGCCGCTCGCGGCACCGTGGTCGAGCTGGATGCCCTGGCAGACGCGATCAAGGACAAGCACCTGATCGGCGCTGCAATCGACGTATTCCCGGTGGAGCCTCGCTCCAACGACGACATCTTCGAGAGCCCGCTGCGTGGCCTGGACAACGTGATCCTGACCCCGCACATCGGCGGCTCCACTGCCGAAGCTCAGGCCAACATCGGTCTGGAAGTTGCGGAAAAACTGGTCAAGTACAGCGACAACGGTACTTCGGTTTCCTCGGTCAACTTCCCGGAAGTGGCTCTGCCTGCTCACCCAGGCAAACACCGCCTGCTGCACATCCACGAAAACATTCCGGGCGTGCTGAGCGAGATCAACAAGGTGTTCGCGGAAAACGGCATCAACATCTCCGGCCAGTTCCTGCAGACCAACGAGAAAGTCGGCTACGTGGTCATCGACGTGGACGCCGATTACTCGGACCTGGCACAAGAGAAGCTGCAACAGATCAAAGGCACCATCCGTAGCCGCGTTCTGTTCTGATAACGGCCATGCCCCAGTAGGGGCGGATTCATTCGCGAAGCAATTTCGCGGATAAATCCGCTCCTACTTGACGTTGACCGTGATCTTCTTCGACTCGACCGTCGGATTCAGCGGGATATGCGACTTGTCACCCAACAGCAACTGGAGGGTGTGGCTGCCCGGTGGCAGGCTCAGTACGGTTTCGGTCTGACCCTTGCCGAAATGGCGGATATTGTCGGTGGTAGGTAGCGGAGCATTCGCTGCAGGCTCATCCTTTACATCGATCAGCAAATGATGATGGCCAGTCTCGGGTATATCGACACCTGCTGGCGCAACACCCATCCCTTTCAGACCAAACTGCACCTTGAACGGCGACGTCACGGTTTCTCCGTCCTTGGGCGAGATGATGTAAACCTCCGCGCCCGCAGGCGAAGCGGTACGCGGGATATCGGCCGCATGAATAAAGGTCGACGCTGCCAGCAACAGACCTGCGAGGGCAGTTCTGGAAAATAGGGATGTCATGATCTCTCCGGGCGTTTATGAGACTACCTATCGGACCTGAACCCATGCCTTCGGTTCAGCACAGTTCTTTACGATAGCCCTCCACCCGGGAGAATGGGGTTCATGACACAGATTTCATGAAGCCGGACGGCCTCAAAGGAACAGTTCGTTGCCCCGACGCCGGAACCAGCCGGTCAAGGACAGTCGTTCGCGGGCGGCAGGCAGCACTTCATGGGGGATATCGCCGGACAGGAACACCACCAGACAACCGCCTGCAGGCTGGACGTCATAGGTCACGTCACCCTTGAGGTACATGCGCAATTGCCCGCCATGCTCGGGCAGCCAGGCCTGATTCAGATAGAGCACGGCCGAGACCATGCGCTTGTCATCATCGCGAAAGCGATCCACATGCTTGAGGTAGAACGCCCCTGGCGGATAAAGGGCGAAATGGCTTTCGTAATCTTCCAGCCCCAGGAACAGACCGCGATTGAGCGCCAGACGCAAGCTGTCCATCAGCTCCAGATAGCGGTCGCTGCACTCGGCCTGCCCCGCCTCAAGCCACTGGATATGATCGCCGCGAATACCTTCGCGCACTTCCTGCGCAAGCCCTCGTCCGACACCGGCAGGCTCAAGCTCACCCTCGGCTGCACGTCGATGGCACTCTTGTGCCAGTTCGCGGGTCAGACCTTCGGGCAGGAAAATATTCTGCTGCGACCAGCCATTGGCGGCCAGGTCGTCGACGATTCGCAACAGGAGTGGGTGATCGGGAGATATGCGCATGGCGTGCATAGTATCCATAAGCCCCTGAATTCGACAGAGGTGTGTACGTCGCACGGTCATGTGCGGGTGTTTTCATGCAGCAAGGGCAGTCATAACTCGACAAATCCCCGTGAACACCCCGAGAATAGCGACCTGCCGACAGGAGTCCCGAATGCGTCGTTTGTTTGTTTTGCTGTTGATGTTCTGCGCCTTGCCCGCCTGGGCAGACGGCCACGATCAGTTGTACAAGGCCGCCGGCTGGCCAGAACAGCGCGCGCATTTCAACGATGCCATCAAGGCTGCTCAACAACGCTACCGCGAAAATCTGCCGCCAGCGGTATTTCAGGCATTGGTCAATAACAGCAACCAGCGCTTTGCACCGCAGGCCATGGATCAGCGGGCAGAAAAGCGCCTGCGTGAAAGCCTTAAAGACCCGGCACCTGCGCTGCGATTCTTCCAGTCCCCGCTGGGACGCAAGATCGTCAAGGCAGAGTTGACGGCGACCCGCGCGGACCAGTTGGCCAAGCACGCTCAGGGACTGCCCCAGATCGAAGCCGACGCCACACGCCAGTTGTTGATCGGCCACCTGGCCCAGGCGCTGCCCGCCAAGCAGGCCGGCGCAGAAGTCAGCCTCGCCATTGCCGGCGTGGCAGCCGACAGCCTGAGCCAGATGATTCCGGGCCTTCTGGGCGGCGGACAGGCACAAGGCATGCTTGAAGGGCAGCGCGAACGCCTGATGGCGCAGATCAGCGCAGACCTGAACAACACGCTGCTGTACGTCTACCGCGACTTGTCCGATCCGGAACTGGAAGAGTTTTCGAGTTTCGCTGAATCAACGGAAGGCCGGGCCTATTATCAGGCAGCCCTGGCCGCGATCCGCGCAGGGCTTGCAGTCGGGCAAAGCACCTCCAGCCTGGCACCAGCCATGTAATCTCCCGCGCTCAATCCATGCGCCCTTTCAGAAACTCGAAATATCGCGCCCGGAACTCCGGCATTTCATTGGCCAGATGATGCCGCGCCTTGCCGAGCATCAGGATCTGCGGCTCGCTGAACTTGGCCTTGAGCACCGTCAGATTGTGATTCCAGTCAACCGTCATGTCCGCATCGCCCTGAATGATCAGCGGGCTGCGCGTACTGCGCGGCGCACGCTCGATCTGCACGATCCAGCGCGACAAGGCTCCCACCCAGGCGGTCGGCAGACGGCGCGGCTGCAATGGGTCGGCCAGCAGGAATGGCAGGAAAGCCGGAGCATTGGTGTTCTCGGAAAACCGCCGGGCAATGCCGTCCACAAAAGGCTTGAGCATGTAATAACTGAGCTTTGACCAACCCCAGGCACGAGGCCGAACCAGTGGCGACAAGAGAATCGCCTTGCCCTGCGCCGGGCTGTCATTGCCCTGATTGAGCAAATGGTCGATCACGATTGCCCCGCCAGTGCTTTGTCCGCACAGATGCCAGGGCTGTGGCAGGTTCAGGCTCTCGGCCTCCAGCAGCAAACGCTGCAATACCGCCTGATACTCGGCAAAGTCATTGATGCTCGCCCTGCTGCCGCTGGACAGCCCATGTCCCGGCAAGTCGCAGGAAATCACGGCAAAACCCTGGGACAGCGCCCATTCGATCACGTACCGATACAGGCCCATGTGGTCATAGAAACCATGGAACAGAAACAGGGTTGCCACAGGCTGCTCGGGCAACCAGACCTGCCCGACAATCTCATACCCCCCGACATCCAGGCGCCCGAGCCAGCTGCGTATGACATTCTCGCCACCAAGCCCCGCCAGGCCATAGAAACGCTGATAGAGCTGCCCATCCAGAGAGAGCGATTCCATCGCACTCAGCGGTGACAGCGTGGCGCGTAATTGATCAGGGTCAAACGTTGCAGACATAAGGCTTCCAGATTCCGACATGACCTTGAAAAGACAGTGTAGCGATATTCATCTGTCTGCTCGGGCGTGGCAAGCTACGCCACCCTAAATAGAAACGTCTGTCATGAAAGCCTCACAGCGCCGCAACCTGTTTGCCTGCTTGTTCGTCCTGATCTGTGCGGCAGGATTGTGGATGGCCCATGACTGGTTTCAGAGCCGCTACGTGCGCACTTTCAGTGATCAGACCGCCCTGTTCACTGGCGATAGCCTGAGCCTTCCACCCGAACTGGCTGGCAAGGGACGTATTCGTCTGGTGCATTTCAAGGACCCGTCCTGCCCGTGCAATGTCGGCAACCAGCAGCATCTGTCTGAGTTGATTGAGCACTTCGGTGGCGACAAAGGAGTGGATTTCTATGTCGTGCAGAAGCCCGGTACGCCCGAACCATCGTCACAAACAGCCGATACGATCAAAACACTGAGCACGCTTGCGGGTGCCGAAAAAATCACCGTCAGCCCGGCAGTCGCCATCTGGGATCGCGACGGCAAACTCGCGTATTTCGGGCCTTACAGCGAGGGGCTGACCTGCAACTCCGGCAACAGCTTCATCGAGCCGATCCTGCACGCCCTGCTCGACGGTCGCAACGTGAACAGCACAAACACCATGGCCGTGGGCTGTTACTGCGCCTGGCAATAAATATCCCGAGTGCCCATCCGTTCATGTAGAGACCGTTTTGCCCTGTTGCGGCGGCCTGTTCGCGAATGAATTCGCTCCACAGGGCGGTGTGGGAGCGAATTCATTCGCGAAAACCATCCACTCCTGTAGCCTGCACATCCCCTGCCCGAGCCTTTCATAGGGAAGTTTTAATGAAGCGCATCCTTGCCATTCTCGCCATTCTCATCGCACTGCTTGCAGCAGCCGCTGGCTGGTATATCCATAGCAAACAGCCGGTGCGAGACGGCGAAATTGCCATGACACATTTGCAGGCGCCGGTCAGCGTGCGCTACGACGAACGCGGCGTGCCGCATATTCGGGCCGAGAACGAAGCGGACATGTATCGCGCCCTCGGCTACGTCCATGCGCAGGACCGCCTGTTCCAGATGGAGATGCTGCGCCGTCTGGCACGAGGCGAACTGGCCGAAATCCTGGGGCCCAACCTGATCGGAACCGACAAGATGTTCCGCAGCCTGCGCATACGCGAACACGCCGATGCGTATGTCGCCCGCCAGAACCCGCAAGCCCCGTCCTGGAAAGCGCTGCAAGCCTACCTGGATGGAGTCAACCAGTATCAGGACACCCACGCAAAACCGATGGAGTTCGATGCACTGGGTATCCCGAAACGCCCTTTCACGGCTGAGGACACCCTGAGCATCGCCGGCTACCTGGCCTACAGCTTTGCTGCGGCCTTTCGGACCGAACCACTGCTGACCTATGTGCGTGACGAACTCGGCCCACAGTACCTGAAGGTTTTTGATCTGGACTGGCACCCTCAAGGTATGCTCGATCAAAAACCAGCCCTGTCCAGTGCCGACTGGAAAGACCTCAACACCCTCGCGCAACTAAGCCACGAAGCTGTCGCAGCCGCCGGCCTGCCACAGTTTGAGGGCAGCAATGCCTGGGCGGTGTCCGGCAGCCGTACCCAGAGCGGCAAACCCTTGCTTGCGGGCGATCCGCACATCAGTTTTTCAGTGCCGTCCGTATGGTACGAAGCACAACTCTCCGCACCGGGCTTTGAGTTGTACGGCCATTATCAGGCCCTCAACCCGTTCGCGTTCCTTGGCCACAACATGGACTTCGGCTGGAGCCTGACCATGTTCCAGAACGACGACGTGGATCTGATTGCCGAAAAGACCAACCCCGAAAACCCGAACCAGGTCTGGTATCAGGGCAAATGGGTGGACATGACCAGCACCGAACAACAGATCAAGGTCAAGGGCCAGCCAGATGTAGCACTGACCCTGCGCCAGTCGCCCCACGGCCCGATCGTCAACGATGTGGTGGGCAAGAACGGGGGCAAGGCTCCCATTGCCATGTGGTGGTCGTTCCTGGTGTCGGAAAACCCGGTACTCGATGGTTTCTATGAAGCCAACCGCGCCAACACACTGGAAAAAATGCGGCATGCCTCCGAGAAGATCCAGTCGCCGGGCCTTAACATTGTCTGGGCCAACAATCAGGGCGATATCGGCTGGTGGGCGGCAGCACAACTGCCGATCCGGCCTGAAGGGGTCAACCCCGCCTACATTCTGGATGGCAGCACGGCGCAGGCCGACAAGCTTGGCTTCTACCCGTTCAGCGCCAACCCGCAGGAAGAAAACCCGGCGCGTGGCTATATCATCTCGGCCAACTTCCAGCCGCTGTCGCCGACCGGCATGCAGATTCCGGGCTATTACAACCCGGCCGACCGCGGGCAGTACCTGAACAGGCAACTGAGCGACCCGGCGATCAAGTGGGATCTGAACAACAGCAAGGCGCTGCAACTGGGCACTCGAACCGACTACGCCCAAAACATCCTGACGCCATTGATTCCGGTTCTGCGCAGCGAGATCACCGATCCGGAAGAACTGGCACTGGTGGAGCGCCTGGCCCAATGGAAAGGCGATTATCCGGTCGATTCTGTAGGCGCAACCCTGTTCAGCCAGTTCCTGTTTGACCTGACAGAGGAAACCTTTCACGACGAACTGGGTGACGGCTTCTTTGAAACCCTGACCACATCACGGGTACTCGATGCGGCCCTGCCACGTCTGGCAGCCGATGCGAATTCACCCTGGTGGAACAATCGCCATTCACCGCATACCGAGAGTCGCGCCAATACAGTCAAGGTTGCGTGGCGCGCCAGTGTTTCGCACTTGAAATCCATGTATGGCAACAACCCGGACGAGTGGGTGTGGGGCAAAGTACATACCCTGACCCATGGTCATCCGCTGGGTTCGCAAAAGCCGCTGGACCGCATATTCAATGTCGGCCCTTATGCCGCGCCGGGCAGCCATGAGGTTCCCAACAACCTCTCGTCACGCCTGCGCACGGCACCATGGCCGGTCAATTACGGCCCATCGACCCGTCGCCTGATCGACTTCGCCGACCCGGCCCACAGCCTGGGTATCAACCCGGTCGGACAAAGCGGTGTGCCGTTCGACCGGCATTATTCGGATCAGGCCAAGGCGTACATCAACGGCGAGTATGTGCCACAGCGCTTCAGCGAGAAGGACGTTGAGGAGCATACCGAGGGGCTGTTGAAGCTGGTGCCGGGGAAATAACCCGGGAGCGGATTCATTCGCGAATGGCCTCAATGGCCTCTTCGCGGATGAATCCGTTCCTACAGGTCAGGCAGTACGCGGCTTGTAGGTATCGGCAGCGCTTTCTTCGATGGCCTGCTGGATGGCGCGCTTGCGGCGCTCCTCGGCCCTGCGGGTGAAGTACCAGACCAGGAAAGTCACCAGCGAAACCGCCAGCAGGATCAGGCTGGCCACTGCGTTGATTTCCGGCTTCACGCCCAAGCGAACAGCAGAAAACACTTCCATCGGCAATGTCGTCGAGCCCGGCCCGGATACGAAGCTGGCCAGTACCAGATCGTCCAGCGACAGGGCAAAGGACATCATGCCGCCCGCGGCCAGCGATGGCGCGATCATCGGGATGGTGATCAGGAAAAACACCTTCCACGGCCGGGCGCCCAGGTCCATGGCCGCTTCTTCGATGGACAGGTCCAGCTCACGCAGACGCGACGACACCACCACTGCGACATAGGCCGAGCAGAAGGTGGTGTGGGCGATCCAGATGGTGACGATGCCACGCTCCTGCGGCCAGCCGATCAACTGCGCCATGGCCACGAACAGCAGCAACAGCGACAGACCGGTAATCACTTCCGGCATGACCAGCGGTGCAGTGACCAGCCCGCCAAAGACCGTACGGCCCTTGAAACGTGAGATTCGGGTCAGGACAAAAGCCGCCATGGTGCCCAGCGCAACAGCGGCAATCGCTGTATAGAGCGCGATTTCCAGCGAGCGCCACACCGAGCCCATCAGTTGGGTATTGTCCAGCAGGCCGACATACCACTTGACCGACCAGCCACCCCAGACGGTTACCAGCTTGGAGTCGTTGAACGAGTAGATGACCAGGATGACCATCGGCGCGTAGATGAACAGCAGGCCAAGGATGAGCATCAGGTTCGAGAATCGAAAGCGGTTCATACCTTGCCCTCCAGTTCTTTAGCCTGGCTACGGTTGAACAGAATGATGGGCACGATCAATACCAGCAGCATGATTACCGCCAGCGCCGAAGCAACCGGCCAGTCACGGTTGTTGAAGAACTCTTGCCACAGGACACGCCCGATCATCAGGGTTTCCGGGCCACCCAGCAGTTCAGGGATTACAAACTCGCCCACTACCGGAATGAACACCAGCATGCAGCCCGCAATCACGCCGTTCTTGGAGAGCGGCACAGTGATTTTCCAGAAGCTGTTGAAGGTACTGGAACCCAGATCCGATGCGGCTTCCAGAAGGCTCGGGTCGTGTTTGACCAGGTTGGCGTACAGCGGCAGGATCATGAATGGCAGGTAGGAATAAACCACACCGATGTAGACCGCCAGGTTGGTATTGAGGATCTGCAACGGCTCGTCGATCAGGCCCAGCCACATCAGGAAGGCGTTGAGCAGCCCGTTGTTGCTGAGGATGCCCATCCAGGCATAGACGCGAATCAGAATCGCCGTCCAGGTCGGCATCATGATCAGCAGCAACAGCACGGTCTGCATGTCCTTGCGGGCGTTGGCGATGGCGTAAGCCATGGGGTAGCCGATCAACAGGCACAGCAAGGTGCTGAAGAATGCCATCTTCAGCGAGCCCAGATAGGCCGAGATATAGAGATCATCACCGCTCAACAGCGTGTAGTTGGCCAGATTCAGGACCAGTTGCAGCTTGTCCTCGGCGTAACTGAAGATCTCGGTATACGGTGGGATCGCCACATCCGCCTCGGCGAAGCTGATCTTGAGAACGATCAGGAACGGCAAGGCGAAAAACAGAAACAGCCAGAGAAACGGCGCACCAATGACCAGTTGCCGGCCATTGGGCGTGATGCGCTGGAGCGCACGTTTGATCTTGCGGATTTTCATGAGCGCAGTACCACGCCGCTGTCGTCTTCCCACCACACGTAGACTTCATCGCCCCAGGTGGGTCGGGTACCCTGGCGCTCGGCGTTGGCGACGAAGGACTGCACCAGCTTGCCGCCGGGCAACTCGACATGGAATACCGAGTGGCCGCCCAGATAGGCGATGTCATGTACCTTGCCGCGCGACCAGTTGTGCTCGAAGGTCGGCTGTTCAGTGGTGATCAGCAGTTTTTCCGGGCGCAGTGCATACGTGATGTGCTTGTCTTCCACCGACGTGGTCACGCCGTGCCCGATATAGATCTGGCGCTCAAGGTCAGGACTCCGAATCAGCGCATAGCCTTCCATGTCCTCGATCACCTCGCCCTCGAACAGATTGACGCTGCCGATGAACTCGCAGACCAGTCGGCTGGTAGGCGTTTCGTAGATGTCGATAGGGCTGCCGATCTGGGCGATCCAGCCCAGGTGCATGATCGCGATGCGTGCGGCCATGGTCATGGCCTCTTCCTGATCGTGGGTCACCATCACACAGGTCACGCCAACGCGCTCAATGATCTCCACCAGCTCCAGTTGCATCTGCGAACGCAGCTTCTTGTCCAGCGCGCCCATGGGCTCGTCGAGCAGCAGCAACTTGGGCTTCTTGGCCAGCGAGCGGGCCAAGGCCACGCGCTGACGCTGGCCACCGGAAAGCTGATGCGGCTTGCGCTTGGCGTACTGGGTCATGTGTACCAGCTTGAGCATCTCGGCCACACGGGCCTCGATTTCTTCCTTGGGCAGCTTGTCCTGCTTGAGGCCGAAGGCGATGTTGTCGGCCACGGTCATGTGCGGGAACAGCGCGTAGGACTGGAACATCATGTTGATCGGACGTTCGTAGGGCGGCATGTCGGTGATGTCGACGCCGTCCAGGAAGATACGCCCCTCGGTCGGGCGCTCGAAACCGGCCAGCATGCGCAGCAATGTGGACTTGCCTGACCCGGAACCGCCGAGCAGGGCGAAGATCTCGCCCTTGTTGATTTGCAGGGACACATCGTCCACGGCAACCGTCTCGTCGAACTTTTTCGTGACTCGATCGATCCTGACCAGAACCTCTGTGGGTTGCTGACCGCCTTCGATGGCTTTCTTGTAGGCGCCGGAGGCAACTGGCATGGGTGAAACTCCCAACAAATAGGTATGCAGCCCGACCCGTGCGGTCGGGCGCTGGATTTTTTATTTCCCCGACTTGACCTTGGTCCAGCTGCGGGTCATCAAACGTTGCACCTTGGGTGGCAACTCACTATTCACGAACAGCCTGTCCAGCACTTCCTGAGGCGGGTAGACCGCTTCATCGGTGCGAATGTCCTGATCCATCAGATCACCGGACGCCGGTGTCGGGTTGGCATAACCGACTTCATCACTGACTTTGGCGATCACCGCAGGATCAAGCAGATAGTTGATGAAGGCGCTGGCTTGCTTGACGTTTCTGGAGTCAGCCGGGATAGCCAGCATGTCGAACCAGAGATTGCCGCCCTCCTTGGGAATCGCGTAGGCAATCTTCACGCCTTTGCCCGCCTCTTCTGCACGGTCGCGAGCCTGGAAGACATCGCCCGAAAAACCGGCCGCAACGCAGATATCGCCGTTGGCCAGATCGGTAATGTATTTGGATGAATGGAAATAGGTGACATAAGGACGTACCGCCAACAGCTTGGCTTCAGCCTTCTTGTAATCGGCTTCCTTGATGCTGTTGGGGTCCAGGCCCATGTAGTTGAGCATGGCCGGAATCATTTCATCGGCTGAATCGAGGAACGCCACGCCGCAACTGGAGAGTTTCTTGATGTTTTCGGGCTCGAACAGCACGGACCAGGAGTCGATCCTGTCGACACCCAGCGCTGCCTTTACCTTCTCGACGTTATAACCGATGCCATTGGTGCCCCACAGATAAGGCACGGCGTACTGGTTGCCCGGATCGTTCTTCTCCAGACGCTTGAGCAGCGCAGGATCGAGGTTCTTGTAGTTGGGCAACAGCGACTTGTCGAGCTTCTGGAACGCTCCAGCCTTGATCTGCTTGCCCAGGAAATGGTTGGACGGCACTACCACGTCGTAACCGGTACGCCCGGCCAGCAGCTTGGCTTCCAGGGTTTCGTTGGAGTCGAATACGTCGTACAACGGCTTGATGCCGGTCGTGGTTTCAAAATCCGCCAGAGTGGTCTTGCCGATGTAATCGGACCAGTTGTAGATGTGTACGGTGGACTCAGCCTGAGCACCGGTAGCCATTGCCAGAACCGCAACAGCGAGCATCGATTTGGCCAATAAAGAAATAGACACGTAAACAATCCTTTTCAGTATGGGGTCTGGCGCCCGTATCGGTGAGCTGAAAAATGGGTCGGCAACTTACCGTTGATGACTGCAAATCGCAAAGAACTTTATATGACACACCGCCCGCAGGAGCGGATTCATCCGCGAAAGCTCTTGTTCAGACGCCGCAATTGCATTGAATGAAAAGAGCTTCGCGAATGAATTCGCTCCTACCGGAAGGCGGTTACTTGCCCGATTTGATCTTGGTCCAGCTGCGGGTCAGGATCCGCTGGGTAGCAGCAGGCAAGTCAGCAATTGCATAGAGCTTGGCCTGTACGTCTGCAGGTGGATAGACACCCGGATCGCTGGTGATTTCCTTGTTGACCAGCGCAGTCGCTGCCGAGTTACCGTTCGGGAAACGTACTTCGTTGGTGATTTCAGCCATGATTTCCGGCTTCATCAGGAAGGTCATGAACTTGTAGGCGCCGTCGACGTTCTCGGCATCCTTGGGAATGGCGACCATGTCAAAGAAGCTGCCAGCACCTTCTTTCGGAATGTTGTAGCTGACCTTGACCTTGCCACCCGCTTCTTCCGCACGCGCCTTGGCCTGATAGATATCACCCGAGTAGCCGACCGCTACACAGATGTTGCCGTTGGCCAGGTCGGAGATGTACTTGGAGGAGTGGAAGTAGGCAATCGAAGGACGAATCTTCAGGAACAGCGCCTCGGCTTCGGCGAGTTGCTTCTTGTCCTGGGAGTCGGTCGGGTAGCCAAGGTAATGCAGGGCGATCGGCAACATTTCGGTTGGCGAATCGAGGAAGCTGATACCGCAGGACTTCAGCTTGGCTGCGTTTTCAGGCTTGAACAGCAGATCCCAGGAATTGACCGGCGCATCGGCACCCAGAGCAGCCTTGACCTTCTCGGGGTTGAAGCCGATACCGATCGAGCCCCACATGTACGGGAAAGCGTGCTTGTTGCCCGGGTCGCTGACCGAAACGGCCTTGAGCAGGTCCTTGTTCAGGTTGCCGTAGTTGGGCAGCTTGGACTTGTCCAGTTCCTGATAGACGCCAGCCTTGATCTGCTTGGCCAGGAAATTGTTGGACGGCACAACGATGTCATAACCGGACTTGCCCGCCAGCAGCTTGGCTTCCAGTGTTTCGTTGCTGTCGAAAACGTCGTAGACCACCTTGATGCCGGACTCTTTCTCGAATTTGGCAACGGTGTCCGGTGCGATGTAATCGGACCAGTTATAAACGTGCAGCACTTTGTCATCGGCCTGCGCAGTTGCGGCCACAACGCCCATGAGGGACAAGGCGAGGAGGGTCTTGCCAAATTTTTTCATGCGTACAGCTCCAATGTTCTATCACTGACCGTTAGATTAGCGGCTTCTAGCCATTAGTCTGGCAAGTTCCGGTTCGCGCTTTCAAGCCAACTTTCACCACACAACCCAGGAATTCCCGTCGTAGCGAATTCATTCGCGAAGCTTTCGCGGATAAATCCGCTCCTACAGTGCTGCCAGAGTCAAATCCAGGCACTTGCGAGCCTTTTCAACCAACTCATCGATTTGCGCAAGACTGATGACCAGCGGTGGCGCAATGATCATGGTATCGCCCACGGCCCGCATGATCAGGCCATTGTCGAAACAAAAGGTTCTGCAAATCATGCCAACGCCCTTGTCGGCATAACGCTCACGAGTGGTCTTGTCTTTCACCAGCTCGATTGCACCCAGCAGACCAACACCCCGAACCTCTCCTACCAGGGGATGATCGTTCAACTCGCGCAGTCGCTTTTGCAAGTATGGTGCCGTTTCCGCTTTAACCCTTTCGACGATTTTCTCTTCGCGCAGGATACGGATGTTTTCCAGCGCAACAGCCGCCGCCACAGGATGCCCGGAATAGGTAAAACCATGGTTGAAGTCGCCGCCTTCATTAAGCACTGCGACGATTTCATCGCGTACGACGAGGCCGCCCATCGGCACATACCCCGAGGTCAGGCCCTTGGCGATGGTCATCATGTCCGGCTTGAGGCCGTAGAAATCGCTACCGAACCACTCACCTGTACGACCGAAGCCACAAATCACCTCATCGGCCACGAACAGGATGTCGTACCTGGCCAGGATTTCCTTGATCTTCGGCCAGTAGCTATCCGGCGCGACGATCACACCGCCCGCGCCCTGAATCGGCTCGGCAATGAACGCCCCGACATTTTCCACGCCCAGTTCGAGAATCTTCTTCTCCAGTTGCTCGGCAGCCCAGATACCGAACTCGTCAGGCGTCATGTCGCCGCCTTCACCAAACCAGTACGGTTGGGGAATATGCACCACACCCGGGATCGGCAGATCGCCCTGCTCGTGCATGTAGGTCATGCCGCCCAGGCTGGCACCGGCAACGGTCGAGCCGTGATAGCCATTGACCCGGCTGATGATGGTTTTTTTATTGGGCTGGCCTTTGATTGCCCAGTAATGGCGGACCATGCGCAGCATGGTGTCGTTGCCTTCGGAGCCTGAGCCGGTAAAGAACACATGACTCATGCCCGCAGGCGTGATTTCGGAAATGGCCCTGGCCAGCTCCAGCACCGGAGGATGGGCCGTCTGGAAGAACAGGTTGTAATAAGGCAGCTCGCGCATCTGTTTGCTGGCAGCTTCCACCAGCTCTTCACGTCCATAGCCGATGGCGACGCACCACAGGCCGGACATGCCGTCCAGAATCCTGTTGCCTTCGCTGTCCCACAGATAAACGCCTTCGGCGCGCGTGATGATGCGCGGGCCTTTATCTTTCAACTGTCTGTAGTCGCTGAATGGTGCCAGATGGTGCTCGCTGCTCAAGGCTTGCCATTCCAGGGTTTGAGGGTTCTTGGCACTCATGCAGCGTTCCTATGTCCGGGTTCGATGACAAGACGCCACAGCAGGTTCTGCGGCGTCTGCAGGGCTTAAACAGCGAAGAGCAGAAACTCCCGCTCCCACGAACTGATCACGCGCTTGAAGTTCTCGTGCTCGGCACGCTTGACCGCCACGTAGCCGACGATGAACTTCTTGCCCAGGTACTTTTCGATGGTCTTGCTGTTTTCCATCCGCTCCAGCGCATCCTCGATGGTCAGCGGCAGACGAAGGTTGCGTCGCTCGTAACCGCGCCCGACCACCGGCGCACTCGGGTTCAGCCCTTCAACCATGCCGATGAAGCCGCACAACAGGCTCGCAGCAATCGCCAGATAAGGGTTGGCATCGGCGCCCGGCAGGCGGTTTTCCACGCGACGGTTCTGCGGCACGGCATCCGGCACACGCAAGCCCACCGTGCGGTTCTCTTCACCCCATTCGACGTTTACGGGGGCAGAGGTGTCCGGCAGGAAGCGGCGGAACGAGTTGACGTTGGGTGCAAACAGCGGCAACAGCTCGGGGATAAGCTTCTGCAAACCACCGACGTGGTTCAGGAACAACTGGCTCATGGTCCCGTCGTCGTTGGAGAAGATGTTCTTGCCGGTCTTGATGTCGATGATGCTCTGGTGCAAGTGCATCGCACTGCCTGGCTCGCCGGTCATGGGCTTGGCCATGAAGGTGGCGGCCACGTCATGCTTGAGCGCGGCTTCACGCATGGTGCGCTTGAATACCAGGATCTGGTCAGCCAGCGACAAGGCATCGCCATGACGGAAGTTGATTTCCATCTGCGCCGTGCCGTCTTCGTGGATCAGGGTGTCCAGATCCAGGTTCTGCAGCTCGCACCAGTCGTAGACATCTTCGAATAGCGGGTCGAATTCGTTGGCGGCTTCTATAGAGAACGACTGCCGCCCGGTTTCAGGGCGCCCCGAGCGCCCGACAGGCGGCTGCAACGGATAATCAGGGTCATCGCTGCGCTTGGTCAGGTAAAACTCCATCTCCGGCGCAACAATGGGCTGCCAGCCTTGATCGGCATAAAGCTTGAGGACTTTTTTCAGGACATTGCGCGGCGACAGCTCGATGGGATTGCCTTGCTTGTCGTAGGTGTCGTGAATGACCTGCGCAGTAGGCTCGATGGCCCAGGGCACCAGATACACCGCGTTCTGGTCCGGGCGACAGATCATGTCGATATCTGCCGGGTCCAGCAGCTCGTAGTAGATGTCGTCTTCTACGTAGTCGCCAGTTACCGTCTGCAGCAGCACGCTTTCAGGCAGGCGCATGCCTTTTTCGGCAATGAACTTGTTGGTCGGCGAGATCTTGCCACGGGTGATCCCGGTGAGGTCGGACATCATGCATTCGACTTCGGTGATCTTGTGTTCTTTCAACCAATCGGTGAGCTGGTCGAGGTTGGTACTCATAAATACCTCAGGGGTTGTCGTGTCCTGATCGCAATCAGGCGTTTTTCCGACGCATCGGCGTCACGTTGTACAACTCGTTTCGGCAGGCACGAATAAGCGGTAAGGTGGCATCTGTAACGCTGATCGGGCCGCTATAGTGATAATGTTCGATATCGAAAGGTGGTGCAGCACAGAGCAGATGTCCAGTATGACTGGAACTCATGACAGTGCTGTCGGGTCGCACACAGAGTCTTGTCAGATTCGACGACAGGCCATTAAAGATACTGATATGGCAGGCATGATGACCGCTCTGTATTGCGCGGGGTGTAGAGTCGATCAAGGGAAGGCAAGGCATTGAACCCCCGGTTTTATTGCTCTGTGGGTTGCAATCGAGCTTAGCCTTGTTCATTTTTTTATACAACGCCCCGATAAAAATAGAATACGGGCCTTCCTGATCTTGACTCAGCACTGCTCGAAACAAGGAATACGCGCCCCAAATAGCGGCAAAAATGGCTATATGGCGCAGTTTTAGGGCAACAAAAGGCTCTATTGACTTCATCAAGGCTTTCGGATTGACTGAAACCCGTAATGCTCGATGATTGATATTTTTAACAACAAAGGTGTTGCATCATGTCGGTACCCCCGCGTGCCGTTCAGCTCAACGAAGCGAACGCGTTCCTTAAGGAACATCCTGAGGTTCTGTACGTTGACCTTCTGATTGCAGATATGAATGGTGTGGTGCGTGGCAAACGCATAGAACGCACCAGCCTCCATAAGGTTTACGAGAAGGGCATCAACCTGCCTGCCTCTTTATTTGCCCTGGACATCAATGGCTCCACGGTGGAAAGCACCGGTCTGGGCCTGGATATCGGTGATGCTGACCGAATCTGTTATCCAATCCCCGATACCCTGTGCAACGAGCCTTGGCAGAAGCGCCCTACGGCACAGCTGCTGATGACCATGCACGAACTCGAAGGCGACCCCTTCTTCGCCGACCCGCGTGAAGTCCTGCGTCAGGTAGTAGCCAAATTCGACGAAATGGGCCTGACCATCTGCGCAGCCTTCGAGCTGGAGTTCTACCTGATCGACCAGGAGAACGTGAATGGTCGCCCACAACCGCCACGTTCGCCGATCTCGGGCAAACGCCCGCACTCGACACAGGTCTACCTGATCGACGATCTGGACGAATATGTCGATTGCCTCCAGGACATTCTGGAAGGTGCAAAAGAGCAAGGCATTCCGGCCGACGCCATCGTCAAGGAAAGCGCCCCGGCCCAGTTTGAAGTGAACCTGCATCACGTCGCCGATGCGATCAAGGCATGCGATTACGCGGTTCTACTCAAGCGCCTGATCAAAAACATCGCCTACGACCACGAAATGGACACGACCTTCATGGCCAAGCCCTATCCGGGTCAGGCGGGCAATGGTCTGCACGTCCACATCTCGATCCTGGATCGTGATGGCAAGAACATCTTCACCAGCGAGGATCCCGAGCAGAACGCCGCATTACGTCATGCGATCGGCGGTGTGCTCGAGACCCTACCGGCACAAATGGCGTTTCTTTGCCCGAACGTCAACTCGTATCGCCGGTTCGGTGCCCAGTTCTATGTACCCAACTCCCCGACCTGGGGCCTGGACAACCGTACCGTTGCGCTGCGCGTGCCAACCGGTTCGGCCGATGCCGTGCGTATCGAACACCGCGTTGCCGGTGCCGATGCCAACCCGTATCTGTTGATGGCTTCGGTGCTGGCAGGCGTGCATCACGGCCTGACCAACAAAATCGAGCCGGGCGCTCCGGTGGAAGGCAACTCCTACGAGCAGCACGAGCAAAGCCTGCCGAACAACCTGCGCGACGCACTGCGCGAGCTGGACGACAGCGAAGTCATGGCCAAGTACATCGATCCGAAATACATCGATATCTTCGTGGCCTGCAAAGAGAGCGAGCTGGAGGAGTTCGAGCACTCCATCTCCGATCTTGAGTACAACTGGTACCTGCATACGGTCTGATCCAGACCGCTGCACAAAGCGCCGCAAGCCTTAGGGTCATGCGGCGTTTTTGTTTTTCTTCGCGAATAAATTCGCTCCAACAGGGGTTTTCACTGTTGGAGCGAATTTATTCGCGAAGACCTTAAAAGAGACGCCACTGTACAATGCCGCAGCCCCGCCGCCCCCCCGAGAGCACCCCATGACCCGCACCGTCGCCCTTCGCAAACCCCGAGCACGCAGCCAGGCACGAATCGATTCGATTCTCGATGCTGCACGCACCTTGCTCGCTACCGAAGGAGTGGCCAGCCTGTCGATCTACAGCGTGGCCGAGCGCGCGGAGATACCGCCCTCTTCTGTCTACCACTTCTTTGCCAGCGTCCCGACATTGCTTGAGGCCCTGACCGCCGATATCCATGCAGCCTTCCGGGCATCGTTGCAGGCGCCTATCGATCATGACCAGCTCAAGGACTGGCGCGATCTGTCACGCCAGGTGGAATTGCGCATGCTCAACATCTATAACGCCGATGCCGCCGCACGCCAGTTGATCCTTGCCCAGCATGGCCTGACCGAAATCAATCAGGCCGACCGCCAGCACGACATCGAACTGGGTCACCTGATGCTTGAAGTGTTCAACCGCCATTTCCCGATACCGGCACTGCCGGACGATGTGGATGTATTCGCCCTGGCGATGGAACTGGGCGACCGTGTCTACGCCCGCTCGATACAACTGCACGACCAGATCACGCCACGCATGGCCGAAGAAGGCATGCGGGTGTTCGACACCTATCTGGGGCTGTACCTGCCGCCATTCCTGCCAAAAAGGCCTCAGCCTCTTTGATCAGGACGTAAAAACCCCGGAGGGTCTGCACCGTCCGGGGCTGGGTGTCACTGAAGATCACAGCTTGGCGATCGACACCTCGGTGGACTTCACGAATGCAATCACTTCGCTGCCCACGGCCAGCTCCAGCTCTTTTACAGAGCGGGTGGTGATGACCGAAGTCACGATACCGGAAGCGGTCTGTACGTCGATTTCAGACAGCACGTCACCCTGGACGATTTCCTTGATGGTGCCTTTGAACTGGTTGCGCACGTTAATCGCTTTGATAGTCATGGTATGCCTTCCTTTTGTGGGATCGGGGTTAATTGGCCCAACGCAATTGCGTGGGCAACGGTGAAACGGGTTCGGGTTCCGGCGGCGATCCCGGAAGGGAAAGCACGCGGTTGAGCACTTCGGTTTCCAGCGCAGCAAGGCGATGCGAGCCACGAGCGCGAGGACGTGGCAGGTCGACCAGAAGGTCCAGCCCAATGCGGCCTTCTTCGATAAGGATCACGCGGTCGGCAATGGCGACTGCCTCGCTGACATCATGGGTCACCAGCAGCACAGTGAAGCCATGCTTGCGCCACAGGTTTTCGATCAGTTGCTGCATCTCGATACGGGTCAAGGCATCCAGCGCGCCCAGCGGCTCATCAAGCAACAGCAGACGTGGCTTGTGGATCAACGCCCGCGCCAGAGCAACGCGCTGCTTCTGACCGCCGGATAAAGCAGCAGGCCATTCATCGGCGCGCTCGGCCAGGCCCACTGCCTCCAGCGCTTCAAGCGCTTGTGGACGCCAGTCACCGCTCAGGCCAAGGCCGACGTTATCGATGATCTTTTTCCAGGGCAGCAAACGCGCTTCCTGGAACATCAGGCGGGTGTCTTCGCGGGCATCGGCCAACGCACCGGAACCTGCCAGCAACTGACCCTCGGTAGGCTTGTCCAGACCAGCCAGCAGGCGCAGCAGGGTACTTTTGCCGCAGCCACTGCGACCGACCACGGCCACGAACTGACCGGCCGGGATATGCAGGTCAATGTCCTTGAGTACGACACGGGAACCGAAAGCTTTCTTCAGGTCCTGAATCGCCAGCGGGATGCCACGCAGCAAATGCGGAGGTTGTTGTTTCAGACTTGTCATGCTGCACCGCCTTTGCTTACTTGATAGGCCGGATGCCAGCGCAGGCACACACGCTCCAGACCACGCGCCGCCAGATCGGCCAGTTTGCCAAGTACGGCATACAACACGATGGCCAGTACCACGACGTCGGTTTGCAGGAATTCACGGGCATTCATGGCCAGATAACCGATACCGGAACTGGCCGAGATGGTTTCGGCCACGATCAGCGTCAACCACATGAAGCCCAGAGCAAAGCGCACACCTACAAGGATCGAAGGCATGGCGCCCGGCAGAATCACATGACGGAACAGGCTGAAGCCCGACAGGCCATAACTGCGGGACATTTCCACCAGCGCAGGGTCGATGTTGCGAATACCGTGGTACGTATTCAGGTAGATAGGGAACAAGGTGCCCAGCGCTACCAGGAAAATCTTCGCGGTCTCATCGATACCGAACCACAGGATGACCAGTGGAATCAGCGCCAGGTGCGGCACGTTACGGATCATCTGTACCGAGCTGTCCAGCAAGCGCTCACCCCATTTGGTGAGGCCGGTGATGAAACCCAGGATCAGACCGATACCGCCGCCGATGGCGAAACCGATACCGGCACGCCAGCCGCTGATAGCCAGGTGAGTCCAGATTTCACCACTGGCAATCAGATTGACGCCCGCCTCGATCACCGCACTTGGCGCGGGCAGAATGCGTGTAGACAGCCAGCCAGCGCTGACCGACAGTTGCCAGATCGCCAACAGCAAGACTGGAAGTGCCCAAGGCGCCAGTCTGTGAATGGTTCGTTGCAAAGCACTAAGGCTCATGGAGTTGTCTCCTCGAAGGGCCTGCCAATCACTGTGCTTTCGCTACAGCAGCGGGAGGTGTCCAGATCACATCAGCAATACGCAGTGGTTTGGGAATCAGCTTGAGCTGGTAGAAGGTGTCAGCGATTTTCTGCTGGGCGTCGACGACCTGAGGCGTGATAAACAGCGCGCCGTAGCCTTGGCGTTTCACCGAAGTCAGAGTGATGTCAGCCGGCAGGCCCAACAACGGCGCAACCTGTTTGGTCACTTCCTCAGGGTGAGCCTGAGACCATTCGCCCACTGCTCGAACTTCTTCGACAAGGGCCTGGATCACTTTCGGGTTCTTTTGCGCGTAAGGCTTGGTGGCCAGATAGAACTGATGGTTATCAGCGATACCGGTACCGTTCCTCAGCGTACGTGCCTGCAATTGCTGTTCGGCTGCGGCCTGGTAAGGGTCCCAGATGACCCAGGCATCGACACTGCCACGCTCGAAAGCGGCACGCGCATCGGCAGGCGGCAGGAATACGGTCTGGATATCGGTGTATTTCAGGCCAGCGTCTTCCAGCGCACGCACCAGCAGGTAGTGAACGTTGGAACCCTTGTTAAGGGCGACTTTCTTGCCTTTGAGGTCTTTGACCGAAGTGATCGGTGAATCCTTGGGCACCAGAATCGCCTCGCTGGTAGGCGCTGGCGGCTCATAGGCAACGTAAAGCAGGTCCGCGCCGGCAGCCTGCGCGAAGACCGGAGGCGTCTCGCCCGTCACGCCAAAATCGATGGAGCCGACATTCAATCCTTCCAGCAACTGAGGGCCGCCCGGAAATTCGGTCCACTGCACTTTCACGCCTTGCTCGGCCAGACGCTTCTCGAGGGAGCCTTTGGCCTTGAGCACCACCAGGGTGCCGTATTTCTGATAACCGATACGAAGGTCTTCAGCCTGGGCTTGGGTAATGGCCCCCAAAGCGACTGCTGCGGCAAACAGAGCGGCCAGGCCTCGACGCAAGATGAGAGTGCGCATGGGGCGCTCCTTTGCTGGGTATTGAATGTTCATGAGGCGAAAACCGCCGTAATGGAGTGACATTAACAGTAGTTTTTTATATCCATAAATCTCATTTATTCATTTGGTTATTCCCAAAACGAATATTAGGTACTTCACTCGCCGATTCCTTCACCACTCCCAATCTTTTTCCATGAACTCGGCCGTGGGTGGCAGGACCGAGTGCAGGAATTGCAGGTATTGCTCGAACAGGTCCTTGTTGGGGAAGCGGGCGACAAACCCTGTAGTGATGTCGG